>JAITNG010000001.1 GCA_031290595.1 Oscillospiraceae bacterium
TTTAACAGCAACACTTGCCCCCAGCAACGCCGCCACCCCGGCCGTTACGTGGAGTTCCTCCAACAGCACCGTGGCCAGCGTAAGCACCACCGGCGTAGTGACAGCCAACGCAGTTGGCACAGCGACGATCACCGCCACTGCGGCGGGGGATACGAGCAAAAAGGCGACCTGCGTTGTGACGGTGACGGCGGTGCCTGTCCCGGTCACAGGCATCACGGTTACGCCTACCACGGTTTCAGTGCAAAATGGCGACACGTATACTTTGACGGCAACAGTCAGCCCAAGCAACGCAGATAATCTGGGCGTAACGTGGAGTTCCTCCAACGCAAGCGTTGCTAGTGTAAGCAGCACAGGTGTTGTGACGGCCAACGCAGTTGGCACGGCGACCATCACGGCTACTGCGGCGGGGGATACGAGCAAAAAGGCGACCTGCGTTGTCACAGTGACGGCGGTGCCTGTCCCGGTCACGGGCATCACGGTCACGCCTACCACAGTTTCAGTGCAAAATGGCGATACGTATACTTTGACGGCAACTATCAGCCCCAGCAACGCGGATAATTTGGGCGTTACGTGGAGTTCCTCCAACGCAAGCGTTGCTAGTGTAAGCAGCACAGGTGTTGTGACGGCCAATGCAGTTGGCACGGCGACCATTACGGCCACGGCTGCGGGAGATACCACCAAGAAGGCAACTTGCATAGTGACAGTGACGGCGGTGCCTGTCCCGGTCACAGGCATCACGGTCACGCCTACCACAGTTTCAGTGCAAAATGGCGACACGTATACTTTGACGGCAACCATCAGCCCCAGCAACGCGGATAATTTGGGCGTTACCTGGAGTTCGTCTAACAGCACCGTGGCCAGCGTAAGCACCAGCGGCGTAGTGACAGCCAACGCAGTTGGCACGGCGACCATCACGGCTACTGCGGCGGGGGACACGAGCAAGAAAGCGACCTGCGTTGTTACGGTGACGGCGGTGCCTGTTACTGGCATCACAGTTAGTCCAACTACAATTTCAGTGCAGAATGGCGACACGTATACCATAACAGGAATAATCGCCCCCAGCAACGCCGCCAATCAAGGCGTAACGTGGAGTTCGTCTAACAGCACAGTAGCCAGTGTAAGCACCAGCGGCGTTGTGACGGCCAACGCTGTTGGCACGGCGACCATCACGGCTACTGCTGCGGGGGATACGAGCAAAAAGGCAACCTGCGTTGTGACGGTGACGGCCATCCAGGTGAGCGGCATCACAGTTAGCCCCACCACAGTTTCCATACAAAATGGCGAAACGTATACTTTGACCGCGACGATTGCCCCCAGCAACGCCGCCAACCAGGGCGTTACTTGGAGTTCCTCCAACAGTGCCGTGGTCAGCGTCAGCGACAGCGGCGTAGTGACGGCCCATGTGATTGGTACGGCGACGATCACAGCCACAGCTGCGGGGGATACGAACAAAAAGGCAACCTGCGTTGTTACGGTGACAGGTAGCGGTGGTTCCACCGAGCCGGAGCCGCCCATCACCGATCCGACGTCGAAACTTTCGCTCACGCTCAATGAAACCTGCCTTAGCTTCATTGAGCGGGATACGGCAGCCATCGAATGGTTTTCCGGCAACGAGAAGGTACTCAGCATCGACAAGGCCAGCGGCAGGGTTTCTTATCACCACATCACCGGCACGGCGATCATCGAAGGCAAGCAACTGGTGGGTGGCGTGCTGGTCACGGTGTATCGCACAGAAGTGCGGGTGCAGTATAGCTTCTGGCAGCTGTTGGCGGCCATCTTCCTGCTGGGTTTCCTGTGGCTGTAACCGCAAGATTTTGAACCAATCATAAAAAGAAGCGGCGCGTCCTTCACCGGGCGTGCCGCTTTTTTGTAGTAGTATTATGATAGCGCCAGCGCCGCTTTTGCGTCTTCGTAGCCCTGTTGCTGCACCTGTTCCAGCAAGGCGCGGGGGCGGCGGGTGAAGGTGCGCATCGGCAGCGCCACTTTTGGGCGGATCAGCACGGCGCGTCCCTCACGTTCAAGCGCTTCCAATTTTTGGAGCGACGCGATGTAGTTCAGATGCCGCTTCCGCAGGGCGTGCGCGGTTTCCGGCCATTGCCGCAGCAGGATGCTGTAGAAGAGGGATCCTTTTTCGGGGCGTTTTTGGTAGCCCGCAGGTCGGTTGAGCAGCGCCACAACGCGCTCGCAGCCATCGGCCAGCAGCTGCTCCACCGGGAGGGAATCCGCCACGCCGCCATCAAAAAAGAAGCTGCCGTCGATTTCCACCGGGCGGCAATAGACGGGTAGGCTGCACGAAGCCATCAGCGCCGTGCAGTGCCGCCCGGCAAAGGCGCCATTGTCAAAGTATTCCGCCCGGCCGGTCGCGGCGTTGGTCGCAACCACCCGGATTTCATCCGGGCAAGCCAGCAGCGTTTCATAATTGATGGGGTCAAGGTGATTGGTCAAAGTATCATAAATATAGTGCATGTTAAAGAAAGAACCCGTCTGCAAATAGGAACGAAAGCCCATGTATTCCTTGCGCAGGGCATATTCCAGATAGAACCGCGCGGTGCGTTCGCGGTGCCCGGCCAGGTGGGAGGCCAAATTGGCCGCCGCCGCCGAAACGCCGATATAATAGGGGAACGTGACGCCTGCATCAAAGAAGCATTGTAAAGCCCCGACGCCATAAATACCCAGCTGCCCGCCGCCCTCGGCCAACAGCCCGGTCTTGGGCGAACGGAGCGAATCCCAGCCAAAAAACGAAGGCTGCGCCTGGGGGGAGGTGAATGGCATGATGGCCTCCATGGCACGCGGTTTGGCAATTGGCGGCTGACGGCTTGCGAGCATTTTACCCTGCGATTGGAAATTGTGGCGCAGCCTGGATTGTTTCGCCCTTCACAACGGTGATGCCGTACTTTTCGGCAATACGTTTGCCCACAGCGTTGGTTTGATTGGCGACATAGGCATTGCTTTTGCCCTTTGTATTCTCGTATAGCTTCACGCGGATCACATCAAGCTCATCCTCAAAATCCTGTTTCATTTTCAATTACCTCCATTGGCGTGCAGATGTAGGGGGTGCTGTAGCCCTTCATGCGGTGAATAATCTCCGTTGCGGTTTTTGTTTTCAGTTTGTTGATGTGGTGGAAATTCAGGCTGATGATGGAATCCATATTATTGATTGCCGCCATGGCAATATGAACGCCATCCATCCGAAAACGTGCCGGGATAATTCCCATTTCAATATAAAGATCAGCCAAATCATAGGCGGCTTGCTCGACTTGCCACACAGTGACGCCATAGGCGGGGATCAGGTTTAGCATATCGCTGCGCTTGGGTTCCGGGGCGTTTTCCAGCTCTTCAAGAACGGCAAGGGATGTAAAGCCTTCAATGTTGCCGGATTTCATTTGTTCAAAGAGCAACTTAGTTTCCTTTGCAAATTCCCGCCCATCCTCAAAATAGCGATTGAACATGGTGGTTTCCAAATATACGCATAGTTTGCCCACAACTTTACCCCCTGTCAAGCGTTTGGTGCGGCTAACAGGAATCGAACCTGCACCCTTTCGGACTGGAACCTAAATCCAGCGCGTCTGCCAGTTCCGCCATAGCCGCATGTGTTTTTTGTGTATACAGCGGGGAATGCGCCAGCATTCCCCGCCAAAAGACTGCCTGGTTGCCTTTATTCCGGTAGCAGCACGCCGTAGCCGCCGCCGTGCCTGCGGTAAACCAGGTTCACCGTGTCGGTTTCCGCGTTGAGGAAGAGGAAAAACTGATGCCCGAGCAGGTTCATTTGCAGGATCGCTTCTTCCACATCGATGGGCTTGAGGGGGATCGTTTTGGTGCGCACAAGGTCGAATACGGTTTCTTCTTCGATGCGGGGTTCGCTTTCCGCAAAATCGGAAAGCCGCGCTGCACGGATGCGTTTTTCGAGCCGCGTTTTGTTTTTGCGCAGCTGGCGCACCAGCGCGTCCACGCAGGAATCCAGCGCCTCGTTGATCTGCTGTGCGTTCTCTTCTGCGCGGATCACCAGACCCTGGTAGGCCACCGTGACTTCCACTGAAACGGTGGTTTTTTGTGCGGTGGCGGTGATCCTGGTTTCCGCCTGGTCCGCACCCTGCCCCAGAAGATGCTCGATTTTTGCCAGCTTCTTTGCCGCGTGTTCCTGGAATGCGGGGCTCACGGCGCATTTGCGCCCCACAACGGTCATTTTCATGGTGCCACTCCCTTTCCCGTTTTGGTGTTTTCAGTATAGCACATTTTCATGCAAAAGAAAAGAGTATTTCGTGAACAAAATGAAAAAAATCATAAATTTTACAGCGTCACTTCCGCATGGCGGGTGACGTGGCAGCCGATGTTGACGCTCACCGGCAGCCCGGCGATGTGGGTGGGCGCGGCTTCGATGGCCGCCCAGAGCGCCGTGGTTTTGCCGCCAAAGCCCTGCGGACCGATGCCCAGCCGGTTGACCTCTTCCAGGATGCGTGCTTCCAGCGCGGCATAAAAGGGATCGGCGCTGCTTTGCCCGGCGGGGCGGCAGAGCGCCCGTTTGGCCAGCAGTGCGCAGGATTCAAAGTTGCCGCCAACGCCGACGCCCAGCGTAATGGGCGGGCAGGGGTTGCTCCCGGCCAGGCGCACGCTTTCCAGCACAAAGGCGACGATTTCATCCGCCCCGGCGGCGGGGGTCAGCATTTGCAGGCGGCTCATGTTTTCGCTGCCAAAGCCCTTGGGGGCGACGGAAAGGTGCAGGCGATCCCCCGGCACAAGGCGCAGGTGCAGCACCGGCGGCGTATTATCCCCGGTGTTTTTGCGCCGCAGCGGGTCTTCCACCACCGAACAGCGCAGGTAGCCTTCTTTGTATCCCCTGGCCACGCCCCGGCGCAGCGCGTCTTCAAAGCCGCCCCCGGTGAGGTGCAGATCCTGCCCAAGTTCGGCAAAAATCACCGCCATGCCGGTATCCTGGCAGACGGGCAGGTGCAGCGCTTCCGCAGCATCCAGGTTGCGCAGCAGGTCGCCCAGGATCTCCTTGGCCAGCGGCGCGTCCTCCGCCTGTTCCGCCAGGGAAATCCGTTCCCGGAGCGGCGCGGGCAGGTGCAGGTTTGCCTCTATGCAGAGCCGCGCCACAGCGTCCTCCGCCAGCGCAACATCCAGTTCACGCAAGAAAAAGCCCCCTTCCTGTATGCATCTATTATACAGGCGGGGAAGAGGCTTGTCAAGTTGGGTGCAAGCAATTTTACGCCGCTTGCTTTTTCGCTCCATAGGGCGTATAATACGATCATTACGAAGCAGCGGAGGGAAAGCGCCATGGCAAACATCACAATCCACACAGCAAGCCCGGGCGACTGCGCGGGTATATATCCTTTGATTTGCGCGCTGGCAAGCGACGGTTGGGATGGCGCAGGCACGGCGTATCAACCGCCGTTTGCGGAATATGCAAAGACGTTCCAACGGATTTTGCGCGACGAAAGCAAACAATATTTTGTGGCAAAGGAAGGCGAAAACAGCATCGGCGTTGCCGGGCTGACCGTCAACCGGTCGCTGGTGGAAGCGGGCGATTTTGCGTTCATTGAAGAACTGGTCGTCGCCGCGGATAGCCGCCGGAACGGCGCAGGGCAGCTGCTCCTGGCGGCTTGCATCGCGTTTGCCAAGCAGCAGCAATGCCAAAGCGTCGCCCTTTCGACCGGCGCGGCAAGATACGCCGCCCACCGGCTCTATGAAAAAAGCGGGTTCACCCGCGTGGGCGTGACGTATGTTATGGATTTGACGTGAATTGCAATCAATTTATGGAGGTGAAGCCATGCCCCTCAAAAAACCCGCCAAACTGCACCCCGGCGATAAAATTGCCACGGTATCCCTTTCCTGGGGCTGCGCGGGCGATGCGGATATACATTGGCGGTATGCGTTGGGCGTAGCCCGGCTCAAAAGCGAATTTGGCCTGGAGGCCGTGCCGATGCGCCACGCGCTGCAAGGCGAAGATTATATTGCAAAACACCCCGAAGCCCGCGCCGAAGATTTGATGGCTGCTTTTGCGGATCCTTCGCTCCGGGGCGTCATCGCCAACATCGGCGGCAATGACGCCATCCGTTTGTTGCCTTATGTGGATTTTGACGTGATCCGCAGCAATCCCAAAGTGTTGATCGGCTATTCGGATACGACGAGCATCCACCTGATGTGCCAGAGCGCCGGGCTTTCCACCTTTTACGGCGCGAATTTGTTGACGAATATCGCCGACCCGCAGGGGTTGCACCCCTATAGCAAGCATTGGTTCCGCAAAGCGCTTTTTGATGCGCAGCCAATCGGGCGCATACCAGCGCCTGGCGAGTTCACCTGCGATGCAACGGAATACGAAAACGCAAGGCAAGTGAAGCAATACCATGCGCACAGCGGCTTTGTATGCTTGCAGGGCAGCGGCAAGGCGACGGGGCGGCTGTTTGGCGGGCATATGGGTTCCCTTGAAGAGGCAACGCCGGAGCTGCGAAAGCATCTATATACCCCCGGCAATATCCTCTTTGTTGAAGACGTCACCGCGTGCATGAACCCGGGAGATTTGATGCGCTTCCTCCGCTGGCTGGGGGAAGAGAAAATACTGCACAGCCTGCACGGCGTCGTGTTTGGCCGGTTCAACCAGCACCCCGAAGACCCTGCCTATAAACAGGCGATTCAACAAGTGGTCGGCCAGGAGTTTGGCTTGACCGGCCTGCCTATCCTCTACAATCTGCCCTTCGGCCACACATCGCCCATCTGCATGTTGCCCTACGGCGCAATGGCGGAAATCGATTGCGACAACCGCGCATTCAGCATTCTGGAAAGCGGCGTGGTGTAGCGAATAATGTATTGACATCGCACATACAATAGAGTATAATGAAAGCGAAAGGAGGTGTTTTCATGCCGAAAACATCCGCTATGACCATCCGCATTGACCCGGAGATAAAAACGCAGGCCGATAGCGTTTTGCAGTTTTTGGGGATGACGACTTCAGAAGCCGTCACGATCTTCCTGCGTCAGGTCGTTTTGAATAACGGGATTCCCTTTTCAATAAAAGCCCCGGTATTCAACGATGAAACGGCCGCCGCCCTCTGTGAGGAATAGTATTATATTAGACGCAGAACAGTATTTCTAAACGAACCAGCCCCTTCCATCGCACGATGGAAGGGGCTGGTTCTATAGCTGAAACAATGGTTTACGCCTTCTCGTTCAAACAGGCAATCCCGGGGAGTTCTTTGCCTTCCAAAAATTCCAGCGATGCGCCGCCGCCGGTGGAGATGTGGCTCATCTTGGCCGCAAAGCCCAGCTTTTGCACCGCTGCCGCTGAATCGCCGCCGCCAATGATGGAGATCGCGCCGCTTTCGGCGACCGCTGTTGCCACGGCGACCGTGCCTTTGGCAAACTGCTCAAACTCAAACACGCCCATGGGGCCGTTCCAGATCACCGTGCCGCTGCCCTTGATTGCATCGGCAAAGATCGTGCGGGTCTTTTCGCCGATGTCCAGCCCCATCCAGCCATCGGGGATCGCATCGGAAGCGACGGTCTTCGCTTCGGTGTTCGCATCAAATTCCTTGCCCACGACCGTATCCACCGGCAGGAGGAAGCGCACGCCCTTTTCTTCGGCCTTTTTGAGCATAGCGAGCGCAAGCTCGAACTTTTCCGGCTCGCACAGGGAGGTGCCGACGGTGTTGCCCTGTGCGGCGAAGAAGGTGTAGGCCATCCCGCCGCCGACGATGAGGGTATCGACCTTTTCAAGCAAATTGCTGATCACGCCGATTTTATCCGAAACCTTTGCGCCGCCCAGGATCGCCGTCAGGGGGCGTTTGGGATCTTCGAGTGCACCGCCCATGAACTGAATCTCCTTGCGGATCAGGAAGCCGCCGACTGCCGGGAGGTAATCCGCCACACCCGTGGTGGAAGCGTGCGCCCGGTGGGCGGAGCCGAACGCATCGTTGACGAAAACATCGGCCAGCGCCGCGAAGCGCTGGGAAAGCGCGGGGTCGTTTTTGGTTTCGCCTTTTTCAAAGCGCACATTTTCCAGCAGCAGCACTTCGCCGGGCTGGAGCGCAGCGGCAAGGCTCCGGGCGCTTTCGCCCACCACGTCGGTGGCCATTTTGACCTCCAGGTGCAGCAGCTCACTCAGCCGCGCGGCGACCGGCGCCAGCGAAAACGCCGGATCCGGCTCCCCTTTTGGGCGGCCAAGGTGGGAGCAAAGGATCACCTTCGCGCCCTGCGCAAGCAGGTATTCCACCGTGGGGAGCGAAGCGACGATGCGCTTATCGCTGGTGATTTTGCCTTCGGCGAGCGGCACGTTGAAATCGCAGCGCACCAGCACGCGCTTGCCCTTGAGGTCAACATCCTCAATGGATTTTTTGTTCAGTACGTTCATGTTGGTCTTCATTCCTTCCACAGAATTTTTTGGATGTATGCTGCAAATAAAAGCAACTGCGCCGCAGGCATCAAGCCCCGGCGCAGCCGGTGGTGCGAAAGACGGGACTTGAACCCGTACGGTGTAATACCACACGCCCCTCAAACGTGCGCGTCTGCCGGTTCCGCCACTTTCGCAAGCCATGATATATTATAGCAACCTTGCGCGGGGCTGTCAAGCGTTTTTTCGCAGGTAGGGCAGAGAAATTGCAAAAAGACTTGACAGAGCGGCGCAGCGGCGCTATAATATGAATAGAAAAGTTGACCTGCCGGTTATCGGCTGCGTCCTTTCCTCAAAAGGCGAAAGAACTAACCGCCCGAAGTTTGTGAGGCTTGGGGGCGGTTATTTCTCTATGTATTCCATTATACAACGGAACAAGATACAACGGAACAAGGGCAAGATCGCTTGCGCGATCTGGATGGCAAACGGAATATCCGCCGCCACGGCAGCGTATGTTTCAACAGCCGCCTGCCACAAAACTGCAAAAACTGCAAATCCCATAAAGGCACCACCTCCTTTCCTCGGGTATTTGCGTGAGGAAAGGCGTATGCGGCTCCGCAAGCGAAGGAGCATCGTGCAGCCGCCGCCCCGACAGGCTATACCTATATTACCCTAAAATTGACAACTTGTCAATACACTTACAAGTATTTGTTCACTCGCCAATGTGAATAGTATTCATTTGCAATGAACCTGTAGTCCGTTTCCCTCACCCCGCCGACGACTCCGCTGGCGGCTGCGCTGCCGCCAAAAAGCCGGCCAGGGCGGTGTAGCGCAGCGCCTTGCGGTGGTTTTCCACCATGCGGCGCACGTCTTCGCGGCTGCCCACCAGGATCATGAAGCGGCGGGCGCGGGTGACGGCGGTGTAAAGCAGGTTGCGGTAGGCCAGCATATCAATCACCCCGGCCACGGGCATCACTACAGCGGGGAATTCGTTGCCCTGGCTCTTATGCACCGTCACGGCGAAGGCGTGTTCCAGTTCCTCAGCTGTGTCAAAGGGGTATTCGGCCACCCGGTCGTCAAAGCGAATGTGCATGATCCCCTGCGGCGGCAGGATTTTTTCGATGATCCCGATGTCGCCGTTATAAATCCCCTGCCCGCTTTCAGCCTCCCCCGGTCTCTTCCAGATGAGGTCGTAGTTGTTTTTGGCCTGCATCACCTTGTCGCCTTCGCGGAAGAGGCGGCGGTTCAGCTTGATTTCCCGCTTGGTCGCGCCCACCTGGGGGTTGAGCGCTTCCTGAAGCAATTCATTGAGCCGCGCGGTACCGCACTCCCCCTTGCGCGACGGGCAAAGCACCTGAATATCCCGCAGGGGGTTCAGGTCATAGGCCTTGGGTAGGCGCTTGGCGCAGAGTTCTGCCACGGTTTGCGCGGCTCGGAATGCGCTGCGGCGTTCCAAAAAGAAAAAATCCCGGTCTTTTGCGCCCAGTTCCGGCAGTTCGCCCCGGACGATCCTGTGCGAATTGAGGATGATCATGCTCTCCATCGCCTGGCGGAAGATGTGCTGGAGCCGCACCACGGGCAGCTCGCCCGCCCGCAGCAGGTCTTGCAGCACGCTCCCCGCGCCGACCGGGGGCAGCTGGTCGGCGTCCCCCACCAGCACCAAACGGCAGCCCAGTGGCAGCGCTTCCAGCAGCGCCGCAAAAAGCGAAATATCAACCATCGATATTTCGTCGATGATCACCGCCCCGGCTTCCAGGGGGTTGCGCTGGTTGCGGGCAAAGGTCTGGCGGTCGTCCTGCGTCCACTCCACTTCCAGCAACCGGTGAATCGTCTTTGCAGCCGCGCCCGTAAGTTCCTGCATCCGCTTGGCGGCGCGCCCCGTGGGCGCTGCCAGCGCGACTTTTAGATTTGCTGCATTGAAGAGTTCTAAAATGCCCTTGAGCGTCGTCGTTTTGCCGGTGCCGGGGCCGCCGGTGAGGATCAGCAGACCGCGCTGGAGCGCCGTGCGCATGGCCAGGCGCTGGTTTTCGTCATAATGTAGGCCGTGGCGATCCTCCATCCGGCAAATGATCTCTTCCGGGTCGCCGTTGAGCTTTGTTTCCGCCGGGGGGAAACGCCGCAAAAAATCGATCCGTTGCGCGGCGCTGCTCTCGGCAGTATAGAGCCAGGGCAAAAAAATATACACATCACCGCCGGGCTGTTCCGGCTTATTTTCGTTGGGATCCCAGGCGATCAGCCGCCGCTGTTCGAGCATCGGGTCAATGGCCGCTTCGGCTTCTTCCGCCGCAACGCCCAGCAGGGCGGCGGCGGGGGCGGGCAGCTTGCGCCGGGGGACGCAGGTATGCCCCTGCCCGGCGGCGCGGCGCATGACGTGCAAAATGCCCGCTTCCACGCGGAAAGCGCCGCCGGGCGGCTCCGGCAGGGCGCGGGCAATGGAATCCGCCCGTTCAAACCCGATGCCAAGGCCGCCTTCACAGAGGATATAGGGGTTCGCCTGGATCAGCTCCGCCGCACGCGAACCATAGACCTTGTGCGTGCGCAAGCATTCGGAGGTCGTCATGCCCAGGTGTTCGAGCGCAAGCATCACCTGCCGCAGCGAAAATTGCTGCCGGTAGCTTTCGCTGATTTCATCGGCCTTTGCGCGTGAAATCCCCTTCACCGTGGCCAGGCGCTGGGGGTTGCTTTCCAGGATCGAAAGCGTTTCGTCGCCAAAAAGTTCCACAATGCGCAGCGCCATGGCAGGCCCCACGCCCCGCACCACGCCGGAGGAGAGGTATTTTAAAACGTCCCCCTGGCTGGTGGGCATGGTGCGCTCGCAAAAGCTGGCGTTGAACTGCCGCCCAAACGTCGGGTGGCGCGTCCAGCGCCCGCGCAGGCGCAGCTCTTCGCCGGGCGAAACCCCGGGCAGAACCCCCACGGCCGTCACCAGCTCCCCCGCCGTAGCAAGATCCAGCACGGTGAAGCCGCTCTCTTCGTTGCGGAAGGTCAGAGCTTCCACGACGCCCTTCAGTTCTTCCAGGTCTTCCGCCTGTGGCACTGTCGTTTCTTCGTTCATCATACTCCTATTATTCGCCAAAAAACTTGCGGATGATTTGCGGCCCTTCCGCCACAAAGTTCCCCGTCGCTGCGGCGGTTTCTTCCGTCACGGTGGCCACGCCTTTGCCGCTGCCCTTTTCCGCGCTGCGGTAGAGCATATACGGCACCGGGGCGCTGGTGTGGGTGCGCGTCACCAGCGGCGTCGGGTGATCCGGCAAAATCAGCAGCGAAAACGGTTCGCCGCAGGTTTCAAGGTACGCCAGCACAATCGGCAGCACGCGTTCGTCGATCAGTTCGATGGCGCGGACTTTGTTTTCCGCCTCGCCCCGGTGGCCGCATTCATCCGTGGCCTCAATGTGGAGGTACACAAAATCCTGCCCGTCGCGGAATTCCGCCACCGCGCACTGCGCCTTGCCCTCATAATTGGTATCGATGTAACCCGTCGCACCGGGGACTTCCGGCGTGCGCATACCGGCCAGGATGCCAATCCCCTTGAGCAGATCGACCGCCGAAATGATGCTGCCCGTTTTGCCGAACGCAGCGGCAAAGGCGGGCAACGCCGGGCGCGTGCCTTCCCCCCAGAGCCAGATGCTGTTGGCGCTCGCCCGGCGGGTATGCCCGGCGGTGTAATCCTGCAAAATCGAAAAGCTCTTTTCCATCATGCGGAGCAGCGGCGCGGCGGCGGCGGTCTGGGGCAAACGACCCGCCACGGGCTGATCCGTAATATCGTGCGGCGGGGTGAGCGCGCCCAGCGCCTTGATCTGCGCCCGCCCGCCCTTCCAGAGCAAGCAATGCCGGTAGGCCACGCCGGGGTAAAACTGGAACTCTGCGGTTCCCAGTTCCGCCTGCACGGCGGCAAGCAGCGCCGTCGCCTCGGCGGTCGAAATATCGCCGCCGGAATAATCCAGCATGGTCTTGGCGGCATAGGGTTCTTCCGCCGAAAGCGTGACCAGGTTGCAGCGCAGCGTCAGGTCATCCTCGCCCAGCGGCACGCCCATGCTGACCGCTTCCAGCGGGGAGCGCCCGGTGTAATACTGCGCCGGGTCGTAACCCAGAACGCTGAGGTTCGCCACATCGCTGCCGGGCTTGAGCCCCTTGGCGACGGTCTGCACCAGGCCGACTTCCGCATCGCGCCCCATGGCGTCAAACAGCGGCTTGCGGGCGCATTGCATGGGGGTTTTGCCGCCCAGAGCAGGGCAAGGCATATCGGCCATGCCGTCATAGAGGAGGATGAGGTGTTTCATGGTTTTTGAAATCCTTTCATTGATCTTGTTTTTGCTGCACAGACGGTTCTTTGAGTTCCAGGCGAATCAGAAAACGCGGGCCGCCAAATGCATAGGCAAAAGCAATCAAGCGTGTTTTCAATTGATACACAAGTGAATATTGCCTGAAATAACAATATTGCGCCGTGCCGACCCCGAACGCTACCTTCCAAAAATACCGCCTTGCCAATGGCCATTGATGCAGTTGGGCAATGGTATCCCCCATCTGCCGCCAAAACTCCGGCAGACCTGAATAAGAGCTGCGGCGATATTCATAGTATGTTATGTAGAAGGCATAAAGGGGGTATATTCTGTGGTAGAGCCGGTGTGCATCTTGTGCCCTGCAAAAGGCCTCTAATTCGGGCGTTCCCGCGATCACTTCCCGCACCCGGTTCACTGGCGCGGTGAAGGTGGACGAGGTGAGCGAATGCGGGCGGCACCGAACGAAGTAGAGCGCTTCCCGTATATAATCCACGCGGCGAACAGAAACAAACAGGCACATAGAAAACAAAACATCCTCATAACCAACGTCCTTCATATCCCTAAAACGCAAATGTATACTTTCCAGGTAAGCGCGACGAATCAGCTTATTCATGCAGGTAATGATCCAGTAATCCATGTGTATGCCGTGCAAACGGAAGTAAAATGCGCGCCGGTTTGCCTTGGCGGCGTCAAAGGAATTACAGAAAAAATCGCCGCTACGCTTCGGCGTTACGCCATCCTCCAAAACAAAATAGGCGCACTGCACCACATCCGAGCCGCATTCTTCTGCCTTTGCCACCAGCTTTTCGGTCATCGCCGGGTCAATCCAGTCGTCGGAATCCACAAACTGGATATATTCGCCCACAGCGGCATCCAGCCCCGCGTTGCGGGCAGCGGCAACCCCGCCGTTCGCCTGATGGATCACTCGCACCCGCTCGTCTTT
>JAITNG010000058.1 GCA_031290595.1 Oscillospiraceae bacterium
AAACCTGGCCGAGGGTTCCACCCTCACGGCGGACTATTGCAAAGACGACCGCCACACCGCGCAGATGGCGCTTGACCCCGACCCGACGCATTATTGGCATTCCGGCGCGTTCAGCAAACCCGTGGAATTCATCTTAGACTTGGGCGAGGCGTTCGACGTCAACAAAGTGGTGCTGAAGGAACACATCGCCACCGGGCAGCAAATCGAAAAGTTCAGCCTGTGGTGGGATTCCAACCTCCCGGGGGAGGGGGCGCCGAAGTGGGAGCGCCTGGCGAGCGAAACGGTGATCGGTTACAAGCGCATCTGCCGCTTTGATGAACGGCGGTTGCAGCGGCTCAAGCTGGTGCTTGAAGAAGTGCGCGGCTTCGCGACCCTGGAAGCCTTTGAGGCATATTGAATATGATTATTAAAGATTTTACGCCGCTGCGGGAACTGCCCGTGGTGCCGCTGCGGGGGCTGGTGGTGTTCCCGGAATCCCGGGTGCATTTTGAGATCAGCCGCCAAAGCTCCATCGCCGCGCTGAAAGCCGCTATGCGCGAACAACAGGAAATCTTCCTTGTGGCGCAAAAGGATTTGCTGACCGAGAACCCGACGCTCCACCAGCTGCACAGCATCGGCGTGATTGCGACGGTGCGGCAGGTGCTCAAGGGTTCCGCGGGCGAAGGTGCGCGGGTCTATGTGGAAGGCCAGTGCCGGGCGCAGTGCAAGGAACTGGTGCAGGAAAAGCCCTGCCTACGCGCCCTCGTCGCGCCCCGTGCGGAGCCTTCGGTGGCCGAGGCGGATAAACTCAAAGAAAAAGCGCTGCTGCGCCAGGCCAAGCACCTGTTTGACCTTTGCGCACGCTATATCTCGTTGCCGCCGGATATTCCGCTGACGGTGCTTTCTTCGCGCTCGGCAGGGAAGCTGGCCAATTTTGTGGCCGATAGCCTCAGCTTGCCCTTTGAAGAAAAGCAGAGCGTGCTGGAAGAAACCGACCCCCTGGCGCGGCTGAAGCTGCTCTGCGTCCTGCTGGCCAGGGAACATGAACTCCAGCAGGTGGAAGTCAACATCAACGAGCAGGTGCAGAACCAGATGGAGCAAAACCAGCGCGAAAACTTTTTGCGCGAACAGCGCCGCGCCATTTCGGCGGAACTGGGCGAGAGCGATTCCACGCAGGAAGACGCGGCGGAATACCGCGAAAAACTGCTGGCGCTCCACCTGCCGCAGGATGTGGAAGAGAAGCTGCACAAGGATTGCACACGGCTGGAGCGGATGCAGATTCAGTCGCCGGAAAGCGCGATGCTCAGTGTTTACCTTGAAACCACACTGGGCTTGCCCTGGAACAAACTGACCCAGGACCGGCTCAATCTGGAAGCCGCCCGCAAAAAGCTGGCCAAGGATCATTACGGCCTCAAGGAGGTCAAAGAGCGCATCCTGCAAATGCTTGCGGTGCGCAAACTTTCGCCGGATATTACGGGGCAGATCCTCTGCCTGGTGGGGCCGCCGGGGGTGGGCAAAACCTCCGTCGCCCATTCGGTGGCCGACGCCATGGGGCGCAAATTCGCCCGCATCTCCCTGGGGGGGATCCGTGACGAAGCGGAGATCCGCGGCCACAGGAAGACCTACATCGGCGCGATGCCGGGGCGGATCATCAATGCCCTGGTGCAGGCGGGCAGCCGCAACCCGGTGCTGCTGCTGGATGAAATTGATAAGCTGTGCAGCGACTTCCGGGGCGACCCGGCTTCGGCGCTGCTGGAAGTCATGGACGGCGAGCAGAACGCCACCTTCCGCGATCATTATGTGGAACTGCCCTTCGATTTGAGCCGGGTGCTGTTCATCACCACGGCCAACGACCGCTCCTCCATCCCCATGCCGCTGCTGGATCGTATGGAGGTCATTGAACTGCCCAGCTACACGGCGGAAGAAAAGTTCCACATCGCCAAGGATCACCTGCTGCCCAAGCAGATCAAAAAGCACGGGCTGCAAAAGAGCCAGCTGCGCCTGCACGATGATTGCCTTCGCGCGGTGATTGACGGCTACACCCGCGAAGCCGGCGTGCGCAAGCTTGAACAGCGTTTGGCCGCGCTTTGCCGCAAATGCGCCGTCCGCGTGGCGGAAGCGCCGGAATTCAAGCTCAGCCTGAAAGCGGACGCCCTGGAAGCGTGGCTGGGCGCGCGCAAATATAAAGAGGACCACCGCAACCGCGAAGCCCGCGTGGGCGTGGTCAACGGCCTTGCCTGGACTTCCGTGGGCGGCGACATCATGCCCATCGAAGCCCTGGTGCTGCCCGGCACCGGGAAGCTGAAGCTGACCGGCTCCCTGGGCAACGTGATGAAGGAGAGCGCGGAAGCGGCGGTGAGCTACCTGCGCTACCACGCAAAAGCCCTGGAACTGCCGCCGGAATTCTACCGCGAAAACGACATTCACATCCATGTGCCGGAAGGCGCTGTGCCCAAGGACGGCCCTTCGGCCGGGGTGACGCTGTTCACGGCGCTGCTTTCCGCCCTGAGCGGGATCAAGGTCAACCCCAACCTGGCCATGACGGGCGAAATCACCCTGACCGGGCGCGTGCTGCCCATCGGCGGTTTGCGTGAAAAAGCCATGGCGGCCTACCGTTCGGGGGTGTTCAGCGTGCTGATCCCCGAAGAGAATTTGCCCGATTTGGAGGAAGTGGACGACGCGGTCAAGGCGGCGGTGCGCTTCCACGGCATCGCCCGCCTTTCGGAACTGCCGGGCTACGCCCTGCTGACCGAACCCGAACTCCCGGGGGATATACCCGCGCCGGAAAGCGCCAAGCAGGAGCTGCTCCCCAAGCGCAGACGACCCAAAAGCGGGGTCACGATGCCAGCATGAACATGAATTTATTTGACTTTGAGGCGGCGTTCGGCACATCCCAGCAGCTGCCGCCCTCCGATTTGCCGGAAATCGCCTTTGCCGGGCGTTCCAACGTGGGCAAATCCAGCCTGCTCAACTGCTTGCTGCGGCGCAGAAATTTGGCCAGAACCAGTTCCGTCCCCGGCAAGACGGTGACGGTGAATTTCTATAAAGGCGGCGAGCCGGTGCGCCTGGTGGATCTGCCCGGCTACGGCTACGCAAGGCGCAGCGCGGGGGAATATGCACGCTTTGCCGATCTGATGGAGGGCTACTTCAACAGTAGCCGTTCGATTGCGCTGGTGGTGCAGCTGCTGGATATTCGCCATGCGCCCAGTAAGGAAGACCGGGAGATGCTCGATTTTTTGCAGGAAAAGCAGCTGCCCTTCGCCGTTGCGCTGACCAAGAGCGATAAGCTCAACAAAAGCGAATACGCCAAACGCACGGCGGAAATGGCCGTCTGCCTGGAAGGCATGGGCGCACGGGCGCTGGTTCCGTTTTCGAGCCTGAAAGGGCAGGGGCGGGAAGAACTGCTGCGCTTGATGGAAGACGCGATTGCCGGTTGAGGATTTTGGGAAAGGTGTGAATCAAAAGGATGTTTGTTTCGGATTGTTTGGGCGTGAACGGCGCCGGGCATTTGACCATCGGCGGCTGCGATACGCTGGATTTGGCCGCGCAATACGGCACGCCGCTTTATGTGGTGGATGAAACGCAGCTGCGGCAGAACTGCCGGGCTTACGTCCGCTCGCTGGCGCACTTTTATGGCGGCAACGGCCTGGCGCTGTTTGCCAGCAAGGCCTTTTGCTGCAAGGAAGTCATCCGCATCATGGCGCAGGAGGGCATGGGGCTGGAGGTGTGTTCCGGCGGGGAGCTGGTCACGGCGCTGAGCGTCGGGTTCCCGGTGGAGCGCATCTACTTCCACGGCAACAACAAAACCCCGGCGGAGCTGGAGATGGCCGTGCGGCATGACGTCGGCCATGTTGTGGCGGATAATCTGGAAGAACTCCGCCGCCTGGACGCCGAAGCCGTCCGGCAGGGCAAGCGGGTGAAAATCCTGCTGCGGGTCAAGCCGGGCATCGATGCGCACACGCACAATTTCATCCGCACTGGGCAGATTGATTCCAAGTTCGGCTTTGCGCTGGAAACCGGGGAGGCCATGGCCGCCGCAAAGGCCGCCGCGGCTTCCGCCAACCTCGAGCTTTGCGGCGTGCATTGCCACATCGGTTCGCAAATTTTTGATGTTTCCCCCTTTGAACTCGCCGCCGAGGTGATGTTCGGCTTCATGGCGCAGATCAAAGCGGAATGCGGCGTGGAGCTGCGGGAGCTTGACCTGGGCGGCGGCTTCGGCGTGCAGTATGACCAAAGCGATACGCCCCGGCCATATGCGGAATACATGGAAGCGGTGGCAAAAACACTTGCGGCCAAGGCGGAAGAACACGGCCTGGCGATCCCCTTCATCCTGCTGGAACCGGGGCGGTCGATCCCCGCTTCGGCCGGGATCACGCTCTATACCGTCGGCGCGGTGAAGGAAATCCCCGGCGTGCGCCGCTATGTTTTGACCGACGGCGGGATGAACGACAACCCGCGCTACATCCTCTATGGCGCGCACTACACGGTGCTGAACGCGGGTCGCGCAGGGGAGGAGGCCGGCGAAACCTACACCATCGCAGGGCGCTGCTGCGAAACCGGCGATCTGATCCAGGAATACACCAAGGTGCAGCCCACGCAGACCGGGGATGTGCTGGCGGTGCTGGCCACGGGGGCATACAACTATTCCATGTCGCTCAACTACAACAGAATCCCCCGCCCGCCGGTGGTGATGGTGCGCGAAGGGGAAGCCCGCGTGATCATCAAAGCCGAAACATTCGAGGATATTTGCCGCAATGATATGTAAGGAACGCGCGTTTTATAAGATGTTCTTTCGCCTGACGGGGGCGGTTGCGCTGCAAAACCTGATCCTGCTGGGCGTCAGCCTTTGCGATAACATGATGCTCGGCGGCTACAACGAACTTGCCATGAGCGGCGTTGCCATTGTGATTCAGATTCAGTTTTTGCTCCAACTGACCGTCAACGGGGTCGGCACAGGCGCGGCGGTGATTGCATCGCAGCACTGGGGGAAGCGGGAAACCGCGCCCATCCGCCGGGTGTTTGGCGTTGCGTTTTGCGCGGCGCTGGCGGTGGGTTGCCTGTTGGGCGTGCTGGGTTTTTTTATACCGGGCAAACTGCTCGGCCTGTTGACCAACGAAGCCGAAGTGATTGAACAGGGCGTGCAGTATATGCGCATCCTGGCGCCCAGTTACCCCCTCCTTGCGCTGACTTCGGTTGGCATCGCGATGTTCCGCAGCGTGGAAAGCACGCAGGTGGGAGTCTACCTCTCGCTGGCCGCGCTGGGGCTGGATACGGCGCTGAACTACGTGCTGATTTACGGCAAGCTGGGCTTTCCTTCCCTCGGGGTGCGGGGCGCGGCCATCGCCACGGTGATTTCGTATATTGCGCAGTTTGTGATGCTGGTGTGCTACCTGTGCTTTGTGGATAAAAAGCTGCGAATGCGTCTGCGCGAATGTTTTCATATTGAAAAGATATATTTGCAAAAATTCCTGCGCATCGCCCTTCCGCTGGTCGGTTCCGGGCTTTCGTGGGGGCTGGCGATGGGGGTGCAAAGCGCCATCCTGGGCAGGATGGGCAAGCCCTCCATCGCGGCGAATGCCATGGTGACGGCGCTGTTCCAGGTGATCACGGTGGTGGCCTACGCCGCCGCGGCCGCCGCCAACGTGGTCATCGGCAAGGCGGTGGGGCAGGGCGACCGCGCCAAAGTCAAGCTCTATGCCCGCACCTTGCAGTTGATTTTCCTTTGCATCGGCCTTTGCACTTCGGCGGCGCTGTTGCTTGCCCGGGGCGGTATTTTGCAGTTCTATCAGGTCAGCGAGGCTACCGGCGCCCTGGCAAAGCAGTTCCTGCTGGTGCTTTGCGTCACCGTCGCGGGGACGAGCTACCAGATGGCCAGCCTGACGGGCATCGTTTCCGGCGGCGGGGATACCCGCTTTGTGCTGGTCAACGACCTGATCTTCATGTGGGGCATCGTTTTGCCGCTGAGCGCCCTTTCAGCGTTTGTGTGGCATCTTTCGCCCTTAATCACGTTTATTTTCCTCAAATCCGATCAGATTGCAAAGTGCGCCGTGGCGGTGGTGAAGGTCAACCGCTTCCGCTGGATCCGCGATCTGACAAAATAAAGGATTTTTTCGCGTTTTTTCTTGCGTTTTCTGGAATATCGTGGTATGATAGCATCAGCGAAATGAAAGGCTTGGTTTTAACATGAAACTGTGGGCTGGCCGCTTTGAAAAAGAGGCGGCGCAAACCACCAACGATTTCAATTCCTCCATCGCCACCGACCGGCGGATGTTCCGGCAGGACATTGAAGGTTCCATGGCGCACGCGGCCATGCTCGGCAAGCAGGGGATCATCCCCCCGGCGGACTGCGAAGCGATCCTGGCCGGGCTTGGCGGGATCCTGGGCGACCTGGAAAGCGGCGCACTGGCCATCGACCCGGATGCCGAGGATATCCACACCTTTGTGGAAGCCGAGCTGACCGCACGGATTGGCGAGGCCGGCAAACGGCTCCACACCGGGCGCAGCCGGAACGACCAGGTGGCGACCGACCTGCGGCTTTATCTGCGCGGGGAATGCGCTGCGCTGCGCACTTTGCTGGAAGCGCTGGAAGCTGCGCTTGCGGCCAAGGGGGCGGAATACCCGACGGCGATTCTGCCGGGCTACACCCACCTGCAACGGGCGCAGCCGGTGCTGTTTGCGTCGCACCTGCTGGCGTACCGCGAAATGCTGCGCCGTGACCTTGGCCGTTTGGCCGACGCTGAAAAGCGGATGAACATCTCGCCCCTGGGCAGCGGTGCGCTGGCCGGGACGGGGTACCCGCTCGACCGTGGTTACACGGCAAAGGCGCTGGGCTTCGATGGCTACAGCGCCAGCACGCTCGACGGCGTATCGGACCGCGACTTCTGCATCGAACTGGCGGCGGCGCTCTCGCTGGTGATGGTGCATCTTTCCCGCCTGAGCGAAGAACTGATCCTCTGGTGCAGCTGGGAATTCCGTTTCATTGAACTCGACGACGCTTACACCACGGGTTCCAGCATCATGCCGCAAAAGAAGAACCCCGATTTGGCGGAGCTGATCCGGGGGAAATCCGGCAGGGTGTTTGGCGACCTGACGGCGCTGCTGACGGTGATGAAGGGGTTGCCCCTGGCCTACAATAAAGATATGCAAGAGGACAAGGACGCGATTTTTGATGCGTTCGACACCGTTAAGCTCTGCCTGGGTGCGGCGGTACCCATGCTCGCAACGCTCCGGGTGCTGCCGGAAAATATGCGCAAAGCGGCGGCGGGGGGCTTCATCAACGCCACGGATTGCGCGGATTACCTGGTGGGCAGGGGGCTGCCTTTCCGCGACG
>JAITNG010000018.1 GCA_031290595.1 Oscillospiraceae bacterium
CTCCCCCAGTTGCACGTTGCCGGCGATGGCGGCGCTGGGGTGGATGCTTGCGCCTTCGGCCAGGGTGTTCCCCCGCAGCCCCGTGCAGCGCAGCATATTGAGAAAGAAGTTGGCTTCAAGGATCTGCCAGGGCTTGTCAATATCCACCACATGGGCTTCGGCTTCCACCGCAAGAACGCGTTCGCCCTGCGCGATGAGGTCGGCCAAAGTGGCTTCGATGAACCCTTCCAGGGGCGGCATCATGCCGACCTCCGTCTGGGTGAAGCGACCCGCATTGGCCGCAAGCGCCGGGAAGACTGCATCGGAAAACGCAAAGCCCGCAAAGCTATGGCTGCCCTCCTCCCTGGGGTGCCCCAGGATCTCGGCAACGCAGCCGTTTTCGATGCTGCACACGATGTGATCGCAGCTGCGGCGGGCGGGCAGCGGCACATCCGGAATCACAGGGGGGTGCAGCGGACTGAGCAGCGCCGTCGGTTCACCCTGCGCCTCAAAGGCCGCCTTGAGCGCCGCAAGATCGGGTTCCGTCACCAGCGTATCGCTGTAGAGCGCAAGGAAGCCCTGCTCCGCCGCCGCACCCAGCGCCGCTTTGGCCGCCAGCAGCGAAAACGCCGCGCCCCGGGCGGTGGCGTCTTCCACCACGCGCACATCGGGTTCCAGGCGGAACGCGTGCTTCACCTGCTGGGCGAACGCACCGCCCACAATCACGGTTTCTTCAATGCCGATGCGCCGCAGCGAGGCCACCAAGTGGCGCAGCAGCGGCTTGCCGGAAACCGGGAGCATCCCCTTGCTGCGGATCTGCGCATACGGCCACAGCCGGGTTCCCTTGCCCGCATCCAAAATCACGGCGGTTTTAACGGTTGGCATGGTGACGTCCTCCTTCAATTCAATCCAAGCACTTTATCGATGAATGCGCGGAAGCCGAACTCCGTCAGCACCGCCGCCGTTTCGTTGTATATCTCCATTTTTTCCGCAAGCGTGCGGTGCAGCGCGGCGTCCCCTGGCGCTTGCAGACATTCGATTGCCAAATGCAGCAGCGCACAGCACTGGTTGTATTTTTTGATCCACTTTTGCAGCTCTGCAAGCATCGGATGGTCGCTCTGCGCCAAAAAGGCGCGGCAGTCGTCCATCTGCGCGGCCAGCTGCTGCAAAATGCGCAACGCTTCGCCCAAATCCCCCGCCCGGTGCGCCGTTTGGGCGGCTTCCAGCGCCGCCATCATCCGCGGACCGTTCTGCTGCCGTAGGCAGGATGTAAACAACTGCTCGCCAAAGGGAAGAAAGCGCCGCGCGCCCTCTGCGCCCAGCAACTCTTCCAACGCCGCAAGCCAGGCGGCTTCCGGGTCATAGCCTTCGGGATCCCACAAAAAGGCCGCGCCGGTGAGCAGCGGCGCTTTGCTGCACTCAAAGTATTCCATCCCGTTGAAGGCGACGCCCCGGCAATGGCGATAAAGATCGGGTTCGCGCCCCGCCAACGGCCCCAGGTGCATCTCATGGAACATCTCAGCATCGTTCACGGGGTAATTATCCCAATAAAACGGCTGGTGGCGGGTGTGGAGGCAGAAGCGCATCGCGTCTTCCGTCCGCAGCTCCTGGGAGCAGATATTCGGCCCCGTCCAGAACAGCTCCGCCGCCGCCGGGGTTTCCTGCCCCAGCCGGGCAATGTAGTATTCATCCCCCCGCCCGTGGTATTGCATGGGGCAGACGATCAGCCGGTTGGCCGGATCCGTCGCTTCCAGCGCAGCCAGCACCCGCCGCACCAAATCAATATGCGCGTTCAGCGTTTCACCATAGCTGGTTACGTCCTCCTGGTGAATTAATTCTTCGGGGATGTCGTCGAGCAGCAAACCAAAGTGCCGCGCCCCTGCGTCATAGACCTGCCGGAGCTTTGCAACCAGGCGGTCAAACTGCGCGGGGTCGCTGTAGCGTATATCCAGCCCCGGGGCGAGGCAATACCAAAACGCCACCTGCCGCTCACCCGCAAAGGCAATCAGCTCCCGGAGCCTGGCCAGCGACGCCGGGTCATAGCGTTCCTCCCAGCGGTCGCGGTGATACGGGTCATCCTTGGGGGCATAAAAATAGCAGTTCATGCCGTGCCGCGCCAAAAGATGCAGCATCCCCCGGCGCTGTTCCGGCTGCCAGGGCGTGCCGTAAAAGCCTTCCAAAAACCCGCGATTCTCGAATTTGGGGCAGCCGCGCAAGTCAGAGGCGGGCAAGCGCCCCTGCGCCGCGCAAAACGCCAGGGCGCTGGCGGCATACCACAGCCCCGCCAGCCCGGCGTATTCGATACGTAGGCGCACACCGCCCGCAGCCGGTTGCTCCGCTGTGATATGAAAGCCCTCTTCGGTCACGCGGCGGGCGCTTTCCATATAGAGCAACGCCCGGCTGCGCACGCACACCGCTTCCACTGTGGCCGCATCTGCACCCGGCGCCGCAGCCAATTCCGCGCCGCAAAGCGCCAAAAAGCGCCGCAGTTCCGCCTCCCCCGCGCAACCGGGGGCGACATAAAACGCCTTGGGCAGGGGCAATGGCACGCCGTGCGCCCCGGCGTTGAAGCAATGGTTCATAAAAAGCGAATCTCCCCTTTATAACGCTCCAGATAGGTTTGGTTCACCGCATCGCCGCCGTCAATATTGCTGCTGGCAAAGACTTCGGGCGTTTCGCCCGCTTCCAGCTGGAGTTCCACCACCCGCGCCACAGCCGCCTGGAGCAGCGCAGCCCCCACCACGGTGGAGGTCGGTGCGCAACGCCCCGCAAAATTTTCGTAGCCGATGCACGCGTCGCCGGGGCAACCCAGGTTATCCAGCACCAGGTCGGCGCATTCCAGCAGCCGCCGCCCGCTTGCGTGGCGGGATGCGCCCGAAAGGCTGTGCGCTCGGTTGGTCAGCGCCACAACGGCGCAGCCCGCCGCCTTTGCCCGCAGCGCCAGCTCCACACAAAGGGGATTGCGGCCGGAGTTGGAAATCAGGATCAAAAGATCGCCCGCACCCAGCTGATAATGCGCCATCAACACCGCCGCATATTCCGGCAAGCGCTCAATTTCCGTGCTCTTGGAAGCCGATTCGTGGAGCATCAGGGCGCTTTCAAGCATCGGCTGGAGCCGCACCAGGCCGCCCGCACGATAAAACAGCTCCTGTGCCAGCAACGAAGAATGCCCCGTGCCAAACAGGAAAATCGTGCGGCCTGCGCCTAAAGTTTCCGCCATGCGCCCGGCCAGCGCTTCCACCGCCGGGAGCTGTTCTTCCGCCGCACGGGTGAGCAGTGCCGCCACGTGCCGCAGGTATTCTTCAGACTTTTGCATCAAAACCATCCTTTCTCATGCCCGGAATCGATCAGCCGCGCCCGCTGCGCCGGTTGCAGGGTTTGGCCGGATTGGCGAAACGCCGCAAAGAGTGCGCCCGCTTCCGGCGGGCAAGGCAAAAGCGCAGGGCGCAGGGCGGGGAATTCCACCGCAAGCGCACCGCAAAAGGCCGCGCGATAACAGGCGCTGCCCACCATCACGCCGCCCCAAAGCCCCAACGCCGCGCCCTGCGGCAAACGCCGCAGCAGTGCCGCAGTGGTTTGGGCAAATTCCCCGGCGCCGTGCCGCACAATTGCCAGGGCGGGTGCGTCCCCCGCTTCCGCACAGGCCAGCACCGCCCGGGCAAAGCCCGCCAGCCGGTGCCGTTCCATTGGCGGCTCATAAAAAAGCGGCAGCAACGCCGCAGGTTCGTTTGCCCCAAAATGCCGCAGCAGCGCCCCCGTTAGTTCCGTGGCCGCTGCACTTTTTTCGCTCCCGCGCAAGGCTGCGCGGACGCCTTCCCAGGCCAGATGAAAGCCGCTGCCTTCATCGCCCAAAAGGTAGCCCCAGCCGCCGCAGGTCAACAGCTGCGCACCGGGCGACGCCCGCCCCGCAACCATGGAACCTGTGCCGCTGACCGCAACCGCTTTGGCGCCTTCCCCGGGCATGGCTTCAAGCGCGACGCAAAGGTCGCTTTCCATCCCCAGCATATCCGCTTCCAGGATTCCTTCGGCCAACCGGCGCAGCTGCCCTGGCTCCGCGCTGCCCGCAAGCGCCGCATGGCCAATGAAGGCGGATGCAACCGGCGCACCGCCTGTTGCAGCGGAAAGCGCCTGCACAATGCTGCGCAGCTGCGCACGCGCTTCCTCCCAACCGACGGAAAAAAAGTTGATGCTCCCCGCGCGGGCGGCTGCCACAAGGGAGCCATCCCGCCGCGCCGCCAGCGCCAGAGTTTTGGTGCCGCCGCCGTCCATGCCAATCCAGATAGGTTCGCCCATTGCGTGCCTTCCTTCATGTTGATAATAAAACGCCCCGAAGCGCAACCACATCGGGGCGTTAAATTCCTGAATTGCCTTATCAACTACCAGTTGAAGTTCGTCTGTTCAATCGTATACTGCCCCAGCGTCGCCTGATAGAGCAATTCACGGTCATCCCAATCGACCCCACCGCTGTGGTTGACGTCGGCCGCAAGCAACTGCAAATCTGTCAGTTGGCGTTTCCCTGCCAGGTACTGATCCAGCACCTGCACGTCAATCCCGTTGACCAGGGATTCGCCCATATCGGTCTGCGTGTTGGCCGTCGCGAGGGGCGTACCGGTGCCGGTGGCAATATTGCCCGCAATATCACCGAAGATGAGCAGGACAACCGCATCATCCGTCTTCAGGCTGGCTCCCTTCCCGCTTCTGATCTTAAAGGTCAAGCCAGTTCCCAAATACTTCAAGGCATAGGTTGCCTTTGTAGCTGCATCCTCCGGCCAAGTCAACACAATGCCGGAAGTGAAGGGACGCACATACGTGGCGAGGTTTTTAGTCCCGAGTGTATAGGTCAACCCATACGGCAGACCATAAACGATCTTGTGAATTTCAGGATCCCTTTCCACAGGATTCTCGATGCCATAATAGATGCGTGCGCCGCTATCAGCATAAATCAAATTCTTCTTTGTCAGCGCCAGGAAGGCCTCGTGCATCCGCGCCGCCATCGGGTCAACCGACTTCTCTTGTTCCGTAACATCATATGTGCTGCGGTTAGCGGACATGACGCGCGCCTCTTCCAGCACCGCAAGCAAGTAATCAATTGTGCCAATCGTTTCGGGGTCGCCGGAAGTGTAGAACACAGCGTCGCGCTCGGCAATTTCCATCTCCGTTTGCATATAAATATCAAACTGGATGAAACTTGCCAGCTTCGAGAACTTCGTCAGCTGCCGTTCGGCAATCAGCAATTCATGCCGCGCGCGGGTGATGGCCGCTTGCGTGATGCCCTTGAGCGTCATGTCATAATACCGCTCCAGCAGTTCATAGGCGAAATTGTAAGCGTGTTCATAAACCGCCCAGCTGCCCTTGGTGTAGTGTTCTTCCACATACCCTTTTTTGGCCAGGCGCTCAAAGGATAGGCGCAGGTGCTGGAATTCCAGGCCGCCGTTGGAAATCTGCTCATCCGAACGCAGCGAACTCAACAATGGCTGCGCGTCATATTTGCCGCTGTTCCAGGAGTTGTTGGTGTAAAACGCCAACACCGCATAGGCGTTGCTGATCTCATACTGTGTCAGCACATCGGGTTCTTCGCCCTCTTCCACGTCGTCCAGTTCCGCTTGCACTACCGTCGCGCCGACTTCCATCCTTGCCAGGACGGAGAGCGCCGTCGAACGTGCATCGGCATAGAAGTTGTAACGGTATTGATCCTCCATGATGAAGTTTTCAGGCCCGTAATGGTGATAATACGGCGCACTGAGGTTGCTGAGGTTGGGCAGAACGTACCATTCGACCGATTGTTCCAGGGGCTGCACCAGGTTGAGCAGCGTCTTGAAGTCGTTCACGCTGGGGTAAATCATCGCATCCGAAGGCGCCAAAAAGGCTTTCGGCTTTACGCTCCACTTGCTGTTATCATCCGGGTTGCGGATGCCGTTGACCTCTTCCTCCGTCACAAGGTGCGGGAGGTAATCATCGGCCGACCAAAGGCCTATCATGCCTGCCAGCAGCGGCAGCACCGGCCCCAAAAGGGCAGAGGTCACCTCTGGCTTGCCAAATTGCGTCAGCAACGCTTGCACCAAGGCGCCAAGCACCTTGCCGCCAAGCAGACTATCGAGCGTCGTCAAATTCCAGGGAATCAGCGTCTGGCCGCTTTCCATTTTGAACACGCTGTTGAGCAGCCGCGCCACCACATGCAGCACCAACTGCACCGGGGGCAGGTTCAACTCGCCGTTGGAGTTGCCCTGGAAGATCGTAAACAGGCTCTTGAAATCAAGGTCAAGAACTGCGCCGAGCAGACGGTTGATCAGAACTTCCTTGAGAACCGCTTCGCCGCCGCTGTTGACGATGCCTTCGGTGAACCAATCCTTGCGCAGCACGCCGTCGTCAACGTGACTCGTGCCGCCCGCAGTGGAGCTGCTGCCGAAGAGCAGGTAGCTCAAACGGCTCCAGCCGTCGTCGTCGGTGGTAAGCGGGGTGCGCAGCACGCCGCCGTAAGCGCCGAGCAGCCAGGCGGAAAGCGCCGAGAGCAAACCATCGAAGGTCTTGTTTTCCGGCAGATTCAGACCCGCCACCGAGGGGTTCAAATAGTAGCGCAGCAAGTCGCCCAGCACCACATAAACGCCGTCGGTGGAAGGATTCAGCTGCTTGCCGGTGCTCAGCTGGTTCGGGTCAATGTTCTTACCGGCGTTTTCCACGGCCTTTGCGTTGCGGGAAATCAAATCGTAGCGCTTTTCAGGGATCGTATCGGCAAGGAGATCGACCAGGATATAAGTCGCAACCTCGCGCAGCGATTCCGCTTCGTTGGGGACGTAGATATAGTTGACGATCATGGGCAGCAGCGCCTTGATGACGAAGCCGAACTTTTCAGGCAAAGCAAGCCCTTGGATGGCGTCCGTGTCAAGATCAATGCCCAGGTCGATCATACCCAGCACACCCGCGAGCTTATCATCAATCAGGGTGCCGAGGAAATCGGCCAGCGCGTCCTTATACCGGGAATCGGTCGGCGCGTCTTTGATGATCAACCCCTTGGGTTTGGTGCTGTCGTAAGCCGGGTTGTTCACGGTTTCGCCACTGGCGCTCACGATGGTGGGGTAGTTGCGCAGCAGGAAGCGATCCAGGAAGCTGGTGCCGTCGGTGCCGCGCAAGAGGAGCCACTCAAAGGTTTCCTGTAGCATCTTATAGGGATGCGCAGACTCTGCGGGGCTGGCGCCGGGGTCTTCGGAGTGCGGAATCGGCGTTTCAGAAAGCAGACCGTCGAGGCCTTCGCCGCCGACCACCAGCGGTCCCCAAAGGATGCCGCCAATCAGGCCGTCGCCCAGGCTTGCGTCATAGTAGCCGCCCGGGTGTTCCTCATCCACCGCGACGTTCATCAGCGGGGCAATCAAACCAAGCAGCATGGGGAACGCGCCAACCAAAACGCCGTTGATGGTGTTGCGCAACATATCGTAAGCGCTATCCACCGGCGGGTCGCCCGGGTTTTGATAAATATCAAGCGTCAGTTCAACGCCGGGGAGCAAGTCGCCCAGTAGCGGTCCAAGCAGCCCGTTGAGCATTTCTTCGATGACTAGATCCAGCGGTGCGCTGGGGTCGGCCTCCGGCGCCAGCATGGGCAGAAGCAAGCCCTTGAGCCAGCCGCCAAAGTCGTTGGACATTTCGGTCATATAACCGGCAATCACCTTTAGCGGTTCAATATCTGTCGCGAGCGCCACAATTCCGCCTATAAGGCCTTTGCCGCTCAAAACATCTATCAGGCCGCCAAAGCTAAACTGGCCGTTATAAGATGTGCCTTTGTTGTTGCTGCCCACCAGCTTGCCGATCATCCCGGCGTTATCGGCCAGGAACTTGAAAAGCGACTGCAGCACATAAATATCCCGCTTGCCTTCGCGTTCGCTCGTGCTGCCAGCCGTGTTCGGGTAGGTGAAACGGCTCTTGGCGTTCGCAAGACCCGGATTATCCGAACTGTTGCTGCGCAGGAACTGGGCTTCAATCGTCGCCAGGCCACTGGTGTTGATCGCGTTCAGATCCCCAAGCCCCACCAAATCGTTAAGCAACGTTTTGGCGTAGGAGCCAAAGGTGTGGTTGAGCGAAATCGCCATCATATCAATGCTGCTCAAATCGATCCACAGAACCGTGCCGCCAAAGCCTTCAACGCCGAGAACGGTTCGCGCCAGGATGACGCCAATACTATCGTTCAGCGTTTCATCCAGGAAGTCGCAGATCATGGTGGCGCACTGGCCGGTGTTCATGACGGCCTTGCCCTTTTGAATATCGTAGGGCTGTGCATAATCCCACCTGGCAGAAGCCATAATGCTGGACATTGTGACCAACATCAGTGCCGCCAGAAGGAAACTGAGGATGCGTTTTGTTTGACTGTGCTTCATAATTCCCACCTCCATCAAATTGCGGCCGCTGCCCTTCAGCTGGCAACCGCTGACAACAAATAGCGCTGCATGTATTATACTCCGCGCCTATTATGCATATATAATTATACTCCTACTTAGTCCACGGTGTCAATCCGCAATTTCACCAAAGATTCCATTATGTTTTTAGTTATCTACACAAATATTTGGAAATTGGGAACGCGCGCGCCCGCTCCGCTGTCTTAATATACTTTATAGTAGCTCATGCGCCGGTGGAACCAAAACCGCCCGCGCCGCGCACGGTGTCGTCCAGCGCTTCCGCCGGGGCAAAATTCACCGTCAAAAAGGGCGTGACCACCAGTTGGGCGATGCGCTCGCCGGGCGCAACCTCCTGGCTCTGGGGCGAATGGTTGTGCAGCGCCACCATCACCTCGCCGCGGTAATCGGAATCCA
>JAITNG010000075.1 GCA_031290595.1 Oscillospiraceae bacterium
CCCGGCGCTTCGCGCCACCCCTCCCACGGAGGGGAATTGTCACACGAACCCAACGGCTACGGAAATTCCCCTCCGTGGGAGGGGTGCCCCGAAGGGGCGGGGTGGTGGCGCGGAGCGCAGCATGGTTGGCTTTTAGCTGAGGCGAGCTTATTCCGCCATCCGCTCGCGCTTCTTCCTGTGCAGTTCCAGCAGCAGGAAGAGGACGCCCACCAAAAACACCAGCAGGTGCGTGAAGGCGGTGGGGTATGTGAAGTTGAACAGTGGTTTGAGCGGTTCATAGGAATGGTTCATGACGAAGCCGAGCAGGAAGCCCGTGCCGCCGAAGACCAGCGGGAAGATGGGGAGGGTGCGCTTGCCGCGAAAGTGCAAAATCAGCAACACCACAAAGCAAACGAGCATGACGGAGGATTCGATGACAAGGTTGGGGAAGGTGTGCGTGCCTTCGCCATAGATTTCGCTGGCCGGGGCGCTTTCGGGGTAAATGAAGCCGACGTGCGTGGTGGGGACGCCGAAGCAGCATCCGCCGAGCAAGCAAGCCAGGCGGTTGAACACATGATTCAGCGCGAGGGCGGGCAGCACCACCTCCAATTGTTCGGTGGGTTTGCCGTTGCCGGGGAAAATCCTGGCCATCAGCAGGAAAATGCCGATGAAAATCAGCACCCCGCTGGCGAAGTTGACCCCGCTGTTGAACACTGCCGGTTGGCCAAGCAGCACGGTTACGTTGAACAACCTGCCCGTCAGGTACGTCCCCGGCACAAGCAGCCCGTAGGCGACGACGTAGGACAGGATGAAAAACGGCAGATTCGGTCTGCGCCGCAGCGACTGCACGGGGAGCGCCTTGGCAAGCCGCTTGCGCCGCAGCCATTCGATCACCATCAATGTGATGGCCGCAAGGGCGGCCATGAAGACGCCAATGGTGTTGACCAGGGTGTAGGATGCTGCCGATAAGCCAAATAGACCGGTGGGGAGCATTTTTATCAGCCTCTTTTCTTATTGTATTGCCAGCGCCGTCAAAATGGCGGCGAGTTCTTGCGGATGTGTATGCACAACGTCGTGCATCGCGCCGGGGATGACCTGTGCCGCCACCGGGCGGCCAAAGAAGCGCATCCAGCGCCGCTCCGGGTGTGCGCGTGGCATCATGGGGTCCGCTGCACCGTAGACCAACTGAACAGGTGCATGGAGGGGCAGGCGGCGGTGCTCCGCCAAAAAGCGCAGGAACCAAGCGGCGTCGCCCCGCAGCTGCAATCGTTCGCGTGCGCCGAGGACGATTTTCCGCCTGTTGAGCTTTTGCAGCGCCCGGTTGGTGGCGGCGGGTCCGCGCAGCAGCCACGGGTTAAACCAGCGGCCAAAGAACCACACCCCTGCGGGGGGCGCGGAGGCCACGACGCACAGCCCGCCGAGGCGGCCTTGCGCTTCCAGCTTTTGCGCCAGCGCGGCGGCCAGCCCCGCGCCCACGCAGCTGCCCGCCAGCACAAAGCGCGCAAAGGGCAGTTGCAGCACCGTGCGCAGCAGTTCATCCGGGTCTTCGTGGGCGCTGCGCACAGCGTAAAACGGCAAGGGGAGCGCACGAGCCACATCGGCCCAGACGGCGAAGCAACCCCCGCCATACGGCACGCCGATGCAAGCGACCGACGGCGGCAGGGCTTCGTCGCTTTGCGGATCCTGCTGTTCGTGTGCGTTTTCGCGCCCACCCGCCAGGCGTGCAAGCGGCGGACGCTCGCCCCCCTCCGCGGCCATCGTGGCCAGGGCGTGGAAATCCGATGCGGTATAAAAATCGCCGACCTGTAGCAGCATCCCCTGCGCTTCCAGTTCCACCGCAATTTCCACAATATCCAGTGAACTCAGGCCGCAGTGGGCGGGCGCGTCGCCCATATGCGCTTCAACGCCCTGGGTGCGCACCGCCGCCATGATCTGCCGCTCGGTCTGCGTCACGGGTTCATCCTCTGCCGGGGGCGTGTTTGCAGCGGGCGGGGATTGCGCTGCCAGCTGCGCCAATCGCCCGCGATCCAGCTTGCCATTGGCGCTGAAGGGGAATTCCGCAAGGGGAAGGAACTGCTCCGGCACCATGTAGGCGGGCAGACGTTCGCGCAAAAAGCGGGTCAGCGTAGCCACTGCCTGGGGTTCCTGCGCAATATAAAACGCTTGCAGGTGTGCGCCCTGCAAGAGGACTGCCGCCCGCGCCACGCCGGGGATCTGCTCCAGCTGCCGCTCAATTTCCCCCAGCTCCACGCGCTGCCCGCCGATCTTCACCTGCCCGTCGCCGCGGCCATGGTAAAGGATTTGCCCGTCGGTGCGCAGACTGCATTGATCCCCGGTTTTATAGATGCGCCCCAGCCGGGGGTGTTCCACAAAACGGTTCGCATCCAGCGCCGGGTCGGCGTAGCCGTGCGCCAGTTGCACGCCGGTGATGCACAACTCGCCGCTTTCGCCCGGGGGCAGGAGCGCACCGTTTGCATCCAGAATCCACGCGCCTGTGTTCCACACCGGGCGGCCGATGGGGATTTCCGCATCTTGCGGGGCGCAGTCGTAGTACAGCACATCCACGGTGCATTCCGTGGGGCCATAGAGGTTGTGCAGCCGGGTTTGCGTACCCGCGAAAATTTCATAAAAACGGCGGTTCAGCGCAGGGGTCAGCGCCTCGCCACTGACAATCACCCGCTCCAGCGAAGGCAGTTTACGCCCGCTGACGCCGATGTAATCCAAAAAGAGGAACAACATGGAGGGGACAAAGTGGATGGTGCGTATTGCGTATTGTTCGATCAGTTCCGCTAGCCTACGGGGATCCTTTTCCGCACCGGGCGCGGGCAGCAGCAGGGCGCACCCCTGCATGAAGGGCCAAAAAAGTTCCCAGGCGGAAACATCGAAGGCATAGCTTGTTTTTTGAATCAGCCGTTCCCCCTGCGCCAGCGGGTAGGCGTCTTCCATCCACAGCAAGCGGTTGCACAGCCCTGCCTGCCCCACGCGCACGCCCTTCGGGTTCCCCGTGGAACCCGATGTATACATCACATAGGCGGGCAGCGCCGGGTCGTCTGCGCTCGCAACATCGCAGGGCGGGAGGCCGTGCAACGCCGCAACGCCGACGGCCGGGCAGCAACCCTGCGCAATTTCGCAGCCGGTTCCGCACACCAGCAGAGCCGCCCCGGCGTCCTTTAAAACGAAAGCGGCGCGCGCCACAGGCCAGGCCGGCAAAACGGGCAGATAGGCGCAGCCCGCCTTCAGGATCCCCAGCAACAGGGGCATCAGCTCCGTGCAGCGCTCCATGCGCAGCGCCACAACCCCGCCGGGGGCGACGCCCCGCCCGCGCAGCCACCCGGCGATGCGGTTCGCCCAATCGTCCAGTTGCCGGTAGTTCAGCCGGTCTTCGCCGCACAGCACGGCCTCGCGCTGCGGGTGGGCGGCGGCCTGTTCTTCCAAAAAACGATGCACGGGGCGCAGCGCCAGGGGGTGTTCGCTGCGGTTGAGGGCTTCCCAAAGCCGCTTATCCTCTTCACAGAGCATTGTGATTTGCGCAACGGGCTTCCCGGGGCAAGCGATGGCGTCACCCAGCAGCGCCATCAGGCGTGCATGGAGGCGCCGGACGTCCTCTTGCCCCAAAACGGCAAGCTGATAGTCGTAGGAAAGGAACAGCCCGCCGGTGTTATCGCGGTCATTGGCCTGCAATTGCAGCGTTTCGGGCTGTGCGCCGCAAAAATACCAGTGGGTGCCAAGGAAGTCGTCGCCCATGCCTTCCACGGCGGCATTCTGGTAGTTGACCAGCACATCATAAAGTCTGCCGTCAAAGCCGTCGCGGTCTTTGAGCGCAGAAAGAACATCGGTGTAACCATAGCCCTCGTGGCGCACAGCCGCAAAGAGCGTCGCTTTGGTTGCCAGCGCGTTTGTAAGAAAATCCGCTGCGGGGTCAAGGCGGAGGGGTAAAGGCATCGTCCCCGCAAACATCCCCATCGTGCGTTTTGCGGCGGCGTCAGCACGCCCCAGGGTCGTGGTGCCGACGCAGGGTGACGATTGCCCGCGCAGACGGTAAAGATAGACGGCCATGGCCGTGAGCAGCAAACTGAACAGCGATAGCCCGTGCGCCGACGCAAACGCCCGCAAGGGCTGCGCTTGCGCGGGGGGGAGGAAGGTATCCCACCGGGCGGCGGCGGCAGCGCTCTGCGGCTGCCCGGCCAGGAAGCAGGAAGGCGCTTTTTCCGCGAATTCGGAAACCCAGAAGTCCTTATCGCGCAAACAGCGTGCGCTCTTCCAATAGTCCTCCTGCTTGCGGATGTATTCCAGGTAGGAGGGGCATTCCACCGGCGTTGGGTCGTGGAGGTAGCGGTGCAGCAGGCTGGCAAAGCGCGCCGCGCTCCAGGCGTCGGCGACGATGTGGTGGAAGCGGACGAACAGCCCGTAACACCCTGCGGCGGTGACAATGGTGAAGTCATAGGGCGCGTTGCCCTGCGCGACTGACTGCATGGGTTCCAGCGCCACTTGCGCCGCCCAGGCGTGCAGCTGTTCCTGCGTCAAAAAGGTGCGGACGCGGAAGCTGCTTTGCGCAAAGGGCAAAACATACTGCCGCTGCTCCGGGGTCATGCGCAGGCGCAGCGCGTCGTTGGTTTCGATGATACGGTTCAGCGCACGCTGCACAGCGGCTTCTTCCAGGCGCCCGGCGAACAGGATGCTTGCCGCGATGCCCGCCGCGCCGTCCGCGTAGCGTTCCAACTCATATATGCGCCGCTGCGCGTGCGTGAGAGCGTAGTATTCCACGGGTTTATCCTTTCAAAATCAGATACCCTTATGCTTTTCCAAATAATCCGCCAGATCCCCCGCCGTGACCATCTGCGCTGCGGCGCGGTCGGGGATCTCCAGAGCGAAACGCTCTTCCAGCGTACACAGCAGCATGACCAAATCGTAGGAATCCAGCCCCAGCCCGGCGGTGAGCGTCGTTTCCGTGTGCACGCAAAGCCCGCTGTCGCCCGTGTATTCCCGCACAATGGTCTGCAACTCGCCCAGTATATCCATGGGGTGCGCCTCACTTCCGTATGATCTTTTTTGTGGTGGTTTTGGGGAACTCGGCGTCCCGCAGCTTGTGTTTTGTGATGCGCTGGTAGGCGGGCAGTTGCCGGTTGAGCTGCGCAAGCGCCGCCACAAACTGCGCCTCCGCATCCGGGCGTTCTTCCGTATCCAGATACAGCTCGGCGACGATTTCATCCCCCTCCTGGTACACAAGCGCCTCCTGCACGCAGGGGAGTTCCGTCAGCTTTTGCTCCAGCCCTTCGGGCGAAACATTCTTGCCGTTGCGCAGCACGATCAAATTTTTGCGCCGCCCGGTGATGTATAGATAGCCATCCGCATCCAGAAGCCCCAGGTCGCCGGTTTTGTGCCAGCCGTCCTGCGTGAAGGCTTCCTGCGTGGCCGCTTCATCCTGATAATAGCCCTGCGACACATTGTCGCCTTTGACCCAAATTTCGCCGTCCACAATTTTCACCCGGCAGCAATCCAGCACCTGCCCCACGCTCTGCGATTTGCAGGCGCCGCTTCGGTTGAGCGCAACGCCCGGGGCGCATTCCGATACGCCATAGGCGGGCAACACTTCCAGGCCGAAGCGCAAAAAGCCGTCTGCGCATTCCGCAGAGAGGGGCGCGCCGCCCACAAGCATCCACTTCAGCCCGCCACAGGCGTCCAGCACGCTTTTGAACAGCTTGCGCCGCAGATCAATGCCAAGGCGCAGCAGGGCGTCGCTACAGCGCAGCAGAACCCGCAGCAGTTTTTCTTTGCCCTCTTTTTGGGCGGTATCCCAGATTTTGCGATACATCCCTTCCGCCAGCAAAGGCACCGCAACGGTATATTCCGGCTGGAACGCCGCCAGATCTTTGGTCAGCTGGCGCATCCCCCCGCAGATGCACACGGTGCTGCCGCCGGGCAGTTGCGCCAGCATACCGGGGGTCAGGCTCAACGTGTGGTGGAAGGGCAGCACCGCCAGCATCGTGTGCCCGGCAAGATCCATGCAGCGGCAGCCGCTCAGTGCGTCCGCCATAAAGTTCCAGTGCGTGAGCAGCACGCCCTTGGGCACCCCCGTGGTGCCGGATGTGAAGACGATGGCGCCCAGATCCTCCGGCTGCACTGCGCAGGGCCAGCCGTCCGCTTCGCCTTCCACGGGGAGCCTCTCCAGATCCATGGCACGCGGGGCGGCTGCGGCGACGTCGCCGAACTCCGCCGCGTGGAGCAGCAACGAAGCGCCGCTTTTTGCCAGCAGCGCCAGAATATCCCCCGTGGGCAGCTGGGGGTCGATTGGCACGCTCACGCGCCCGGCGCACACCACGGCGAACCAGCCCAGCAGCCAGCGGTAGGAATTCCCGCCCACAAGGGCGATGCGGTCATCACGCGCCGTTTGCGCCGCAATATAGGCCGCCAGGGTGCGCACCTGCCCGGCGAACTGTTGATACGTGACGTCATGGATTTCCGCCCCCGCACGCCAACGGAAGGCGCAGCGCGAACCGTAACGCGTCTGGCAAAAATCCAGCAGCGCCGGAATGGTACGCACATTGATCTCTTCAGTCAACATTAAAACCAGTCCCCTTAATTAATATAAAACTTCTTAACAAAAGTATAGCATACCCGCAAGCCTTTGTCAACGTGCTATGCGATTACGGCAAAATTCAGTTATAACTCAAAAACTTCTTGATTTTCGGGTGAAAATCGGTTATACTTAAATTATTGAAGGGGGAGATTCGGAATGAAACAACGGGATACCTATTTGAACCGACTGCTGGAAGTGAAGGACACATCGCTCATCAAGGTGATCACCGGGGTGCGGCGGTGCGGGAAATCCTCGCTGTTGGATTTGTTGGAAGCGCACCTGCTGGCTGCCGGTGTGCCGGGCAACCGTATCATCCGCATGAATTTTGAGTTGCTGGAATTCGATTCAATCCGGGAGTACAAGGCGCTCCACCAGGCGGTCATAGATAGGCTTCCGCCGGAGGGGAAGGTCTATGTGCTGCTGGACGAGGTGAGTTTTGTTAGCGAGTGGGAACGTGCGGTCAACTCGCTGCGGCTCCATGCGCAGCTGGATATTTATATCACCGGGTCGAACGCTTATCTGTTGGCGTCCGAGCTTTCCACGCTGCTGGCCGGGCGGTATATCGAAATCCCGATGCTGCCGCTGTCCTTCAAAGAGTTTTTGGATTTCAACGATTTGCACCAAAGCGGCGATGTGCAGGGGTATTTCAATCTATACCTGGAGCGCGGCGGGCTGCCGGGCGTCACCGAGCTGCGTGCGCAGGAATCGGCTATCCGGCAGTACATCAACGGCATTTATCATACGATCATTCTGAAAGATGTGATTGCACGCAACGAAGTGCGCGACCCGGCGTTGCTGGAAAGCGTGGTGCGCTACCTTGCCGGGAACGTGGGCAACCTTGTGACCAGCAAAAAAATCAGCGACTTTTTGACGAGCAGCGGGCGCAAAACCGCCAGCGGAACCATCGACAATTACCTGCGTATGCTGGAAAACGCCTATGTGTTTTACCGGGCGGGGCGCTTTGATGTGAAAGGGAAGCAACAGCTGAAAACGCAGGGGAAATATTACATTGTGGATACGGGCATCCGCGGCGGCCTTGTGGGTCAGCGCGGGCAGGACTATGGCTTTGTGCTGGAAAATCTGGTTTATTTTGAGCTGCTGCGGCGTGGGTTTGATGTGAAAATCGGCAGCATCGGCGGGCTGGAAGTTGATTTCATCGCCCAAAAGCCGGAAAAAACCCTGTATGTGCAGGTGACGGCAACGATGCTTTCGGAAGAAACGCAGGTGCGCGAGCTGCGCCCGCTGCGGGCGATCCCCGATTACCATGAGAAACTGGTGCTTTCCATGGATCGAACGCCGCTGAACGACTTTGACGGCATCCGAAATGTGAATCTGGTTGACTTTTTGCTGGCGTGAAGGCGCAACAAGCCCCGGGCAGTGCATCCTGCACTGCCCGGGGGTATGGCATTTATACTGTGCCTCAATTAAAAACGTTATTTTAAAGCTCCGGGCGACTGC
>JAITNG010000115.1 GCA_031290595.1 Oscillospiraceae bacterium
ATGCGAATTGGCGGGGTGAGGGGAAAAGCGTTTGCTATTTTGCAAATAAAAACCGTTGCCTTGAAGCCCCGGCGTGCCTTTGGCGCACCGGGGCTTTTGAAATAATGGTTTGTAGGGACGACGGTGTGCTGCTTTCACATCCCCCCGTCAACCGCCAGCACCTGCCCTGTTGTGTAGCCTGCGTCTTCCCCTGCGAAGTAGCGCACGGCTGCGGCGACTTCTGCCGGGCGGCCAAGGCGGCCAACGGCGGTGCCTTGGGCAAAGGCGGCTTGCTCCGCCGGGCTGAGGTGGGCGTTCATCGGGCTTTCAATCCAGCCGGGCGCAACGCAGTTGCAGGTCACGCCGCTTGGCCCCGCTTCTTTGGCCAGCGCCTTCGTCAGGCCGATCACAGCGGCCTTGGCGGCGGAATACGCCACCTCGCAGGAACCGCCGCAAACGCCCCAAACGGAGGAAATTGTGACGATCCGTCCATACTTTTGCCGGAGCATAGCGGGTAGCGCCCGGCGGCAGCAGAGGTAAACTGCGCGCACATCCAGCGCAAATAAAGCATCGAATTGCGCCGGCGTAGTATCTTGCAGCAACTGTTGCGGCAGGGCGATACCGGCGCTGGCGACCAGCACATCGATTCCCCGGGAAAAGTGTGCTTCCGCCTGGCTGAAAAGGCGATCCGCCTGGTCAGCTTCCCGCAAATCGGCGGCGAGCGGCACAAATATTCCCGTTGGGTGCGCAAGGGAAAGCTCTGCCGCCAAGGCTTCGGCGGCAGAGCGGTTTGCGTGGTAGTGCAGCGCCAAATGGCAGCCCTCCGCCGCCAAAGCGTGTGCCGTGGCGGCGCCGAGGGTTCCCGAAGCGCCGGTAATCAATGCGACGTTTTGCATGGCAGTTACCGAAGGTTGGGCAGGGTCATGCCGCCAAGGCCGCCCATGCCCTGCAATGCGGAAAAATCAAACGGATACAGCCCCTTGGTGCTGAAGTAGCTGGCGTCCGCTGTGTTTTGCAGCGACGTCACATCCAGCGTCGTCTTCAGATCCCCCTGCAACAGCTCAATGCGCTTGAGCTGGCCTTGCAGGAAGTAAAGGCGGGCAAGATCCTTGCCGTCTTCATCCTTGATGGTGGCCACCTGGTGTTCCTTGCCGTTCAGGGTTGCGGTCGATGTTTTGATGTTTTTCAGCGCATCCTTGCCGCCCAGATAGTTGAACAGTTCTTCAAAATCTTCGGTTGAAACGTCGCCCACGCCCACGTCGCCAAGGTCTGAATAGGCGCGGAGATCCGGCATCACCAGCAAGGTGCGTTCCGGCGTTGCGACAAGGCGCAGCGTTTTGCCCAGCAGCGTTGTCATTGACGCCGCTTCTGCGGTTGAAAGCCCGGCGTCGGTTGCGGCAAGCTGTGACATCAGCCACGATGTGGGGGCTTCAAAGGCGACTTTGTCGCCGCTGGCCACCAGCACCAGGGGGCTGGAAGACGCGCTGCCCTTGAGCGTGAAGTTTTTGCTGTTGAGCGTATCCTGCACCTGCTTCACGTATGCCAGCACATCTGCCGCCGCGCCTGCGGTGGCGGACTTTTTGGTTGTGCTGGCGGGCGTTGTGCCGTTGGGCAGCGTGGAGCTGTTTTGCGGCACGGCGGTGGGCGCTTCGGTGCCGGGGATGGCGTCGTCGCCCGTGAGCGACACGTCCAAATCAGAGGAGGGCGTGGCGCTGGCGTCGTTGGTGGAACCCGCTTGCGCCCCCGCCGCCGCTTCGCTCTGCGTGGGGCTGTCGCCGCCGGTTTTGCCGCAGCCGGCCAGCAAGGCGGCTGCCAGCAGAATACAGGCGATGCAAAGCAGCAATCTGCGTTTGTTTTGCATGAATTGTTTCAAGAAAAATCATCCTTTCGGTGCGCTGTCACTTGGTTGTGTGTTAAGATTATCCGCCGAGGAGCTGCGCGAACTTCAACAAATCCAGCGGCGTCATGCCATCAATAGTGAAATATTTCGGATCCGCCGTGGCAACCAGGGATTCCACATCCAGCACGGTGCTGAGGGTTTCCCCGGCTTTATCCGGGTCGGGGACGATGGTTTCGATGCGCTTCAAATCCTTGCCCAGGAAGTAGAAGTTGTGCGTGATGCCGGTTTCTTCATCTTTTGTGGTGGCGCAAATATATTCCTTGCCGTCTTCGGCCTTCACCTTGGTGGAAGTCACAGTGCGCCCGGTTGTGTCGCCGCCGAACATGCCGCCAATGATGGCGGAGGGATCCCCCATACTCGAAGCCAGGTCGCCCGGGTCTGCGCCATTGGCTATGGCGAATGCCGCGAAATCCAGATAGATGTTGCGGTCAGGGAAGACACAGTAGAACTTTTCGGGCAAGACCAACATGCGGTATCGTTTGCCCAGGGCGGTTTCAATGATCGCCGCCTGCACCTTGCGCTGCCCGTAGTAATCCTCTTTGGTGTCGGAATTGGCGACCAGCGCTTCGGCAATGCTGCCGGTGCTTTCAATCGCCACCTTGTCGTGGTCCACCGCCATCACAACGCTGGAAAACCCGCTGGTACTCCCGAAAACCCCGGAGGTTCCCTTTGCCGTGAGCGTGAACACTCTGCTATCGAAAATTGCCTGCACGCCCTGGAGCAGCTTCTTGGCTTCGGCTGCATCCACGCTTTCGCCTGCGGGCATGGTCTTGGGCACCGTTGCGGTGGTGGCGGTGGTGGCGGGCAGGGTCACGCCTTCCGGCGGTTTGACCTGAAGCTCGCCGTCTTCAAATGTGACTTCATAGCCCTGGTCGTGCAGCTTACTCTGGAGCAGCGCTTCTTCTTCCGGGGTCAGTGCGTCGCCGGTGATGCCGACTTCGTTTTTCGCTTGCTCCACTTTATCCGGCGTCAAATCCAGGTTGTAGCTCGTGGTGCCGGTGGTGCGGTTGTCGAGGTCTTTCGGCTGGCAGCCCGCAAAGAGCGCCAGCACGGCGATGGCCGCCAGCAGTAGGCCGAGTGTCTTTTTCATGTATTTTGCTCCTTTCTTCATTCAAACGAGGCATTTACGCTTGCCATGATTCCGCTGAACACGCCCGCGACGATTTCGGCGGTCTTTGGCCCCAGGGAGTTGGTTTCTTCGTAGTGGTTGCGCCCGTTGGCGTCCTTGCAGCCGTCATAATAGGATTTTTCGCCCAGGAACCAGTCGTTGGGCGGCACAACGTAGCCGGTCATATCGTTGCACAGGCCAAAGATCAAGAGCTTTTCGTCTTCGGCAATCTGCGCCAGCGGCGTGGGGTTGATTTCCGGCCCCCGCCCTGTGGCGGATTCTTCCGGGCTGAGGTAGCCGCCGTAGGCAAGTTCCGGGAAGAGTTCGCAGGGGAGCAGCAGCATCTGCTGCCCGCCAAGGTTCATGTATGTCATTTCCGTCAGGATGGACGCGCCGGTTTCCGCGCCCCCGGCGGCGACGCGTTTGGCCTTGAACACGCCCAGTTTTGCCGCGGTGAGGAGCATCAGGTTTTCCGCTTCGGCGAAATAGGGCTGGCGGAGTATGTTCAGCAGCGGCGGGAGTTTGCGTTCGTCTTCCGGCTGAATCCCCAAAGCGGCTTGCCCCAGCTGCACCCCGCACGAAATGGTGGATTTGATGTTATCCTCATCCAGTTCCTTGGGGCGGATCAACCCGCCGATGGCGCCGATGAAATAGATGGTTTCCGCACCCGCTTTTTCCAGGATCTCGCGCCGCAGGTAGCAGGGGAAATCCGCGCTGACGAGAGAATTTTTGCCCAGCATCGCTTCGGAATGGGAGGCGAAGTTGATGATCCAGGTTTCGCGGCTGCCGTCTTCCGGCGCAAAACGGAAGCGCGTGAGGGTGTTGGAAAACACCACCGGCGGCCGGGTATCGCGGATCACGGGCGGGGCTTCGGTTGTGCCGTGGTAGAGCTGGCCGTCCTTGCGCCCGCGGTAGGCCGCCCGCATCACGCGGCGGCAGCCTTCATGCAGGATTGCCATGAATTTGGGGTTCCTGCCGGAAAGCGGCAGCGGCCCCCAGTAGCCCAGCGTGTCGATCCCCGCATGGTTGTGGGTGCTCATGATGAACACCCCGCGGCAGCCGATTTCCTCCAGCTCCGCCTGCATGGAAGCCTGGATCAGGTCGCTGTCGCTGCTGCTCATGCCGATGTTATCGATGGAAACCAGGAAGACGCCGCCCCGGCCGCTGTTGTCGTCGAGCCACACGGCGCTGCACGTCATGGGGTCAAGCACCCCGGTGGCCGGGTTGTTGATCCGGTAGCCCGCCACCCAATATTTCTTTTTTGGCACATCGCCCGGCTTTTGCAAATCGGGCGGCATGATTTCGGTTTTGGCAAAGCCCAGGGTGTAGCGGTCGCTCTTGGGGGCGCTCAAAGCGTCATAAACCCCCTTGGGCAGCGCGGGCGCGGGGTGCTTTCTATTGTATTTGGCGGAGCCGCGTGCAAAGGCGGATTTTGAAACCTTCGCTAGTGTTCCCAACGGATTCATACGTATTCACCTGCTTTTTTTGAATTTATTTTGCAATACCCAGTTTACCAGAACCCGGCGCAAAGTGCAACCCCTTTCGCAGATTTTACAGTCTGTTATTATTTTATCCGGCTAATTTTTTTTCAGGAAACTATTGCTAATGGAATTAACTTTGTGTATAATAGACTTATTCGGAGAAGTATGTTTAAAAATCCGGCGGCACCGCAGCGGGGCAGGGAATGCACCGGCAAGCGGACGCAGGGGAGGGGGTTGCGCCATGAGGGCAAGCAACAACAGGAACTTTTTGGATTCGGCCATGACGTCACGGCACACAAAGCGCAGGCGGCGCAAGCGGTTCAGGGTGGCGGCGCTGGTGCTGTGCGCTTTGCTCTGCGTGGGCGTCGCCCTGGGCGGGGTCAATTATTTTATGGTGCACAGCAGCGCCCCGCGCATCATCCGGCCGGAAGACGCGGCGGCGTGGAAGGACTTTGACTGCATCCTGGTGCTGGGCGCGCAGGTGCAGCCGGACGGCACCCCGAGCCATGTGCTGGAAGACCGCATGATCCGGGCGGTGGAGCTTTACGGCGTTGAGGCCGCGCCGGTGATCCTCGTCAGCGGCGACCACGGCCAGATCAATTATGACGAAGTCAGTGCGATGAAGCAATACGCCGTCGATCACGGCGTCCCTTCGCAGGACGTCTTTATGGATCACGCCGGGTTTTCGACCTACGAAACCATGTACCGCGCCAGGGATATATTCCAGGCCAAGCGCGTGTTGATCGTCACCCAGGGCTACCACATGACCCGTGCGCTTTACATCGCCCGGCAGCTGGGGCTGGACGCCTGGGGCGTCACCTGTGATTACCGCAGTTACGCCACGCAGAACTACATGTCCGCAAGGGAAGTCGCCGCCCGGGTGAAGGATTTCATCAAATGCATCTTCAAGCCCAAGTCCAAGTACCTGGGGCAGCCGCATGACCTCAGCGCAGAGGGCGCAAACGGCGACGAAACCAACGGCGAAATTGAAGTCAACGGCGAATGGGTGCCGCTGGTGTTCCCCCCCCGGCCAAGCGCCACGCAATAAATTGCATAAGATAAGATAACAGGCAGCCGCACCGGGTATTTGGGTGCGGCTGCTTTTTTTGTATATTTTGGCGGGGCGGGTGGTAAGATAAAGGCAGTACGTATGGAAAACCCAAGCCGAAGGGAGTTCCCCCATGCCGCAAGTCAAGACCATCCTGGAATGCTGGGCGCCCTGGTGCGGCGCCAGCCGCCGCATGGCGCTGGCGTTGGCCGCGCTTTCCGCCGAACTGGAGCCGCAGACGGCCTTGCGCCGCATCAATGCAGATGAAGCGCCGGAGGCGCTGGGCGAATACCACGTGCGCGTGCTGCCCACGCTGCTCTTTTTGGATGAACACGACTGCGAAGTCGCCAGGCTGGAAGGGGAGTGCGGGGTTTTTGATGTGCGGTTGATTTGCGCTGCAACGCAATGAAAGGGCTTCTTTCGTTCAAACTTGTGCGTTGACGCACCTGGACACGGCACGCCGTGTCCAGGCACCTGCAATAAAGCGCTGCTTTAATCGCGAAATTGCGTCACGCGTCAACCGTCAGTTGATTGCCCCCTGCCGCCAGCGCAAATTCCGCCCCGCCCCAGCGCAGTACGCCTTGCACGCCTGCGGGCAGTTCCACGCGCACCTGCGCTTGTTTGCCCTGGATCTCATACGCCAGGGCGATTTCGCCGCGCACGCCGGTGATATGCCCTTTTATACGCGTCAGTCCCTCCACCCGCTGCGGGGTCAGGATCACATCCGTGAAGCCGACCGTGCCGGGGCGCTGGGTGATCCCCAGCAGATCGCGGAACAGGTAGCGCACCGCCGCGCCGAACATCGGGTGGCTGTGGGAATGCCGCCCGTCCCAGTATTCCCAGAGCGTCGTCGCTCCCTGGCGCTTGAAGCGGCCAAAGGATGCGTCGCCGTCGCCCGAAAGCAGTTCATAGGCCAGCTGCGCTTCGCCCCGGTCAAACAGCACCCGGGTGAGGATGTCCGTGCCAAAAATGCCGGTGTCATATGTTTTGATGGCCTGGTATAGGCGCACCGTGGTTGCAAAGGTGCGTGCGTCGCCAAAACCGAGGTCGAGCGCAAAGGCGTTTGCGCCTTCAATGTTCCCGGCAAAATCGCCGGTGGCCGGGTCAAAATAGGCCTCCAGCAGCGCCTTGCTTTTGATTGCCTCGATTTCCGCAAAGCGCGTCGCATCCGCCGGTTTGCCCAGCAGGGTGGCGATCTGCTGCATTTCGCGCAGGGATTTGATGTAGAAATACGTGTTCACAAACGGCGGCGGGATCAGGGGGTTATCCCCTGCGGGGGTGCACCAATCCCCCAGGCACCAGTGGCCGGGTTCTTCATTGGCGACCAGGTCGTTTTCGCTGTGGAGTTCCAGGTAATCAAAATAGCGCAGCATGTTGGGGTAATACTGTGCCAGCACGTCCGTGCCGCCATAATAGTTGTAATACACCCACGGCACATGGATGATGGCGCAGCCCCAGCCGCCCGGGCCGCCGCCGGAGGGGATGAACGGCGCGGTGTAATTGATGCGGCCGGTCGCCGGGTTCTGCCCGTCGGCAATGTCGCGCATCCATTTGCGATAGAACGCGCGCCCGTCCACCGCAAGCAGCGCCGCATCACAGGCCAGCTGGCCGTCGCCGGTGTAGCCCCTGCCCTCGCGCTGCGGGCAATCGGAGGGCAGACCGCAGTGCATGTTGCAAAGCTGCGTGTTCAAAAAGGTGCGATAGAGCCAGTTCAGCGTTTCGTTATCGGAATCAAACGCCGCCGTGACCGGCACATCGGCGTGCAGCACGCTGACTTCAAGCGCTTCCGCGTCGCCATAAACGGCGGCGTAGCGGAACGCGTGCCAAAGGAACACCGGGTGGGAAACATGTTCCGCACCGTCGGAAATAAAGGTATCGTAGCGGGGGATGTTCAGGTGATTGTAGGTCGTCGCATCCAGGTTGCCGTCCGCGTCCAGCTCTTCGGCATATTTGATGGTGATCTCTTCGCCCGGGGCGGCATGGTGCCGCAGCGCCAGCCAGCCGGTGATGTTTTCGCCCGCGTCATAGATGGCGCAGTCGCCTTCCCTGCGCAGGAGCTTCGGCGCCAGGCGGCGGGTGACGGCGTCGCCGGGGCAATCCTGCACATAAAAAGCAGTCCCGCCGGGAGCTTCCACGGTTTCCGCCGGGCGCCAGCCGTCGCCCGCCAAAGGCGCGGTCGCCCAGCCGGGGGTGTTCAGGCGCAGATCATGGGTTTCGCCTTCCAGCACCTCGCTGCGGGTGATGTGGCTGGCCTTCCAGCGCAGCGCTTCGCCGGAAAGCACATCCCGGCTGCCGCCCGGTTCGGCCAGTTCGATGCGGTAGCACAGCTTCACCCGGCCATAGTTCCACTTGCGGTACCAGCCGCCCCCCAGCCACACCGCCAGGCGGTTCACGCCGGGCTGCAAAAAGGGCGTCAAATCGTAGCGCAGGGCATAGATCCTGTGGCCGTAGGCATCCCGCCGGGGCGGGTTTTCATACGAGAAATCGACGTCTTCATAGCTGGTCCAGGCCGGCACGAGTTCTTCGCTGCTGACCCGCCGCCCGTTGAGGAAGAGCTGAAAAAAGCCCAGCCCGCAGATGGTGATGCGCCCCCGCGCCCCCGCCTCCGCCGCAAAGTCGCCGCGAATATAGGGCTGGTCGCAGCCCCCGGATGGCGCAACCCACTGCGCGGCGCCAAAAAGTTCTTCTGCCTGCATGATTCATGTACCCCTTTCCCATCAGTTCGTGATGGCAATAGTATACACCAACCGGCGGCGGGTTGTCAATAAAAAACCGGGCGCAGCCAAAATTCCGCGCCCGGTTACTTCCTGTTATGAATGAGGGACTGCGAAATATGTTCCGCCTGGCTCAACCCAGCCGGATCAGCGTCAGCTGCGCGGTTGCGCCCGTGACGGCGGCGCTTGCGGGTTCTGCGTTGCGCAGCGCCAGCGCCACGCGGTCGTCTTTGTTGAACCAGCTGTGCTGCTGGCCGGAATAGTAGCCCGGCGCCAGCCGCTCGGCCAGGGCGGCGCCGCTGTTGTTGATGCGCAGTTCCAGCGTAGCCGCACCGTCGGCCTGTTCAACCCCGGTTTCCCACAGCAGGATGTAATACCCCTCCGCCGGGATGACCGCGCCGCCGTCCGTTTCGCCGCCCGCGCTGCGGAAGCCGCCTTCGGCACGCTGCCGGCGGAGCGGCAGGGGGATCACCGCATCCTTTTCCGCCGGGAGTTCCAGCACATAGCCCTGGGCATAGGCCGCAAAGTGCGTGCGCACGTGTGCGGGTGCGGCCGGGGGTTCTGCCCGGGCGGGCGCAGGGGGTGCGCCAATGCTGCCAATGTTTGCGCCGCCTGCATTTTGCCGCAGTGGTTTGCCGCAGTGCGCACAGGCCGCAGGATGCGGGATCGGTTTCAGTTCCATGGGGAATCCCTCCTAAAGTGGCTTCTAAATACTGGCAATTAAATCCTTTTCTATTGTATACTATGCGCCTGGCAACGAAAATGTACCAGATTTACGCAAATTCGCACCACAAAAAGCGGAAAAATTTTAAATTGCATCTTGCCAATTGGGGCAAAGCATGGTATTATTAATCTAGCCATATTCTTTATCAAAATGATTGAGGGGGATTTTACTATGAAACATCGCAGCCTGATAGCAATCTTAAGCGCACTCGTGTTGCTGCTCACCTTTGTTGCCTGTGGCAGTAAAACGGGCGAAGAGGCAAGCAGCGCCACCAGCACGGAAGCGACTGGCGTGATCGCCCCGGACGCCGGGCAGGTAAATGAGGTTCCGGCGGATCAAACGCTGGAGTCATCTGCATCGGAAACCCTTTATTCTCCGTCTTTGGCTTTTGAGGATACGACCGCCGCCACCACGACGGCCAAGGTCACCACAACCAAAGCCGCCACCACCACAAAAGCGCCGGTGCGCACCGATGGCAAGACCAAGTGGGAAATCAGCGCCGCCGGGATCACCGCCCCCATTGCGGGCGCAAAAGTGCTGCGCGCATGGAACGCGAAGGAAAACGGCGTCGCGGTGGAAGCCTACCGTTTGGAATACGGCGCGAAGCACGAAACCTGGGGTAGCAGCGGCAGCGCAAACAGCGCCGTCGTGCAGCCGGTGATCACCGTGGCGGTGATCCATGCGTCGCCGGATCACTTTTATAGCACAACTTCCAACCAGGCGCTGGGCAAGCCCCTGGCGACGGTGGAACAGGTCGCCGATAAGGTTGAGCCGCTCATCGGCGTCAACATCGCCTACTGGCTCGGCGGCACAACCTCGCCGCGCTTTGTGGTGGATTGCCCCGTCGTCGTCGGCGGCAAAATCGTCCAGGCCGGCACAATTTCGTGGCCGTCGCTCAATATTTATAAGGACGGCACATGGGAATACGCGACCATTTCGCCGGAAAACGTCAACGACCTGCTGGCCAAGGGCTTGGTTTTCAACGTGGTGGATCAGCACGTCCCCATCCAGGGCGGCGAGCGCACCTATAGCTGGGGCAACGGCAATGGCAACGGCGGCGACAACGAACCCTACGGCTTCTTTGGCCAGATCGATAAAAACACCTACGTCATCGCCACCGGCGAATTCATGAACCGCAACGATATGGTGGACGTCCTGCTGGCCTATGGCGTGCAGACGGTGGTGGAAATCAACGGCGGCAACAGCGCGATGCTTTACCTGAAGGGCGTGGGCAACGCCCCCAACCCCACATCGGACGGGAAATCCCTCCAGGGGCTCAACAAGCTGAACCTGACCGATAACGAACACCAGTATCTGCTGGGCATCTTCGGCGGCGAAGGCAAGGGCGGCACCAACGCGACGATTGATTTTGTGTATTTCAAATAACGCTGCGTCGCTGCTTTCAATGTTAAAATAATAATTATAATACTCTTTTAAAGGGGAACGGGATGCTGCAATTTGAGGAACTCCGGCTGCGGTTGCTGGGGCAGAAACAAAAACTTGCCGAGCTGCGCGAAGCCCTGGGGCTGGATGCAGCGCGGGAGGAATGCACCGCGCTGGAAGCCACCTGCGCCGCCGAAGGATTTTGGGAAGACCCAAGGCAATCCCAGGCGGTTTTGCAGCGCATCGCCAAGCTCAAGGCGAAGGAAGAAAGCTGCCGCCGCCTGGAACAAAACTACGAAGACGCCCTGGCCATGGTGGAGCTGGCCGATGAAGAAGAGGCTGAAGAGCTGCTGGAAGAATGCCGCGCGGCGGCCGACACCTTCATCGCCCAGCTGGAAGCGCAGACGCTTTCCACGCTCCTGACCGGGGAATATGACGGCAACAACGCCATTTTGACCTTCCACGCGGGGGCGGGCGGCACCGAAGCGCAGGATTGGAACCTGATGTTGGTGCGCATGTATACCCGCTGGAGCGAGCGCCACGGATTCAAATGCGCGCTGGTTGACTTCCTGGAC
>JAITNG010000184.1 GCA_031290595.1 Oscillospiraceae bacterium
TTTTAAAGTTTAGCATAGCCAATCGTAAAAATCAAGATAATTTTTATTATTTCAGAAAAATATATCAAAATCCTGAAAATCATCGGAAATTTTCCTGCCCCATCAGTTGCGCCGCACGCACGCTTCCGGCGCCTTATCCCCCCGCAGCCCCTTGAACACCGGCTGCCGCAGCCCGCCCCGTGCGTTCCGCGCCATGAACTGCACCGTGCAAACCAGCGTACCCGCCGGTTCCCGCGCAATGCGCCCAAACTCCGTGCGGCGCACGCCCAGCGTCACATGCCCGCAGGGGAGCAGCGCACCGCCGTCAAACTGTCCCAACGCCAAGCTGCTCATGCCGTCCTCCTTACGCTCCACGCCTAAAATGACGAAATCGTCATCCAGCAAGTTCTTGATTTTCAGCCAATCCTTCGTGCGCACCCCGGGTTTGTAGCCGCTGTCAAGCCGCTTGGCGACCACGCCTTCCAACCCCCGCGCTTTCGTTTGCGCAAACAGCGCCGCGCCCTGCCCGGTCACCACGCGTGAAAGGGCAAGGCGCTCGTTTTCGTGGAAAGCCTTCTCCAAAACGCGCCGCCGCTCGTGCAACGGCCGGTTCGTCAAATCTTTTCCGTTATATAGCAGCACATCAAACGCACAAAACGTGGCCGGGTGCTGACGCGCATGCAGCTGCACCTTCAACGGATCACTGAGCAGGCTGCGCCGCTGGATCAGGCCAAAATTGGGTGCGCCGTCCTGCATCACAAACAGCTCGCCATCCAGGATGCACTGCCCGCAAGCCTGTTTGTGCAGCTTGCACAATTCCGGTACCTTCGGGTTCAGCAGGATGTGCCGCTTGTTGCGCAGCTCCGTGCCTTCCGTGCAAAGCCAAGCCAGGCATCGTTCCCCGTCCAATTTCAGCTCAAACTGCCACGCCGGGTCGTCAAAGGGTTCCCCCTCGCTGGCGATCAGCATGGGCGAAATCGCTTTGTCGTCAAATGAAATCACTTTGCCGCCGCCTTCTTTTTCCGAGCGGCCTTCGGCTGCTGCGGCTGCGCCTGTTCCACCGATTGCTGCAACGCGTCCATCAAATCCGCGACGCTCACCACCCCGGATTTCTTTGCGGCAACGACCTCCTGCCCGTTGATCTTTTCCTCCAAATGCTTGCGCAGCTTGGCTTGATACGCATCATGGTATTCCTCATATGCGAACGCCCCGGTCAACGACTGCACCAGCTGGCGCGCCAACGTCAGTTCCGCTTCCGCCACTTCCGCCGGGCTGTAGCGCTTTGGCATGGCCTTGATTTCATCCGCAAAAAAGAGCGTCTGCACCGTCAGGCCATCCGCCTGCGGGAGGATGGCCAGCAGAGCGTCCTTTGCGCCAAAGACGGTTTTCCCGATGGCGACAACCCCCTCTTCCAGCAGTGCGCGGCGCAGCAGCTCAAAGGCTTTTTCGCCGCCCGGCTCCGGCAGCGCATGGTATGCCTTGTCATAGAGAACCGGCGAAATTTGTGCCACATCACCAAAACACCAAAGCTGCACCGCCTTCTCTTTTTCGCTCTTCATGCCCTCCATTTCTGCGTCCGTGACCACCACATAGCGATCTTTTTCAAATTCATAAGCCTTCACAATATCCTCTGTTTTCAGTTCTTTCCCGCAGCCCTCGCACACTTTTTTGTAGCGCACGCGGCCTTCGTCGGCCTTGTGCAGTTGGTGAAACCCCACGTCGGTTTCCTGCACAGCGGCGGTCAGCGCCACCGGGATGGCCACCAAGCCAAAGCTCAAAACGGTTTTGGTTGCCGGCATAAAAAGCCCCCTTTCGGGGGTAGTATGCCCGCCACAGCGCCGCAAAATCCAGGCCCGGCAGTTCCACCATTCGTAGCGCTGCGCCACCGAAACTCCATGGAGCGGTTATTGCACACGGCGGCGCAGTGTGGTATCATAGACAGCAGAACTTGCAAGTTGCAAAATGAGAATAGGAGCAAACAATATGAACATCATGCTTCCAGAAACGCTGAAAACACTGCGCCGCAAGCGCGGCAACACACAGGATGACCTTGCGCAACACCTTGGAATGTCGATGCAGTCGGTATCGAAATGGGAACGGGGTGACGGCTACCCGGATATTGAACTTCTGCCGGCGATTGCGGCATTCTACGGCGTTACCGTCGATGATCTTCTTGGCGTTGGCGAACTGCGCAAGGCCGAAAAGATTGCGGCATACAAGAACCAAATCTTCGCGCTGCGCAACAAAGGAGATGTACCGGCGGCACTCGCCATTGCGCGTGAAGCGTATGCCGAATTCCCCATGGACGCCGTCGTAATTTCTTCGCTTGCAGGTGAATTGTGGTCGAACGCACACAATAACGGAGACTGGAGCGAAAAAGACGAGCTGATTCGGTTATGCGAAACGGTGATACATATTGCAACGCCGGAACAACACCTGCTGCGCGAAAGCGCATTGCAGTTGCTTTGCTACACATATCAGAGCACCGGCAACACCGCGCAGGCTAAAAAATATGCGCAATTGGTGAGCGACGATGCGCTGATGGCGACCCTGCTGGAAGGCGATGAATATATCCGCGCCGAGCAGTCGTTGATTATGACAAACATTGACAGTATTTTTATTTCCGTAATCGGTCTTGCAGGTCCGAAGCCCGGTTTTGATGACAAACGAAAACTCGCTATCACGCTCGCCGGGATTGCGTTGTTTGACACAGTTTATGCCGACGGTGATCACGGGTTCTACCGCACGCGCACGTCAACGCTAAGTTCCAATGCGGCGCAATTATACGCAAAGTTGGGGGAAGACGATGCCGCCCTGCGCTGCCTTGAACGCGCCGCCAACGACGCGATTGCAGATGATACCCGAACACATTCGACGCGCACCTCGCCGCTTGTCGCCGGAACAGAGGATGACATTGCGCAAACAACAAAGAACTACGAAAACAACACTTCCTACTGGCGGCTCAACAGCTTAAAAAATGCATGTTATGATGCTGTGCGCAACGCCCCCCGGTTTCGCGCGGTGGAAGCGCGGCTTTGCGCGTATGCGAAGTAGGGGGGCGCTTGGGGTAATGACTTAGGTAACCGCAGATCAACCATCCTCAAAGAAGTAACCAGGCGCATAATATTCTCGAAATGCCCACAAACGCACCCCAGAATGCCCCCTCGTTTGGCGCTTTTGGACAGGCCTAAGCCGTTGTCGATGTCTTTGTGAATGCTTACAACAAATTCGGCGTGGCCAAGGCCAAAAATCGCATTCCAACGCAGCACAGACCTGGCAGCGAAGGCAAGCACTTGCATCATTTCCGTGATCCGCCTTTCTCTGTGCTGGATTTTATTTAATCTGCGCGGTGTGTCCACTCCCCGCCTCCACGCGCCTCTTGACAAATATTATCGTATTGTGGTACAATAAATTGTATAATACTTTGCGCATAGGAGGGCTTGTTCTTGGACGAACAGGGTATGGTTTTCGATATTCAGCGCTATAGCGTGCATGATGGCCCCGGCATCCGCACAACGGTCTTTTTGAAGGGCTGCAATTTGCGCTGCTTTTGGTGCCACAACCCCGAATCCTACCACCTGGGGCAGGATTTGATGTTTTACCCCAACAAGTGCATCGGCTGCGGCAAATGCTTTACGCTTTGCCCGCTGGGGTTGCACAGCCTCGCTGCGGATGGCAAGCATCTGATTGACCGCACAAAATGCACCCTCTGCGGCGCGTGCGCCAAGCGCTGCTTTGCCGGGGCGCTGGCGCTCAGCGGCAAACAGCGCACGGTGGAAGACGTGATGAAAACCGTGCGCGCCGATGCGCTGTTCTATCGCAACTCCGGCGGCGGGTTGACGGTTTCCGGCGGGGAACCGCTGCTTCAGCCGGAATTCACCGGGGCGCTGCTTGGCGCTGCCCGGCAGGAGGGCATCCACACCGCGCTGGATACGGCGGCCAACGTGCCGTTCGCCCGCTTTGAACAGGTGCTGCCCCACGTGAACCTGCTGCTGATCGACCTGAAATGCATGGATAGCGCCCGGCACAAGGAAGCCACCGGCGTTGGCAACGCGCTGATCATCGAAAACCTGCGCCGCCTGGGGCAGGGCGAAACGCCCGTCTGGGTGCGCATCCCGGTGATCCCTGGGGTGAACGACAGCGAAGCCAACATGGCCGCAGCGGCGGCGTTGCTGCAAGGCCTCCCCGCCGTGCAGCGGTTGGAGCTGCTGCCATACCACAGCCTGGGTGCGGGCAAGCACGAAAACCTGGGCAGAACATACAGCGCCATGGAACTGAAAGCCCCGCCAAAAGAGCGCGTGGCAGAACTGGCGGCGGTGTTTGCCGGGGCAAGGTATGAAGTGCGGTGCTGAAACGCACCGTTAAAATGAGATGAACGCGAGCCGGGAGCAAGTTTGCTCCCGGCTCGCGGTATTGTTGGGGTGCCGTCTATGTCATCCAGATCCAGCCGAAGAAGAAAATATAAAGCAACCATTGCCCAAAATCGAAGGTTACTTCTACGTTGCAAACCCATGTTGTGCCATCGGCGAGCGTTGCCGTGATGGCGGCACTACCGCGCTTGTGCATCGTCGCTACGCCATTTTGGTCGACGGTCGCCGTTTTTTCATTGCTCGACTTCCACTCTTTCACGACCAAGCCTTCAGGCACTTCCAAATGCAAGATTCTCGCGTAAGCATTAACGGTTGGGTCAATTTCGTAGTGGAATTCATACGAGTGATTGTGCCAGGCGGGGGCGTCGGGGACTTTATAGGTTGCCGTGATGGTTGCGTTGTCTTGCGGCATAGTAAAAGTGGTATCTGCGCTGCCGGGGTCGGCAAAGGTTCCGGCGGTCGCTGTCCACTTATCAAACACCTTGCCAGCGGGCGGGGTGTTGGCCACGATGTTCACAACGGCACCCGCTTTATAGCTCCCGCTACCTGTTCCGTTGGTGACGGTTAGGGTGTAGGGTGCCAGTCCGTCATAAGCGACATTCAAAGCGTTAAGTGCATTATTCACTTGCTCTTGCGTGGCATTTTCGTTGGTTGCAACGTTTTTTGCGACTGTGAGTGCTATTTGAAAGGTATTCCAACTGGCGTCGGTGTAATTCCCCTTGGCCGTGTTTTCCACTGTGACGATTTTGACATTCAGGGCGGCTTTGCGCACCGAAGCGGATTCATCATCTAACAAGACGAAGGGAATGCTATGCACAATGGCATAGGTGTGGGCAACGGAATTAGAATAACAATAGATGGTAAGGTTGGAACCTTTTGAAAACACATTAGCATTATAGGAACCAATGTTTGTAACGCTATCGGGGATGGTGATGGAGGTCAGGCTGGTGCAGCCGTAAAAAGCACTACTGCCAATGGAAGTAACGCTGTCGGGGATGGTGATTGAGGTCAGATTGGTGCAGTCTTCAAAAGCACTACTGCCAATGGAAGTAACGCTGTTAGGGATGGTGACGAAGGTCAGGCTGGTGCAACTGGCAAAAGCGGCACTGCCAATGGAAGTAACGTTGTTAGGGATGGTGACGAAGGTCAGGCTGGTGCAACTGGCAAAAGCGGCACTGCCAATGGAAGTAACG
>JAITNG010000072.1 GCA_031290595.1 Oscillospiraceae bacterium
AGCGAAACGCCGCCGGTGGTGCTCAGGCAAACCGGGTGGCTCTTGAGCCGCGCGGTCAGGGTCACTTCGGCGACCTTGTCTTCCAGGGCTTCTTTGAGCGCCGCCAGCAGGTCTTTGGATTCTGCGCGCGCCTGCTCCAGCTCGCTCTTTTCTTCGTCGCTCTCCAGTTCCTCGCCCGCTTCGGCGATGGAACGCAGTTCCTTGCCCTCGGCTTCGTGGAGCAGACGGAACAGGAACTCGTCCACGTCGTCGGTCAGGCAAAGGATTTCCCAGCCTTTTTCTGCCAGGCGTTCGCACTGGGGCAGCCGGGCGATCTGCGCGGCGGATTCCCCACAGGCGTAGTAGATGTACTGCTGCTCTTCCGGCATGGCGGCGGCATATTCGGCGAAGGTGACCGCTTGCTCCCGGGTGGTGGAAGCGAATTCCAGCAGCTCGGCCAGCAGCTCCCGCTGCATCCCGTAGCTTGCGTAGAGGGCATATTTGAGCGTCAGGCCAAAGGCATTATAGAATGCGTGGTAATTTTCCCGCTCCTCTTCCAGCAGCGCTTTGAGTTCGCTCTTGATCTTCTTTTCGATGTTCCCGGCGATCCTTTTGAGCTGCCGGTCCTGCTGGAGCATTTCGCGCGAAATGTTGAGCGAAAGATCCTGTGAATCCACGATGCCCTGCACAAAGCTGAAGCAATCGGGCAGCAGATCCTTGCAGTGTTCCATGATCATCACGCCGTTGGAATACAGCGTCAGACCCTTCTCAAATTCCTTGCTATAGAAGTTGACCGGCGCTTTGGCGGGGAGGAACAGCAGCGCCTGGTAGGTGACGCCGCCTTCTGCCGAAGCGTGGATCACCCGCAGCGGCGCATCGTATGCATGGAAGCTCTCGCGGTAGAACTGGTTGTATTCTTCCGCAGTGATCTCGTTTTTATTCCTGCGCCACAGCGGCGCCATGGTGTTGAGGGTCTGGCGCTCCACATAGGTTTCCCATTCCGGCTGCGCGTCTTCGGGCGCGTCTTCGGGCAGGGGCTTGGGGCGGCTGCCCGGCATATCCATGCGGATGGGGTAGCGGATGTAGTCGCTGTAGCGTTTGACCAGATCCTTGAGCCGGTGGGGTTCCAGGAACTCGTCGTACTGCTCGTTTTCGGTGTTTTCTTTGATGCGCAGTTGGATCACCGTTCCGGTTTCCGCTTTTTCGCACGGTTCCACGGTGAAGCCTTCCACGCCGGTGGAATGCCAGCGCCAGGCGGCGTCCTCGCCCATCTTGCGGCTTTCGACCGTGATTTCATCCGCCGCCATAAAAGCGGCATAAAAGCCCACGCCAAACTGGCCGATCACGTCGATGTCTTCGGCGTTGCCAATTTCGCTTTTGAATTGCAGCGAACCGCTGCGGGCGATGGTGCCAAGGTTGCTCTCCAGTTCTTCGGCGTTCATGCCGCAGCCGTTATCCGCCACGGTGAGCAGACGGCTTTCCTGATCTGCCGTGAGGGAAATTTCAAAACTTTCCCGGTTCAGCCCGTTGCCCTCCGCCCCCGCCTGGAGCGCCTGGTAATAGCGCTTGTCAATCGCATCGCTGGCGTTGGAAATCAGTTCCCGCAGGAAGATTTCCTTGTGGGTGTAGATCGAGTGGATCATCAGATCCAGCATCCGTTTGGATTCCGCCTGGAATTGCTTGGTTTCGTTCATCTTTTCTTTTCCTCCCCTAAATAATTACTTGAAAATGATACTCCATCCCTGCGGAAAATGCAAGCGGAGCGCATCAATATTTACATATTCTTCACGATTGCCGCCATGTCCTCCGGCAGCGGCGCGGTGAAGCGGAGCGCCTCCCCTGTGGTGGGGTGGGGGAATTCCAGTGCGCCGCAGTGGAGGAAGGGGCGGCCGCCCGGCCCGGGCGGTGCGCCATAATAGTCGTCGCCGAGCAGGGGCGTGCCGTTGCCCGCAAAGTGGGCGCGGATCTGGTGGGTGCGCCCGGTTTCGAGCCAAATGCGCAGGTAGCTTATGCCGTCGGCGCAGCGCAGGCATTCCCAATGCGTGGTTGCCGCCGCGTCGCCCGGCTGGAGCGCCATGCCCTCCGGGCGGCAAGCGCGCAGGGTGCAGTTGGGCTTGGGGCGATAAATCGCGCCGCAAAAGCTGCCGCTGCCCCGGTATGCCCCGTGCGCCAGGGCGAAATACGTTTTTTGCGCCCGCCCGGTCAGCCGGAAGGCCGCGAAGCTGTGCAGTGCGCAAAGCACCAGCCCGGATGTGCCTTTATCCAACCTGCCGACGGCGCGGAAGGCGGCGGGGGTTCCCTTTGCCGCCAGGTGGGCGGCCACGGCGTTGGCCAGGGTGACGCCCCGGATGTTGTGCGTCGGGTGCATCGCCAAACCTGCGGGCTTGTTGATCACCAATATATCATCGTCTTCATAAAGAATATCCAACGGGTAGGGCATATTTTCCGGCGGCGCCGCGTCTTCCGGCAAACGGATGAGCAGCACGTCGCCGGGGGCGGCGGTATCAACCGCGCGTATCGCCACGCCGTTGCAAAGAATGCCGCCGGGCGCAGCCTTCAGTTGCACCAACAGGCGGCGCGAAACGCCGCGGCTGCGCAGGATGGACTGCACCTTTCGGTGGATTTCCTCCGGCTGGATGGTGAAAATCAATTCTCTGGCCACGGCAAGCGTTCATCCCCCTTCACCAGGTAGGCCTGTTTTGCAAGCCGGGCGAGGGGCGCGTCACTGAGTGAATCCGAATAAAAGGCCTCGATTTCCACATCACCCAGGGCTTCGCGCAAGCGGCGCACCTTTTCTTCCCCGTGGCAGTTTTCGCCCGTGGTGCAGCCGGTCAGCGGGTCAACGCGGGAGGCGACCAGGCGCAGCCCCCATTGTTCGCAGACGACGGGGCGCAGCAAAAATTCCGGCGAGGCCGAAATAATAATATCGTCCGGCTGCATCTGCGCCGGGAACCAGGGCTTGGGCTGCATACGGGGTTCCTGCCAGAACAGCCGCACCTCTTCGCGCCAATCCGGCAGACCGCGCAGGAAGCGGTAAAATTCCGCCTTGGCCTGGGTTTTGGAAAACCGCTGCTCAAACGTATAGCGCAGCAGCCCGGCAAGCTGCCAGGGGGCGTAACGCGCAAGCGCCGGATGGCGGCGCAAGCAGAAATAAAAGAACTGCTCGGTGCTATCCGGGTAAACGATGGTTTTATCAAAATCATAGGCGTTGGGCATGGCAAATTCTCCAAGCATGGCAGGTTCGCATAAGCACAAAAGCCGCCCTACTTGCAAAGAGCGACCTGTGCGCGTATTCTAAAAAATGGCGCTGCTTATTTTTTGAACAGGAGCAGCAGGGTCGTCCCAAGGGTCAGCGCGAAGAAAAAGACGGTCAGGTATTTGGTATACTTCACCAGCTTATCTTCATAAGAGCGCCCCTTGGTTTTGCCGAACAGGCTTTCTGCACCGCCCGCGATTGCGCCGGAAAGCCCCTGCGCCTTGCTTTCCTGCATCATCACCAGCACAGTGATGATGATCGCCGTCAGGATCGTGACGACAGCCAAGACGTACTGATACAATTCCATTTGCATAATTGATTCTACCTCCAAAAACTTGAGCGCACTGCGAAGCGCACACTTTCATCAACATATTTTAACACAAACGCGGCGGTATTGCAAGGCCTTTTTTGAAAATCGAGATATTTTTTGCAAACCGTTGCTTTATCGCCCCTGCCATGCTATAATAAGATGCAATTTATACCAAATAAAAAGATAGGGGAATGTTTCATGGGCAACAGCGATCTTATGTGGTACAACACACCGGCGGAGCGGTGGACGCAGGCGCTGCCGATTGGCAACGGGCATTTGGGCGGGATGGTGTTTGGCGGCGTGCAAAGCGAGCGCGTGGCGCTCAACCACGACGAAATGACGCCCGGCGCACCGCGCAACTATGGCTGGGAACATGCGGCGGAACGCTTCCGCGCGGCGCGGGATTTGGCGATGGCGGGCAAGCTGCTTGAAGCGCGGGATTTGGTGGAAAGCCGCGAATGGGGCGACAAGCGCTGCGAACCCTATTTGCCCCTGGGCGATTTGCGCCTGGAGTTCGATTTACCCGCAGCTGCGCCGGAAGAATACAGGCGCACGCTGGCGCTTTCCAGCGCCGTGGCGGCGACGGAATACACGCTGGGCGGCGTGCGGCACAAGCGCAGCTACTTTGCCTCCTTCCCTGCCGGGGTCATCGCCCTGCGGCACGAAGCCGGCGCGGCCTTTGCCTGCAAGCTATGGATTGAAACTGCGCTGAAGCACGAACTTTTCACCGAAGGCGACACGCTCTTTTTGCACGGCGAGCTGCCCGGGATGTTTTATGACAGCAGGGATACCTTCAGTTCCGACGGCAGCCTCTGGGAATATTATGATGCGCCGGAAAAGCGGGGGATCCGCTTTTTGAGCGGCCTGCGTGTGTTCACCGATGGCACGCTCACCCCGGATTCCGGGGCGTTCCGGGTGCAAAACGCCACGTGGCTGGAGCTTTACTTCACAACGGAGAGCAGCTTCAACGGGCCGCTGAAGCACCCCTTCCTGGAAGGCAAGGCATATGAAGCGCCCGCAAGGGAGCGCCTGGCCGTGCTGCAAGCGGGTGCGTTTGATGCGCTGCGCGAAGCGCACAGTGCGGATTACCGCGCGTTCTATGACCGCATCCGGCTGGAACTTGAAAGCCACAGCGCGAACGCCGCCCTGCCCACCGATCAGCGCATGGGCAACTTCCAAAACGAAAAGGACGACGCGGCGCTTTGCGTGCTGCTCTATAATTTTGGGCGTTACCTGGCCATTGCGGGCAGCCGCCCGGGCAGCCAGGCCATGAATTTGCAGGGGATTTGGAGCGACCGGCTCGACCCGCCCTGGATGTGCAATTACACCACCAACATCAACACGGAAATGAATTATTGGCCGATGCTGTCTTCCGCCATGCCGGAACTGATGGAACCGCTGGTTCGCCTGGTGGAAAACCTGACGGTCACGGGCGCGCTTTCCGCACGGGAGCAATACGGAATGCCCGGCGCGTGTTCGCACCACCATGTTGACCTTTGGTGCCATGCCACGCCGGCGTGGGGCGACGCCAACTGGTCGTTCTTCCCGATGTGCCACGCCTGGCTGTGCAACAACCTCTTCGATTATTGGCGTTACACGCACTGCGAAAAGTATTTGCGCGGCACGCTTTACCCCATCCTGCGCAAGGCGGCGGAATTCCTGCTGGCCATGCTCATTGAAGACAAGGACGGTCATTTGATCATCGCGCCCTCCTCTTCGCCGGAAAATCGCTTCCACTACGGCGACGAAAAAACCGGCCTTTCGCAAACAAGCACCATCACCATGGCCATCACCCAGGAATTGCTGCAAAACCTGCTCTTCAGCGCGGCACAGCTTGGGGAAGCGGAGGATGCGCTGCTTCAACACGCAAGCGCCGCGCTGCCGCAGCTGCTGCCCTTCCGCATCGGCTCCCAGGGGCAGTTGCTGGAATGGGAAGCGGAATACCCGGAATCGGACCCGCACCACCGGCATGTTTCGCACCTTTATGCCCTGCACCCGGCACGGCTGATCGACCCCGACCGCACGCCGGAACTGGCGCAGGCCTGCCGCCGCACCCTGGAACTGCGGGGCGACGACGGAACCGGCTGGAGCCTTGGCTGGAAGATCAACTTTTGGGCGCGTCTGCGCGACGGCGACCACGCCATGCGTCTGATCGAGCTACAACTGCGCCCGGTGGATACGGACGGCTTCAACTACAGCAACGGCGGCGGCTCCTACCCCAACCTGTTTGATGCGCACCCGCCCTTCCAGATCGACGGCAACTTCGGCATGGTTTCCGGCATCAACGAAATGCTGCTGCAAGCCCCGGAAGACGACGTGCTGCTCCTGCTGCCCGCCCTGCCCTCCAAATGGCCAAACGGCAGCATAAAAGGCCTGGCAGCCCCCAACAACCGCCGTGTGGATATTGCCTGGGAAAACGGCAGCTTAACCAGCTGGCAGGTACACGGCGCAACCGAAGGGCTGCGGGTGATGTACCAGGGGAACGCAGTGGCGGCGCAAGGGTAAAGGATCGGTGCAGTTTGGGCAAAAAACATATCGCCAATGAATGGAGAATTAAGGGTTGCAAATCGTTGGTCGAATTGATGTTAGTCGGATTGAAAAATATTTTTCCGACATAGCCACAGATGAGGTGGTGTTCACAGACGTGCAAGCCGTCCACGTTTTTGAACGTCATCCTAAAGCCTACGGGCGTTACCGAGAACGTTTGACGGAAATTCTAGAAGCTCCCGATTATATTTTTTGCTGATCCAAAACACGATAACACGGTTTTGGTCGTGAAGCGCTACGACAATGTGACAGAAGTAGTTCTTCGGCTTTGCACAGATAATAGTGGCAAGAAGAATTCCATCATTACGTTTTGGGAGATAAAGGAAACCCGTCTGCAACGTTATATTTTTACGCATAAAATACTTTACAAACGCGAATAACTGTGCTATAATAAAAGTACAATAAGATTGGGATGGTGAGGTGGACAACGGCATCCACACGCCGCTGGTATGACAAGGGGCAACCCTGAGAGATGCAGGTACCGCCGGACCTGCCACCATCCCGTCTTACTGGCAACAAACTGCCCCCGCGCTGGCCGCATGGCTGGCGCGGGGGAGTGTACTATTTTGCAAAGGAACCGCCTACCCCCGCAAGCGGCTCCTTTTGCTTAATACCATTTCTTTATCAACCATTATTACCCCGTGCTGCTTTCCCCCGCTGCGGGCGTGGTTGCTTCCTGCCAGGGGGTGCCGTCGGTGTTGCCCCACACGGTGATGTGGATTTCCTTCCCTTTTGGGTAACCTGTGCCGGCTTTTTCGATCACGGAGGCCACCTGCCCTGCCGTGTGGCTGCCGTCGTTTTCTTTGGAGGCTGGCGGCACGATCACAACAAAGCCCAGCGCTTCCAGCTTTTTGCGGGTTTCTATGAAGTCTTTGCCAACGATGCTTGGCAATTCGATGGGGGCGACGCCGTCGCTGATGATCAGGGTGATGGTGGAATTCTTTTCAGCAGTGGCGCCCGCTGCCGGGTCTTGCGAAATCACTTCCCCTTTGGGGATCTTGTCGTCATATTTCTTTTCGCCGGTGACGATGTTAAAATCATCGGCATGTTCGCCAATGATGCTTTCGGCCTGTTTCCCCACCAAATTTGGCACCGGCAGCATAATCTTTTCAGGCGCGGCTTCGGTTGTGCTGGCCGCAGTGGTTGGTTTTAGGTGCAGGAGGTCTTCCATCGCCTCGGTCGCCTGTTCGCGGAAAAACAGCGCCGTCACAACGCCCAGCACCACCAGGCCGACGGCTACGATAATCGCCGCCATCCGCAGCGCGATTACGCCGCCGGAAGCCGGTTTTTTCTCTTTCTTTTTGCGCTTGTTGCCTGTTTTTTCGGCCGCAGCCGGTACGGCGGGGAGCGGGGCGGCCTGCGCAGCGGGGGGCGGTGGCGGCGGCTGCGGCACGGTGCGCGCTGCCGCTGCGGCAGTTGGGGAAGCGGATAGCTCCGCCCGGAACTGCTCCATGGTGTGGGTGCGGTCTTCGGGGAAGACCTGCATGGCGTTGATCAGTGCATTGATCACATAGGCCGGAATGCGCTCGGCGAATTGGGCGGGGACCATCAGCCGGTCATTGTGGCGGCGGGAAACCGCGTCCTCCGGGTCAGAGCCGATCAGCGTGCGGTAACACACCGCAGCGAAGGCATAAATATCCGTCCACACGCCCTGCTTGCCGTTGAGCCCGTATTGTTCCAGCGCGGCGTAGCCGTCGGCCAGGTCCGCCGTCAAATCGCCGTGGGCGGTTCTGGCTTGCCAGATGCTGAAGCCGCTGATGCGGATTTTGCCGTCGCTGCCAAGCATCAGTGTGCTGGGCGAAATGCCCCGGTGCAGCACGCCCTGGCTGTGCAGGCTCCCCAAGGTCGAAAGCACGGGCATCAGCAGCGAACGCGTGCGTTCCCAGCTCAGGCAACCCATTTTACCCCGCAGGAGGAAATCCCGCAGGCTCATCCATTCCATGTAGTCATAAACGGCATAGATGGTATCATTCTCTTCAAAAACATCCGTCACAGCAATCAGGGCGGAAAGCCCGCGCAGCCGCTGTAGCTTGCGCCAAAGCTCCAAAAAGTTCTGTGCGCAATCCCGCCAAACGGTTTCGCAGCCCTGCATCACCTGGAGCGCACTCTGCCCTTCCTGCCGCTGCGCAATCGCTTCGGGCATGAATTCGCGGAGGAAAACAGGCCGCTGCGCATGGCCGTCGTAGCCAATGTAGGTTGCGCCGTCGCCGTTGTGTTCCAGCACACGCCCCGTTTGGTACCGCCCCTGCGCCAGCAGTGTGCGCAGCGGCAGGAAGGGCGCGGCCTGGCTGAACTGCGCGGGGCTGCTGCAGAACGGGCAAATTTCCAAGCCCTCAAGCGGCTTCATGCAGCTCGGGCAGCGCACGATATTCTTGCTTTCTCTTTCCGTCACTACACGTCACCTCCTACTGGCAATTGTTATGATTGCACTGTTATTATAGCACAATGGGCGCAGATTGTCAATCGAATCAAAAAAACCAAATCAAAACCTGACCCGCGCACAGCGCCGGCCAGGTTTTGGTGTTGCAGTGTTATCCGGTGCAAAGGAACCGCGGCGCTATTCGCCTTCCACTTGTTGGCCGATGATCTTATCGAGGTTATCCACGCAGTGGCGGCAAATCTTATACCCTGCGTATTCGATCATGCCATCGGAGCTGCCGCAGAAGGTGCACGCGGGCATATGCTTGCGCAGGACGATGCGGTCGCCTTCCATTGAGATTTCGAGTGCGTCTTCCTTGTCGTTCACTTTGAGCATGCGGCGGTATTCCTTCGGAATAACGATCCGCCCCACCTCATCAATTCCGCGGACGATACCAGTTGTTTTCATGTCGCTTCCCCATTTCTTTTTTGTCTTTTGTCGTTTTTTGGACATTCTGCATTTAACGTATTAACTAGTTGTCCAATGACAGTATACCATATTTTGCAACAAAAAGAAAGCCTATTTAAGCGCAAAATAAGACAAAGAATTCCATTTGATTTTTGTATAAACTATACAATGAACTAAAGCGGCGGCGCGTTAATGTAGAAAATTGACGGAAATTGGCGAATTTTGGTATCCTAATAGTGAACCCGCTGCGCGACCCACAAAAGGAGGGCGCTCAGGGCAAACATGAGCAAAAAGAGCTTCCAGGTCCAGCGCAGGAATTTGCCGTAAGAAACGTTGATCAACCCGATGGCGATGATCATAACGCCGCTGGTGGGGTAAAGAATATTGCAGACGCCGTCGGCCAGGGAAAAATCAACCACCACCACCTGGCGGGTCACACTGAGCATATCGGCCAGGGGCAGGAGGATGGGCATGATCAAAAACGCCTTCGCCGTGCCGGAGCCGATGAAGAACTCCATCACCACCACCAGCGCAAAGATCACCATGATCACGGGGTAGGGTTCCAGCCCCTTGACGTTTTCATAGACGGCGTGGAGGATCGTATCGATAATTTTGCCTTCTTTGAGCAGGAATGTGATGCTCATCACAAAAATCAGCAGCGGCGCGATGGGGGCGACGGTCTTCACCCCCTGCCAAAAGACTGCTGCCAGCGCCTTGCCGCGCAGCCCCGCCTTGCGCCCGGCCAAAATCCCGCCCAGGGTGAAGAGCAGCGCCATGCCGCCCATGGGGAGGTAGCCCGCAAGCGACTTGACGCCTTCCGGCACAAAGGGGAGCATCTGCGCCACAAAACTCAGCGCGGCGCAGACGAGGACGCCCGAGATGCAGCAGACGAAAATCTTGGCGGCCTTGCGCAGCTCCGGCCTTGCGGCCAGGTTGTTTTCCATACTGCCGGCAAAGCGCTTGCGCAGCTCCAAATCGCTTTGGTATGTAATGGAGGATTCCGGCTTGCGTTCCACCCGCTTGGCGTGGAGGGTCAAAAACAGCAGCAGCGCCGCATAGAACGCCACAAACACGACCAGGCGGAAACCGAGGCCGGAAAACAGCGGCAGCCCCGCCATGGTTTGCACCACAACAACATTGAAGGGGTTGAAGGTGGCGGCGGAATACCCCATGGCCACGGCCACCAGGCTGATGCCCAGCCCCGTGAGGGAATCCCAGCCCAGTGCCAGGGCGATGGCCGCCGCAAGGGGAACCAGGGTGATGCTCTCTTCCAAAATGCCGACAACCGAACCCAGCGCCATGCAAACCAAGGTGATCAGCGCCAGCAAAGTGTATTTGCGCTGCGCGAACCGCTGCACGATGGTTGACATGATGGTGGCAATCACCAGGCTTTTTTCCAGGATCAAAAAGGTGCCGCCCACCAGCACGATGAAGAGCAGGATTGCGACCCCCGTCATCGCGTCGCCGGAAAGAAAGACCTCCACGGGCGAAGTGAAAATCCGCCAAACCGGGAGCTTTGCATCCGTCAGGCGCTGGTAGGTGCCGTTGATGATCGCGCCGTTTTCATCCAAAGCATACGCGCCGCGCGGCACAACCTGCGTCAGCACCCCCGCCAGGAGCAAAATCCCCAAAAGCAGCGCGGTGATGATCAGAATCGTCTTTTTGTTGAGCTTCAGCGCGGTTTCGGAATCACCCTGCCCCGGTGCAGGGGCGGCGGCAGGTTCTGCGTTCTTCATGGAGGAATCATCCGCTTTCTTTTTATAAAATCACAACATCTGTCATAGCATCGCTTCGATTTCCCGCATCCGCGCTTCCAGCGAAAACGCATCGCCCCGCTGCTTGGCGGCTTCGCGCAGCGGCAGGGGGAGTTCCGGCGCTGCCAGCAGCTCGCGCAGCGCGGCGTAAAGACCCTCTTCCGTGTTTTGGGTCAGTATACCGCAGGGCTGCCCGCCCAGCACCTCGGCCATCCCGGCGCAATCGGTACTGCACACGGGTTTGCCCAGCACAAGGGCTTCCGTTGCCGCCGTGCTGAACCCTTCGGCGAAGGAGGCGCTGACGTAAAGATCAGCCTGTGCAAGGGCGGGGTAAGGGTTCGCCCGGAACCCCGCCAGGCGGACGCAATCCGCAAGGCCGCCCGCGGCGATGATTTCCTCCAGTTCGCCGCGCTGCGAGCCTTCGCCCAGCAC
>JAITNG010000198.1 GCA_031290595.1 Oscillospiraceae bacterium
TTCAAGGTGCATACCGCCTCTGTCCAAGCCCTTCCGCTTTATGGAAGCAAAGCGTTCCCGCTTCTCCCTTTTCCTGGCATCCGGCGCTCTTCCCTCAGGCAGCTTGACTATAATACCACACCTTTCTTCCGTTGTCAACCTCTTTTTTGCGATTTCCTGGCATTTCCCCGGAGGTTCAAACAACGCCGCCGGGCGTTTCGCGTGGTTGCGCATGAGCTTGTCATCCTGCGCCACATCAAAATAGCTATCCTTAATATGGTACACGTAACCGGGCGTAATGTTTTGTTCCAAGGCAAGCCCTCCACTGAAAAAGCCTCCGAATAACTCGAAGGCTTTCATTTTCAAACCTTTTTTTGTACCCCGCTCCGGTTTGCGGCGGAAATTTACGTGTGACTACCGCCACATCTATAGTATAGCCTTTTTTGGAGAAGATGTCAACCGCTTTTTCTGGAAATTTCTATATGGCTACAAACTTTTGTCCTTCGCAAGCTCGTCCAGCATCAACTGTTCCAGGCGCTTGATGTCGGGGAAGATGATATGGAACCCGCGTTTATGCAACCGCAGCAACTCCCGAAAATTCCGGCTAATCGTTCGCTGCAACCGAGAACTAACAGGCACTGGGTTACTGCGCACAAGGTGAACATGATCAATGTATTCGGGCAAAATCGGAAACATGTTTTGCAGCAAAAACACGGATTCATTCTGCGCGTATTCACCGATGACGATTTTTAAGCAACTGCCGAATTTTTTGATGTCCTGCTCAACATAGGGACGATATTTTTCCACACGGCTACTCATGGGAATCATCCACAATAATTGTGTTTTTTCATCCCGCAGACAAAAAGGTCGGCCTTAGCGCTTCGCCCTCATGGTTGCGCATGAGTTTTTGATCCTGCGCAACATCAAAATAACTGTCTTTTATGTGATATACGAACCCGGGGTTATGTTCCATCTGCCTGTCCTCCTGTAAAAAGGCTCCCGGACGAAACCGAGAGCCATTTTCAAACCTTTTTTTGTACCCCGCTCCGGTGTGCGGCGACAATTTGTCGAACCTTTTTTTGTACCCCGCTCCGGTGTGCGGCGACAATTTACGTGTGGCTACTGCCACATTTATAGTATAGCCGTTTTTGGAGAAGATGTCAACCGCTTTTTCTGGAAATTTCTATATCTCCCGCCCGCCTCTTGCATTTCCCTGCCACATATGCTATTATATAGTAACAATATATATAGTAAAGGCGGTTCCTCATCATGCCCTATATCCCCATGACCGAATATGACCCCGCTGCGGCGGAGGTGCGCGCGCGTTATGACGCGCAGATCGAAAAGCACGGGCGCATCACCAACATGAAGCGCACACTGCTGCACAGCCCCAAGGCGTTCGACGTCTATATGGAATGGTATGCTCTGGCGGATCTGCTGCGCGCCTTTGTGCCGGAACGCGCGTTGATGTTGTATTCCTTCGCCATTTCGGAAGGCAACCGCTGCCTGGTTTGCTCCACTTTCTTCCGTAAAATCCTCATCGATTCCGGCGACGACCCGGATCAGCCCAGTCTGAACGAGGAAGAGCAGCTGTTGATGGACTTGGGCTTCTCCATTTCGGAGGATCCGCACAACATTGACCCGGCGGTTTATGCCGCCCTGCGGGGGCGCTACAATGACGAGCAACTGGTGCTGCTGTTTTCCTTTGCCGGGATCATGGCGGCGACGAACCTCTTTAACACCGTTGCGCAGGTGCCGCTCGATGCGGTGCTGTATGACTACAAAAAGAAGACGACACGCGAATAACCCGCCGCGTCTTTCGGAACGTGACAAAAAGCCACTTGACAAGTGGCTTTTATCTGCTATAATAACAGTAACGATTATCGTTATTAATTTATTGAAGGGAGATGGAGATGGAAGCTACACGCAAGAGCAAGCAGCGCGATGCGATTTTGCAGGAGTTGCAGGGGCGGCGCGACCACCCCACGGCGGAGGAGCTATATTTTGCGCTGAAAGACCGCTGGCCGGCGTTGAGCCTCGGTACGATCTACCGCAACCTCACGCAGTTCTGCCAGACCGGGCAAGCGCAGCGGCTCCCCGGGCGGAGCGCGGAACACTTCGACGCCACCGTGCAGCCCCACGCCCACGTCCTTTGCTTGCAGTGCGGGCGGATGTCCGATCTGTCGCTGCCCCCGCCCCTGTTTGATGAACTTCAACAACAAGCGGAAGCGGAATTCCCCGGGGAACTGCTGGAAATCAAGCTACAGTTCAACGGCATTTGCGCCCAGTGCGCGGCGATCCCCCAAAAAGCTGAAACACCCGCCGCAATGCGGCAGGGTTCAGAATAAAATTTTGCACATAACGAAAGGAAGCATCATCATGAAAACCTATGTTTGTTCCGTCTGCGGCTACGTTCACACCGGCGACGAGGCGCCCGCAAATTGCCCCCAATGCAAGGCTCCGCGCGAAAAATTCAAAGAACAGATTGAAAATGAACTTGTTTGGGCAGCCGAACACGTGGTCGGCGTGGCGCAGGGCGTCAGCGAAGATATTTTGGCGGATTTGCGCGCAAACTTCACGGGCGAATGCACGGAAGTCGGGATGTACCTTGCGATGAGCCGTGCGGCGCACCGGGAAGGTTACCCGGAAATCGGCATGTATTATGAACAGGCGGCCTACGAAGAGGCCAACCACGCCGCCCGCTTTGCAGAGCTGCTGGGTGAAGTGGTTTCGGCCAGCACAAAGGAAAACCTGACCGTGCGCGTGGCAGCCGAAAACGGCGCGACCAGCGGGAAGACCGACCTGGCCAAACGCGCCAAGGCCGCGAACCTGGACGCAATCCACGACACAGTGCATGAAATGGCGCGGGATGAAGCCCGCCACGGCAAAGCCTTCGCAGCGCTGCTTGCGCGGTATTTTGGCTGAGCATAAGCACACCCGCCAAAGCGCTAGACTTATAGCCGCCTGTGCAAACAGGCGGCTTTTGCAATTTCCAGCCAATCTTTCTTTCAGTTTTCCGTGGAAATTACGGCTAACCTCTTGTATTTCAAAGAAAATCGGAGTATAATAAATCTCGTCGTTATTTTCATGAAAGAAGGGGGTGATATGGTTTTGGAAACAGAAGCCGGGGCGCAGTCGCTGCGCCTGCAAACCTTGCTGGGCAAATATATCCGCATCCGCGTCACGCGCCCTCTGGGGTTCCCCCTGCCGGAACGCGGCACGGTCTATGGCATGAACTACGGTGAACTGATTGGGCTTTACCCCGCCAGCATCCGGCCGGAGGGCGCGTTTATCATCGGCCTCCACCACCCGGTGCGCAGCCTGGATGGCCGCGTGATCGCCATGGTGTTTTGCAAAGACGGCCACAACTTTGCCGTCGCCGCGCCGCGCAAAAGCCGCTATGTCATCGGGCAGATCCGCCGGGCGCTGCACTTCGCTTTCCCGCCGGAAAGTTATCGGCTGGTTTGCCTGTATGAACGTTCCTGCGGCGCAGTGGTCTTCCGCCGTTTTGGGGCGGAGCTTCGCTTTTTGCTGATCAAAAACCGCCGCAGCGCCCATTGGGGGTTCCCAAAAGGGCATGTGGAAGACGGCGAAAACGCCGAGCAAACCGCCCGGCGTGAAGTTCTGGAAGAAACCGGCCTGCACATCAAGCTGCTGCCAGGTTTTTCCTGCCAATCGGAATATGTGATCCAGGGGAAGGTCGAAAAGAGCGTCACCATCTTCCTGGGCGAAACAACCGACCGGCAAACCATCCTCCAGGAAGATGAAATTGAGGATTACGTCTGGCTGAACTACAACCGGGCGATGCAGACGCTCAAGTTTGAAAACGACCGCAGCATCCTGCGCAGGGCGCACTATTTTATGCGGCGCAGGGATGCGCAAACGCTATAGCGTAAAGCCGAAGAGCTGCGGGAACGCATAAGAAAGCAGCACCATGATGACCCCCGCGCCCAAAACCCCGGCGGCGATGGTGGGGAAGGACTTGCGGATCTGCAAATCGAACACCACTGCCACCAGGGCGCCCGTCCAGGCGCCGGTGCCGGGCAGTGGAATTGCCACAAGAAGGAACAGCCCCAAAAGCTCATACTTTTGGAGCCTGCCTTCTTTTTTTCGTGCCCTGCGCTCCAACCCGCCCACCAGGCGCTTTGTGTAGCGGAAGCGTTCCAGGAAGACGAACAAGCGCCGCAGGAACAGCAGGATGAACGGCACCGGGAGGATATTGCCCAAAAAGCAGGTCAAAAAGGCCTGCCACAAAGGGATTTCAATCAGGCGCGAAAACACAATCCCGCCCCGCAGTTCAATGACCGGGAGCATCGAAATCGCAAACGCCGCCAGCAGCTTCCATGCGATAGCCAACTGGTCAAAATAGGCGCTGAGTTGTTCCATCAAAGACCCTCCGTTGCATTCGCCGCCGCGACTGCTTCCTGCAAATCCAGCGTACCGGCATAGATGCTGCGGCCGCAGATCGCGCCATACAGCCCCGCGCTGCGCAGGGCGTGAATATCCTGTATATCCGTCACGCCGCCGCTGGCGATGATCCGGCAGCCGACCGCGCCTTGCAGCGCTGTGAGCTGCGCCAGGTTCGGCCCGCTGAGCATCCCGTCCCGGCCAATATCGGTGAAAATGATCGTCTGCACCCCGGCTTCTTCCATCCGCCCGGCCAGGTCAAGGTAGTGGATGCCGCCGGATTCAAGCCAGCCGCCCGCCGCGGCGATCCCCTCTTTTGCATCGATGCCCACCACGATGCGTTCGCTGCCGTAGGTCTGCACGGCCTGGCGCACCAGCGCCGGGTTTTGGATCGCCGCCGAACCCAGGATCACCCGGCTGACGCCGCCTTCCAGATAAAACGCAATGTCTTCCATGCTGCGGAGGCCGCCGCCGAGTTCCACCGCAAGGCCGCTGTTGCGTGCAACCTCCAGGAATATGTTTGCATTGACGCGCTGCCCCTGCACCGCGCCGTCCAAATCCACCATGTGGATCCAGGCGCAGCCCGCCGCCTTGAAGGAAAGCGCGGTCTGCATATAATCCGCCGCCACACGCTCCGCCGTGGCAAATTCGCCCCGATAGAGCCGCACGCATTCGCCGCCTTTGATGTCGATTGCCGGTAAGATAATCATGCCAGCGTCCCTTTCGTTGAAAGCGTCCCCTCCGCAGGGGCAAGGGCGGTGCGCAGGGCATGGGCGACGGCCTTGAAGATCGCTTCGGCTTCATGGTGGCCGTTTGCGCCGTATTGCAGACGCACGTGCAGCGTAAGCCCTGCGTGCATGGCAAAGGCGCGCAAAAATTCTTCGCAAAGGCAAAGCTCAAACGCCCCGGCCTTCGGCTGCGAAAACGCCGCATGGAAGACCAGGAAGGCCCGCCCGCAAACATCAACATTGGCCGCAGCCAGGCTTTCATCCATGGGGATGACGGCGTGGCCGTAGCGGGCGATGCCGCTGCGATCCCCCAGGGCTTTGGCGAAGGCCTGCCCCAGCACGATACCGCAATCTTCCACCGTGTGGTGCGCGTCCACCTCCAAATCGCCCTTGCAGCGCAGAACCAGCCCAAAACCGCCATGCACGGCCAGGGCGGTGAGCATATGATCAAAAAAGCCCACGCCGGTTGCAAGTTCCACAGTGCCGCCCGCAATGTTCAGTTCGGCAAAAATATCCGTTTCTTTTGTGGTGCGCGTAATGATGGTGCCTGGCATATAGTGCGCCTCCTCTTTTTCTATGTCCTATAATAAACAATATTGCAGGGCTTGTCAAGCCTCGAATCCGTTCTCCCCCAAATACGCCCCCAGCCCTGCGAGCAGCGCCGCGTTTTCTTCCGCCGCCCCTGCCGTGATGCGCAGCGCGGTTTCGCCAAAGCGCCGCACGATGACGCCCCTTGCCTTGAGGTACTCGAACGCCGCCGTGGCTTCCGGCATTGCTACAAAAACAAAGTTCGCCGCGTCGCCCGCCACGTGAAGCCTCTCCGGGTAACGCCGCTCCAGCACATCCAAACCTGCCGAAAGCGCAACGGCGCTTTGGCGGATCGCCGCGACCCCGGCGTGCAGCCGCTCCGGCTGGCGGAGGATTGCTTCGCCCACCGCCTGGGTCAGCACGCCCACATTGTAGGGGGATTTCACCGCGTGCAGCGCCTGGGTGACCGCCGGGTTCGCCACCGAAAAGCCCAGCCGCAGCCCGGCCAGCCCCGGCGCTTTGGAACAGGTGCGCAGCACCGCCAGATTATCATACTGCGCGGCTTCGCCCAAAAGGGATTGATCGCTGAAATCCATGTACGCTTCATCCAGCGCCACGAAGGCGCCGGTGTTTTGCGCCGCACGCACGATGCGCCGCACATCTTCGCGCGGCAAAACGATGGACGTCGGGTTGCAGGGGTTGGAAAACAAGAACATCGCCGGACGGTGTGCTTCCAGCGCAGCGATGGCTGCGTCAGCGTCAATCGAAAAATCCGCCCGCTTGGGGAGCTTGACGCACGCCGCGCCGGAAAGACGGGCGTTGAAGGCGTACATCGAAAAATCCAGCGCATAGCAAAGCAGCGTGTTGCCCTTGCCCAAAAATGCGGAACTCAGCAGCAGGATGGCTTCATCCAGGCCGTTCCAGGCGGTGAGCTGCGCCTGCGGCACATCATAATAGGCCGCAGCGGCGGCGCACAGCGCCCCGGCCGCAGGATCGGGGTACCGCCGCAGATCCACCCGCTCCGCACAGGCGAGCAAGACCGCCCGTTCTTCTTCGCCCACAGGCAAAAAGGATTCGTTTGCATCGAGCCGGACGGGGTATTCCCCCGCAATGGGATCATACGGCACAAGGTTCCTGATTTTTTCGTTGAGTTCAAACGGCATGGCAGCCTCCCAATCTAATAGCTAAAACCGCACCCGCACCGCGTTGGCGTGCGCCGTCAGACCCTCCGCTTCGGCCAGGGTAATGACGGCTTTACGCGCCTTTGCAAGCGCGGGTTGCGTGTAAGAGATGAACTGAATCTTCTTGATGAAATCATCGACCGAAAGGGGCGAGAAGAAGCGCGGCGTGCCGCCGGTGGGCAGCACATGGTTTGCCCCCGCATAGTAATCCCCCACGGATTCGGGCGTAAAGTTGCCCAAAAAGACCGAACCGGCGTTATCCACCGCACCCAGGCTTTCCATCGGGTTTTGCACGCACAGCTCCAGATGCTCCGGCGCAAAATCGTTGGCGTAGGCGAGCGCCTGTTCCAGGGTTTCGCACACCAGCGCCGCGCCGAAGTTTTGCAGCGCTTCGGCGGCAATCTCCCTGCGCGGCAGGGCTTTGAGTTGGGTTTCCAGCTCCGCGACGGTCGCTTGCGCAACCTGCTGCGACGTACTGAGCAGCACGGCGCTGGCCAGCCGGTCATGCTCGGCCTGCGAAAGCAGATCTGCCGCCAAAAACTGCGGGTTGGCGCTTTCGTCGGCGACGATCAGGATCTCGCTCGGCCCCGCAATCATGTCAATATCCACCGTGCCATAGAGCAGCTTTTTCGCCGTGGCCACAAAGATGTTCCCCGGGCCGACGATCTTATCCACCTGCGGGATGCTCTGCGTGCCGTAGGCCAGCGCGGCCACGCCCTGCGCACCGCCCACCAAAAAGACGCGATCCACCCCGGCGACCAGCGCCGCCGCCAGGATGTTGCGGTCCGCACCGCCGCCCGCCTGTTCGGGCGTGGCCATGATGATCTCTTCCACCCCGGCGATTTTGGCGGGGATCACGTTCATCAGCACGGAAGAGGGGTAGCTTGCGGTGCCGCCGGGGACGTAAACGCCCACCCGCCTGAGCGGACGGATGCGCTGCCCCAACACCACCCCGTCGGGTTCGTGGGCAACCATGCTCTGCCGCACCTGCCGCTGGTGGAACACCCGGATTTTTTCGCCGGCTTCCCACAGCGCTTCCATAAAATCCGGGGCGCACTGCGCGGCGGCTTCTTCCAGCTGCGCCCGCGTAATTTCCCTGGCTTTGCCGCTTTCATTTTTTGTAGTATCTTTTAGCATCTGGCGGACTTCTTCGACGACTTGCAGCGTATCCCTGCGCTGGCGCACGTCAAACTGCTCTGTGAACGCCCGCACAGCGGCGTCGCCGCCTTCCCTGACCACGGCCAGAATTTCCGCCACAGCGGCGGTGATTTTAGCGTCCACTGCGCCGCTGCGCGCCTTGAGCTGGGCAAACAGCGCTTTTTCGCGACAGCCGTCGCATATTGTGATGGGGAACATATAGGTACCTCCAAAAATAAATTGTCGTCAGTTGACCTGCGCCGCCAGCGCAAGGTCGCTCAACAGGCCTTCGATTTCCGCACGGCGGAGCTTCATGCTGGCCTTGTTGACGATCACCCTGGCCGAAATCGGCATGATTTCTTCGATGACTTCCAGGCCGTTTTCGCGCAGCGTGGAGCCGGTTTCCACAATATCGACGATGGCGTGGGCCAGCCCCAGCAGGGGCGCAAGTTCCACGGATCCTTCGATTTTGATGATGCGCACGTCCATGCCCTTTTGCTCAAAAAAATGCTTGGCGACCGCCGGATATTTGCTGGCCACCACACGCTCATGGTACCCTGCGTAAAAATCGACCCCGCACGGCCCCGCCAGGGCGAAGCGGCATTTGCCGAAGCCGAGATCCAGCAGTTCGTAGACCCCGGAATCCGCTTCGACGATGGTATCCTTGCCCACAATCCCCAGGTCGCACGCGCCGTGTTCCACATAGGTGATCACATCCTGCGCCTTGGCCAGCACCACTTCATGGGCGTTCATGGGCAAAATCAGCCGCCGCCCCTTGTTGATGAGCTGGCTGCAATCAAAGCCGATGGCTTCAAACAGTTCCACACAGCGCTTTTCGAGCCTGCCCTTTGTCAGCGCAATCCGAATGGCTCTCATGCCCGCACCTCCACATCTTCCATAATATCTTCGCCCGCAACAACGGCGATTTTTGCGATGCCGCAGCGCCTGGCATATTGCCGCGCCTCCTCCATGGTTTCCACCATCGCCAGTTCGCAGCGCAGCCCCTCGCCACGGCGCTGCGCCATGTGCGCAAGGGCGGTGGCTTCCAGACCCGCAGGGGCAAAAATCAGCACATCGGGCGCGGGCTGGGCGGGAACCTTCCCGCTTTCAAGCAGCGCTTCGGCCAGGGGTTCCGAACCCACGGCGAAGCCCACCGCCGCCGCCGGGCGGCCGAATTCCGCCAGCAGACCATCGTAGCGCCCGCCGGAAAGCAGCGTCACGCCGGAACCTTCCATATAGCCGCGGAAGACGAAACCCGTATAATAATCCTGCCCGTGCACCAGCCCCAGGTCGATGTCGATCACATCCTGAAGGTCAAGGGCTTGCAGGGCGGCATAAAGCCGCTGCAAATAGAGCAGCGCAGCGCCCGCCTGTGTGCCGCGGAAGAGCTTTTCGGCCTTGGCGAGGACTTCCGCGCCGCCAAAGAGCCGGGGCAGCTGGCGCAGCGCTTCGGCTTCGTCACTGCCGCCCAGGGGCGCAAGCAACGCTTCCAGCGCGGGGTAATTTTTGGTTTCGATGCACCGCACCAGCGCGGCGCGGGTATCCTCATCCGGCTGCAACGCATCGGCCAAAGAGCGGAACACCCCGGCGTGGCCAAGTTCCAGGCGGAAGCGGGGGCTTTCACAGGCACGCAGCGCGTCCACGGCGCAAAGCAGGATTTCCAAATCCGCCCGCAGCCCCTGCGCACCGAGCAGTTCCACCCCGCTTTGGCGGATCTCGTCATTGCGCCCGCTATAAAACCGCGAGCGGCGGAACACGCTCTGGTGCGTGTAAAGCCGCAGGGGGAAGGCGGCTTCGCGCAGGCGGGTGGCGGCCACGCGGGCGATGGGCAGCGTGTTATCCGGCCGCAGCACCAGCAGATGCCCCGTGGAATCCGTGGCGTGATAGAGCCGTTCGGCCAGCCAATCGGCGCTCTGGCGCAAAAATACGTCCTGGAACTCCAAATGGGGGGTCATCACGGGGGCATAGCCATAGGATTCAAAGACCTGCGTGAGCTTGCCCTGCACGGCGGCCTGGGCGGCGCATTCGGCAAAAAGAGAATCCTTGGTGCCCTCCGGCGTGATTTTTGCATAGCGTTTCATATTGACCTCCTTGTGGCATTATACGAGCATATCAAACATACTCATCTGGCGGCTTTTGGGGAGCGCGTCGAGTGCGCCGAGTTCTTCGAGCAGCGCCATCACCTGGATCGAGATCCCTGCACGGCGTTTGAAGTCGTCGCGCGAAAGGTAAGCGCCTTCGCCATCCCCGCGCGCTTTGGCCAGCTGCCGGCAGGCGACTTCGCCCACGCCTTCCAGCGCCGCAAAGGGCAGGCGAATCTTGCCCTCCTCAATCAGATAGGTCGTTGCGTGGGATTTATAAATATCCACCGCCAGCACCTGGACGCCACGGGCGAGCATTTCGTTGACCACCTGGAGGGCTGGCACCGTGCTTTGCTCCTTCTGGCTGGCCTCGCGCCCCTTTTGCTGGATTTCGTGCATCCGCGCCCGCACCGCACTGCGCCCGCCCAAAACGGCTTTGGTATCCAGCGCTTCGCCGCGCACGGTCATGTAGGCCGCATAGTATTCCAGCGGGTAATAGACCTTATACCACGCCAGGCGCATGGCCGCAATCACGTAGGCCGCCGCGTGCGCTTTGGGGAACATGTACTTGATCTTCATGCACGAATCGATGTACCACTGTTCCACGCCGTTTGCCCGCATCGCTTTTTTATGTTCCTCCGTCAGCTTGAAGGGCGCCGCCCCCTTGCGGACGATTTCCATGATCTGGAACGCCATTTTCGGTTCCACGCCCTTGTTCATCAGGTATATCATGATGCTGTCACGCGTACCGATCACATCGGAAATCGTGCAGGTCCCCTTCTGGATCAGTTCCTGCGCGTTGTTCAGCCAAACCTCCGTGCCGTGCGAGAGGCCGGAAATTTGCAGCAGATCCGAAAAGTTCCGGGGCTTTGCATCCTGGAGCATTTGCAGCACGAAGGGCGTCCCCATTTCCGGTAGCGAAAGCGTACCCGTGGGGCAGTCAATTTCCGCCGCCGTCACGCCCAGCGGTTCAGGCGAAACAAAGAGCCGGTAAAGCTCCGGGTCACAGACGTCCGCCCGGTCGATGGTCACACCCGTCAGCTGTTCCAGGTATTTATAGAGCGTCGGCACATCGTGGCCAAGGTTATCGAGCTTGAGGATCGTATCGTGCAGGGCATGGAAATCGAAGTGGGTGGTCATGCCCTTGCTCTCATCATTGGCAGGGTATTGCACGGGGGTGAAGTCCTCGGCTTCCATATCCGCCGGGATGACCACCATGCCCCCCGGGTGCTGCCCCGTGGTGCGCTTGACCCCCTCGCAGCCCTTGGCCAGGCGGTCAATTTCTGCCTGGCTGGCCTCGCGCCCCGTCTGTTCCAGGTATTTTTTGACGAAGAAGGCCGCCGTTTTTTCAGCCAGCGTGCCGATGGTGCCGGCCTTGAAGACGTGGGTTTTGCCAAAAAGCTCTTCGGTGTAGCGGTGGGCGAAGGACTGGTATTCGCCTGAAAAGTTGAGGTCAATATCCGGCTGCTTATCGCCGTCGAAGCCCAAAAAGGTTTCAAAGGGAATATCATGGCCGTCGCGCTGCATGGGCGCGCCGCAGTGGGGGCAATCTTTGGGCGGCAAATCGAAGCCGGAGCCGACGCTGCCGTCGGTGAAAAATTCCGAATGTCTGCATGGCTTGCAAAGATAATGGGGCGCCAGCGGGTTGACCTCCGAAATCCCCGCGGCGTTGGCCACAAAGCTCGAACCCACCGAACCGCGGGAGCCGACGTAATAGCCGTGTTCCTCCGAATCCTTCACCAGCTTTTGCGCGATGATATACAGCACCGCAAAGCCGTTTTTGATGATGGAGCGCAGCTCTTTTTCCAGCCGCTGCGCAACGTGTTCCGGCAAAGGGTCGCCGTAACGCGCACGCATCCGTTCATAGCAGAGCCGCTCCAGTTCCTCATCCGCCCCGGGGATGCTGGGCGGGAAGGTGCCTTCCGGGAACGGGCGGATCTCCTCCACCAGCTCCGCAAGGGCATTGGGGTTTTTGATGACCACCTCGTAGGCCGCCTCTTCCCCCAGGTAGGCGAATTCCGCCAGCATATCCTGCGTCGTGCGGAAGTAGAGCGGCGCTTGCTCGCTGGCGTCCTGGTAGCCCTGCGCGGTCATCAGCACCTCGCGGAAGATGCTATCCGCCGGGTCAAGGAAGTGAACGTCCCCCGTGGCGCAGACGGGTCTGCCCAGCGCGTCGCCCAAATGAATGATCCTGCGGTTGATTTCCCGCAAGTCCTCCTCGTCCCCCAGCGCCGGGGGGTCGCCTTTTTCCGGCCGAAGCAAAAAGGCGTTGTTGCCGTTGGGCTGGATTTCCAAATAATCATAAAACGCCACCATGCGCAGCAGCTCCCGGTCGTCCCGCTGTTCCAGCACCGCGCGGTAAAGCTCGCCCGCTTCGCACGCGCTGCCAATCAGCAGACCTTCGCGCCGCCGGAGCAGCTCGCTGCGCGGCACCCGGGGTTTACGCGCAAAATAGCGCACGTTCGATTGCGTGATCAGCTTATAAAGATTCTTAAGCCCCACCAGGTTCTTGACCAGCAGGATCATGTGGTGCATCCGCAGCTTGCGCGGGTCAGCCGTCAGGTGACCGGCGTTGAACCAAAGCAGGTCTTCGCCACAGGCGGGCTGGGTTTCCCGCGCAGTGCGCAGCAGTTCCAGCAGCACCCGCCCCGTCACCCGCGCATCGTCATCCGCCCTGTGGTGCTCAAAGCCGCCCAGGCCAAAGTGTTCGGCCAGCGTATCGAGCTTATAATTTTTCAGCCCCGTCAGCAGCAGCTGCGCCAGCGCCATCGTATCGATGCACGGGCGGCAAAAATGCTTGCCCTGGCGGCGGTAGAGCGCCTTGAAGAAGCCCGTATCGAACGCCGCGTTGTGGGCGCACAGCAGCGCGTCGCCGCAAAAGGCCGCAAACGCCTCTGCCGCTTCCTCTTCTTTGGGTGCGCCGACCAGCATTTCGCCCTTGATTTTCGTCAGCTCCGTGATCTTATCCGGCAGCGCCCGCTGCGGGTCAACAAAGGTCGCAAAACTTTCCACAATTTCGCCGCCGCGTATCTTCACCGCGCCAATCTGGATGATTCGGTCGTTCCGGGCGGAAAGCCCCGTGGTTTCCACATCGAACACCACGCATTCGCTGCCGAACCCCAGCTGCCCTTCCTCCGGGGCGTCCAGCACCACCGGCGGCGTATCGTTGACGTAATAACATTCCAGGCCATAGATGATCTTAACGCCGCACTTCTCCCCCGCTTCCATCGCCGCCGGGAAGGCTTGCGCCACCCCGTGATCGGTGACCGCCACGGCCTTATGCCCCCAGAGCGCCGCCCGGGCGACCAGCTTATCGACCCCGGCAAGCCCGTCCATTTCGCTCATATTGGTGTGCAGGTGCAGCTCCACCCGCTTTTCATCCGCCGTGTCCTGCTGAATCCGCTTTTCCACCTGTAGGATCGCCCTTGGCTGCAAACAATGGGCGCCGCTGAATTTATCAAACACAAAACTGCCGCGCAGGAGCAGGCAAACGCCATCCTTGATGTGCTTGCACAGCGCTTCGCAGTTCTCGATTTCTTCAAAAATTTTGCAGGGGTAAGAGCTTGTCCCGTCCGTCAGGTTGAAATTGATGATCTTCTTGCGGCCATCCCGCGTCGTGATTTCCTTGAAGCCGAAGACCTCGCCCCAAACCACCGCGCTGCCGTCTGTGGGATCCAGCCCCGCAATCGGCGACGGGCGCGAACGGATCGCGCCGCCATAAATTGGCCGCAGACTCTTGGCCGTAAAAGGCAACCCCTCAAACCCCTGCCCCTGCGGGGAGCTCGTCGGCTGTGCCGCCTTTGGGCGTTCCTTCTTCTGTGGGGTGGGTTTGGGCGGTGCTGGTTGTGGGGTGGGCTGCGGCGTTGCCGGTTCTGTTGCCGGTTCTGCCACCGCTTCCAGCTCCACTTGGGGTTGCAGGCCAAAATGCTCCGTTGCAAAGCGCCGGAGCCATTGCGCCGCCCCCGCGTCTTCCAGCACTTTTTTGCCGGTTTCGCTCAATTGCAGCCGCAGCACCCCGGCTTCGTAAGCCAGCACAGCGCCGCGCAAAAATCCGTTGGCCACCACCACTTCTTCGCGCAGCTTGCGCAGCACCCAGGGGTAACTGGCCGCGTTCAGGCATTCCGGCGCAAAGCACAGCGTGTGCGTCACCGGGCAATCCGTGGCCTCGGCGACATTTTTGCACAGCTGTTCCACCGCTTCCGGCTCCAACCAGGCAGCGGATTGCAAATCCAGGTGCATGGTGCGCTCCGCAGCGTCAATGGAGGGCTGCACCTGCATCCCCTGTGTTTCCGCCGGGAATTCCACCCCGGGGAGGCAATCGCCGAAAAAAATCCATAGCGGTATGTAAGCCAAAGCGGTTGTTTCCTTCCGTTCCAAATCGTAATATCACAGTTTTTCCAGTTCGGCCATCAGCGCGTCCAGAGCTTCCGCTTCCGGCACCTTGCGCAAAATCTCCCCTTTGCGGAAGAGCAGCGCACAGCCGTCGCCGCCCGCCAGGCCGACGTCGGCTTCCCGCGCTTCGCCGGGGCCGTTGACCGCGCAGCCCATCACCGCCACGGTGACGGGTTTGGTGCAGCCCTCCAGGCGCTGTTCCACCGCCTGTGCCAGGGCGATCATGTCAATTTTCGTCCGCCCGCAGGTGGGGCAGGCGATCAGGTTCGGGCGGCTGCCGCCCAGCCCCAGCGCCCGCAGAATATCCCGCCCGGCGGCGATCTCTTCCACCGGCTCCGCCGTCAGCGAAACGCGGATGGTGTCGCCCAGCCCGCGCAGCAGCAGCGCACCGATTCCAACGGCGGATTTCACCAGCCCCATCCGGGCGGTGCCGGCTTCGGTGATCCCCAAATGCAGCGGATAATCGCAGCGCGCCGCCAGCAGCTCATAGGCCGCAACCGTCGCTTGCACAGAGGACGACTTGAGCGACACAACAATATCGGTGAAGTCGCATGCTTCCAGCAGACGGATATGCCCCATCGCGCTTTCGGCCATGGCTTCCGGCGTGGGTGCGCCGTGTTTTTGCAGGAGTTCGGGTTCCAGCGAGCCGGAATTGACCCCCACCCGGATGGGGACGCCCCGCGCCCGGCAGGCGGCGGCCACCTGCCGCACCCGCTCCTGCCCGCCGATGTTGCCGGGGTTGATGCGGATCTTATCCGCCCCGGCGGCCACGCTTTCAAGCGCGAGCTTGTAGTCAAAATGAATATCCGCCACAATCGGAAGGCCGCAATGCACCTTCAGCGCCGCAATCAGCCGCACGGCTTCATGATCCGGCACAGCGGCGCGTAGGATCTGGCAGCCCGCGCTTTCGAGCGACGCCGCCTGTTCCAGGTTCGCCGCAACATCGTGCGCGGGGCGGTTGAGCATCGACTGCACCGTGACTGCCGCGCCGCCGCCGACGGCGACGCCGCCGACCATCACCTGCCGGCTCATGCGCATTTTCATCCCACCCTTCTTTGTGATCCAGGCGCTTGCAAAACTACCGTTTGCCCTGCACCCAGGCGATAATATCCGAAAACGAGATTACAATCATGAACGCAAAGAGCAGCAGCATCCCCACCCCGTGCACCGCAGCTTCCAGCTTTTTGGGGATCGGCTTGCGGAAAATCATTTCCACCAAACAGAAGAAGATGCGTCCGCCATCGAGCGCAGGGATCGGCAACAGGTTCATCACGCCGATGTTGATGGAAATCAACGCAAAAAGGAACAGCAGATTTTGCAGCGCCGCCAAAAGATCCGCCTTGTTGTTGCTGCTCTGCTGGGCTTCCTGCGCCTGATCGGTGATGATTTGCACCACCCCCACGGGGCCGGAAATATCGGCAAAGTGGAACTTCCCGCTGACCATATCGAGCAGACTCAGCCAAACCAGGCGCACCACCGATACGCTTTCACGCGCACCTTCCTGCACCACCATGCCCGCATATTGGAGCTTCGGTACGTCCGCACGGTCAATGCCCAGGGGGTGAAAATCATATCCTGTGATCGTCTGCCCGTTTTCCAGCGTTTGCACCGGGAAGACGACGCCCGGGAGCGCAATATCCTCCCCGCCCCGGCGCACCACCAGGTCAACAATGCCGTCGCTGTCGCGCGAGAGCAGGAAATCGACGTCCAGGCTCGAAACCACGCGCTTGCCGTTGATTTTGCGGAATGCATCCCCCGGCTGCAAGCCGCCCGCCTGGCTGGTCGCGCCTTCAGTGAAGGAATGGATGCGCGTCGTCCCCAAAAGTTTTGCCGAACCGGCAAAGATGGTCATGATCAGCAGCCCGCAGATCAAATTGACCAGCGCACCGGCCACCAGGATGCAAAGGCGCTTCCAGGCCTTTTGCTTGATGAAGCCCCGCGGATCCTCTGTATCTTCGTTTTCACCTTCCATGAGGACGGAGCCGCCGAAGGGGATCGCCTTGAGGCTATAGATCGTTTCCTTCTTCCCAAACTTGAGCAGACGCGGCCCCATGCCCAACGAAAATTCGTTGACGCGCACGCGGAACGCCTTTGCGGTGCCAAAATGCCCCAGTTCGTGCGAAAGGATCAGGAAGCCAAAATAGAGGATCGCCACCAGGAAAGGCCACGCCTTGCCCCAGAGCGCCCCTATGCTCATGATTGCTGTGTTGATT
>JAITNG010000202.1 GCA_031290595.1 Oscillospiraceae bacterium
GAAAACCGTTATGCTATCACCCTTCCTTCACATCGTATACCCCACGCAGCAGCGGTTCCGGGTTGCAGCGGACGCCGTGCAGCCGCACCTCAAAGTGCAAATGCGGCCCCGTAGAAACCCCGGTGGATCCCACCAAAGCGATAATCTCCCCTGCGCGCAAAACCATGCCCTCTTCCGCCAGCAGCACCGAGCAGTGGCCGTAGAGCGTTTGCAGCCCGCCCTCATGTTCCATCAGGATGAAATTGCCGTAGTCCGCATCTTCCCCCGCTTTGACCACACGGCCAAAAAACGCCGCGGCGATGGGTTCCCCCATGGCCGCGCCGATGTCCATGCCCGTGTGCACGCTGCGCTGCCCCGTGATCGGGTGCGTGCGCAGCCCGAACGGCGAAGTCAGCCGCCCCGCTTGCAGCGGCGGCACCGGCGGCACCGTGGTGATCAACGGCAAAATGCTGCAATTCCGATCCGCAAACGCCGCCGCAACATCCTTCCCCCCTGCGGCACCTGCGGTGCGGCTTGTCGGCTGTGCCGCTTCTGTGTTGGGTTGATCTATATTACTATCCTGGGCGGGGGCTACTACGTAGATTTCATCTTTGAGCGAACCGAACGCCCCTTTGATTGCCGCCCAAACCTCCCTGGCCGAAAGATCGGTCTGCATCACCTGCGTGTAAGCCTTGTGCAGGTGCTGGTAGGTGTGCGGCATCGCCTTTTGGGCGAGCAGCAGCCCCCCCAGCAGCAGTGCGCACACCACAACCTGGGTCAAAATCACCCGCAGCAGCGCACCCCTGGGTTTTTCGCCGTCTGCATCAAAGGCGCGTGCCAGCTCCGGCTCATCATAAACCCCTTCACGCAAAGCGCGGCGGCGTTCCCGCGCCGCCCGGATGTCCGCAAAGCGGGTGTCCGATTCCCCGCAGCTCAGTTCTGCGTCGTAATCCTGGAATTCCTGCATGATAAAAATATCCCCCTCCCCGGCTTGGCTTGTTCGGGTTTTCACCCTATGCCTATGCCGGGGGGAGGTGGAATATGCCGGGCGTTTGGTTCACATAAACGTGTGGAACGTCCGCCCGATTACATCCGTCTGCTGCTCGCGTGTGAGCTTGGTGAAGTTCACCGCGTAGCCGGAAACGCGGATCGTCAGTTGGGGGTAAAGCTCCGGGTGTTCCATCGCATCCAACAGGCGTTCGCGCTCCAGGACGTTGATGTTGACGTGATGCCCGCCTTCGGCAAAGTAGCCGTCGAGCAGGTGAATCAGGTTTTGGCAGCGCTGTTCGGGCGTTTTGCCCATCGCGGCGGGGACGATAGAGAAGGTGTAGGAAATGCCGTCCTCGCTTTCCTCAAAAGGCAAGCTGGCGACCGAGGCCATGGAGGCCACGGGGCCGTGGGCGTCCCGCCCGCTCATGGGGTTTGCGCCGGGGGCGAAGGGTTCGCCCTTTTGGCGGCCGTCCGGCGTTGCGCCGGTCTTTTTGCCATAGACGACGTTGGATGTGATGGTCAGGATGGAAAGCGTCGGCCGGGCATTCCGATAGGTCTTCTGTCTGCGCAGGCGGCGCATGAAGGAACGCACAACCTCGCGGGCAATCGCATCCGCCCTGGGGTCGTGGTTACCGAAGGCCGGGTATTCGCCCTCAATTTCAAAGCCGACGGCCAGGCCGTCCGCACCGCGCACCGGGCGCACTTTGGCGTATTTGATGGCCGAAAGGCTATCCGCCACCACCGAAAGCCCGGCCAGGCCGCAAGCCATGGTGCGCAGCACATCTTCATCATGCAGCGCCATTTGCAGCTTTTCGTAGCAATACTTGTCGTGCATATAGTGGATGATGTTGAGCATGTTGACATAGAGCGTACTGAGCCATTCGATCACTTCGGAATACCGCGCCCATACTTCGCCGTATTCCAGTACGTCGCCGGTGACCGGCTGCACCGCAGGCCCCACCTGCTTGCCGGATATTTCATCCCGCCCGCCGTTGATGGCATAGAGCAAGGCCTTGGCAAGGTTCGCCCTTGCGCCGAAGAACTGCATCTGCCGCCCGATGCGCATGGGCGAAACGCAACAGGCGATGCCGTAATCGTCGCCGAATTTATCGCGCATCACGTCGTCGTTCTCATATTGGATGGCGGAGGTTTCACAGCTGAGGGCGGCGGCGTAGCGCTTGAAGGCCTCCGGCAACCGTGCGCTCCACAGGATGGTCATGTTCGGTTCCGGCGCGGAACCCAGGCTGCGCAGGGAATGGAGGAAACGGAAGGTGCTCTTGGTGACCATGTGCCGCCCGTCGGCGCTCACGCCGCCCAAGGATTCAGTCGTCCAGGTCGGGTCGCCGGAAAACAGTTCATCGTAGGAAGGCGTCCGCAAAAAACGCACCAGGCGCAATTTGATAATGAACTGGTCAAACAGCTCCTGGATCTCTTCTTCCGTGCAAACGCCCTGATCCAAATCGCGCTGGGCATAAATATCCAGGAACGTGGAGGTTCTGCCCAGGCTCATGGCCGCGCCGTTTTGATCCTTGACCGCCGCAAGGTAGGCAAAATAGAGCCACTGCACCGCTTCGCGGAAGGTCGCCGCCGGGCGGGCAATATCGCTGCCATAGCGCGCAGCCATGGCCTTGAGCGCCCGCAGCGCCCGGATCTGCTCGCTGATCTCTTCGCGGGCGCGTATCGTGTCTTCCTCCACACAGGCGGCGATGTAATTCCGCTTGGCGGCTTCCTTTTTCGCAATCAAAAAATCCACGCCATAGAGCGGCACCCGGCGGTAATCGCCGATGATGCGCCCCCGGCCGTAGGAATCCGGCAAGCCGGTGATCACCCCGCTGTGCCGCGCAGCCTTCATTTCATCGGTATAAACATCAAAAACACCGTCGTTGTGGGTTTTGCGATAGGTGAAAATCTTTTCCACATCGGCGTTCATCGGCACGCCGTAAGCATCGAGGGATGTTTTGACCATCCGCAGGCCGCCGAAGGGCATGATGGCCCGCTTGAGCGGCGCGTCGGTCTGGAGGCCGACAATCAGTTCCAGCGCAGGGTCGATGGAACCCGGCGCATACGCGTCGATGCCGGAAACGGTATCCGGGTCAATGGCCAGCACACCCCCCGCGTCGCGTTCCCGGGCAAGGAGCGTCTGCACCTTCGCCCAAAGCGCCTGTGTGCGCTGCGTCGGCGCGGTGAGGAAGGCTTCGCCACCGTCATAGGGCATATAGTTGCGCACGATAAAATCCCGCACATTGATCCGCTCGCACCAATCGCCCTGCACGAACTGCTTCCACCAGGGTGTATCCACAGTATTCCTTCTCTCTTCTATCTTCACTCTTCACTCAAACCTAAACCACATCCGCACAAAACGCCGTATAAAACGCCCTGTCTTCCGGCTTGGCCGTCGCCAGCGCCGCGCCGGCGACGATGGGCAGCCACTTTTCGATGTATTGCCGCGCGGTGTCGCTCTTTTCGCAATAGATGCGCAAATAGGCCTGTGCAGCCTCCTGCTCGCCCAGCTTCTGCATGGCGATGTAGCTCGCGGCGGCGTCGGCGGCGGCATTGCCGCAGGTGGCGTGCGACCAATCGATGATGCAGGGTTCGCCGCTGCCCTTGCGCAGCAGGATGTTGGAGGGGACAAAATCCCCGTGGCACACCTTTTCGTGCGCTTGCATCGCGCCCAGGCGCACGTGCAGCTCATAGCGCATCGTGGCGTCCAGGCCGCTGGCGCTGATCTTGCGCTGCAACTTATCCCGCTGGGCGGGCAGACGGGGGGATCGCTTTTCGTGCACCCCCGTTTGCAGTGCAACAAAGCGCGTCAGCCACGCCTCCAGCCGCTCCGGCTCCGCGGCCATGCGGGCGGCAAGGGTTTCGCCTTCAATGTATTCTAAAACAATCGCCCATTTCCCTTCAAACTTGCAGACTTCATGCAGCTTGGGGACGGGGATGCCCGCTTCTTCCACCCGCGCCTGCAACAGCGCTTCGTTGAGGACGTTGGCGGCCGGCCAGCCTTCCACAAAAAGTTTGACGGTTTCATCCCCCCGGCGGTAGAGCGCCTTGTTGGGGCGGCGCAGGATCAGTTCAAGTTGTTCCATCGGGGTTTCTCCTTGTTTATGATTATTTCTTCTTCCCGCCCGGCTGGATGTCCGGCAGGACGCGCATCTGCTTTTCTTGCCGTTTGCTGCGCCCTTTGAGGTAAATCGCCACCAGATACAGCACCGCCACAAAGATCACCGCGATGAGCAGCAGGTGCGTGATGCGGTTGCCAATCGCCTGTTTGGCCAGTTCCACCAAATACATGGAAGCGCTGCGGTTGATGGTTTCTGAGGCGACAAGGTCGATCCGCGCAAATTCCTGCCCGGCGTAAAGCACCCGCGCCTGTGCCAGCACCTCGCCCTTTTTGATCGGCGCGGTCAGTTCCCTGGGCGGGTCTTCCTGGATCATTTCGATATAGACGCTGCCGCTATCCACACCTTCCGGCACCAGGGCGGAAAGCGGCGTTTGCGGCACCAGCTGCACATGGTCGGTGGCACGCGCCAAGGCCACGGGCAGTTCGCCCACCACGGTATCCGCCGGGACGACCCGCTGGTAGCGGATGTGCGCAAAGCTCCAATCCAGCAGCGCCTTGCAATCGATGAACGCCGTGTTGAACTTCGCGCCGCCGCTTTCCAGCGCGGCCTGCTGCCCCCGCATCACGATGCAAAGGTATTTGAAGCCGTCGCGCGAAGCCATCGCCGTGATGCATTCCCCCGCCTGGGATGTGTGGCCGGTCTTGATCCCGGCGATCCCCTGGAGATAATATTCTTTTCTGGCCGCGTTGAGCATAAGATTGGTGCTATAGATGTTGCGCGCACCGTGCTTGTTGGTGGCCGGGAGCTTGTGTTCACGCGTGGCGACGATGGTTTCAAACAGCGCGTTGCCGGGGAAATCCGCACTCAACGCATAGCGCAGGATTTTCGCAATATCCGCCGCCGTCGTCAGATGCCCCGCCGCATCCAGGCCGTGCGCGTTTTCAAAATGCGTGTTGGTGCAGCCCAGCCGCGCGGCAAAATCATTCATCATTGCCACAAACCGCGCAATGTTTTCCTTCGCGCTGCCGGGCGCTTCGCCGCCGCCGACGGAATCGGCCAGCACCTGCGCCGCTTCGTTTGCGCTGGGCAGCAACAGGCAATAGAGCAGCTCTTCCACGCTGAGTTCTTCGCCCGCCAACAGCCCGGCATTGGAGCTATCGAAGGCATTGTAGGTTTCAAAAATTTCCTGCCGGAGCGTCAGCACGGTTTTCGTATCCGCACAGTTTTCCAGCGTCAAAATCGCCGTCACCAGCTTGGTCAGCGACGCCGGTGCGCTCTGCTTGTTTTCGTTCTGGCTGAAAATGACGCTGCCGTCATCCAAACTCAGCAGCAACAAAATCTCCGATTGCCCGGTGAGCTTCGGGATCTCCTTGAGCAAGGAATTGAACGCCGCCCCCGCCGGGAGCCAGCTGCACAACAATACAGCCAAAATTAAGCCAATAGAAATGCTCGCTTTTGACGCACGCGCCAAAAGCTGCACAGGTATAAAAAATTTTCTTTGTTTTTCCATAGACAAATCCACCCGAAATGTAGTATGATACCAATTGAAAGAATTATGACAGGGAGGTATGAAAGCCGATGATTTTCTTCACGGGGGACATGCACGGCGACCTGACCCGTTTCCGCCAGGCGGAGATGCACCCCCTCAAAAAGGGCGACACCCTCGTCGTTTGCGGGGATTTCGGCTTCATCTGGGATGGTTCCAAGGCCGAAAAGGCGATGCTCAAAAAACTGGGGAAGCAAAAATACAACCTCTGCTTCATCGATGGAGCGCACGAAAACTTTGAGCTGCTCAACCAATACCCCGTGGTGGAATGGAACGGCGGCCAGGCGCACCAGATCAGCGGACGGCTCTATCACCTGATGCGCGGGCAGGTCTTCACCATCGATGGCAAGACGCTCTTCACCATGGGCGGCGGCATCAGCCCGGATGATGAACTGCGCGCAAAGGATGACAACCATATGCGCTGGGAGATGCCCTCGCACGAAGAGTTGCAGCAAGCGGCCACCGCGCTGGAAAAAGCGGGCGGCAAGGTGGATTACATCGCCACCCACGAACCGCCGATGAAGATCAAGGGCTTCCTCCAGCTCAAGAGCCAGGTGCAAAGCACCGAACCCACAGGCTTGAACACCTATTTTGAAGAACTGGGCAAGTGCTGCGAATTCCGCCGCTGGTTCTTCGGCTCCATGCACATCGATAAGGTCATAGCATCCAGCCACGTTTCCGTCTTCCGCAAGGTCGTCAAAGCGGAGCAGCAAAAATAGTATACCACAACTTCTGCCCCTCGTCAAGACCCAAACCACAAAATATTGTGGAAGCACCTGCGGCGCAGCTGGCCAGCTGCGCCGCAGGTGCTGTTGATTTTGGGTGGGGGCGGAAAGGCGGCGTTTTGCCGTGTGCGGGTGCGCACTGCTACTACTGGATAACCACAGGGAACGTGACCAACACGGCGTTTTCGCAATCCTCCCCCCAGAAAAACGTTGCCACCCCTTCGTAGGTTCCTGCGGGGAACCACGTGATCTTGTCGTACACAACACCAAAGCTGCTATCAATCAGCCAGCCGGGGAGAAAACGAACCGTTTCGGCAAATTGCCCGCCCGCTTCCAGTGTTGCAATTTTGAGCGCTTCGTCAAATGACACTCCAAAAGTATCGACATCCATAAATTTTTTGCCGTTTTCTGCAATTGTAACGCGAATTTCAAAATGCATATCCGGGCTGCTGCTCGGCAACACATAAACAACATCTGCATCCGATAAATTGCGAACGGTTGCGGTCAGCGTGAATTCCTTGCCCGCTTGCACAACAGGCGGCAGCAAAACGGTCAGTTCCAGGCCGTCCTTCTCGGCACGATATTCCTGCACCCCCTTTTCTGTGGTAGATGAAGGATCAGGGGGTATGCTTGTGGGTGTGCAGCCGAAGAGCAGGGAAGCAAGCAGGAAAGCTAAAATTGCGAGTGCGGCAGTTGTGTTTCTTTTTTTCATTGCTTATAATCCGCCTTTCTTTATGTTCCTAAATTAAAGCCGTTATTTTAAAGCCCCGCCGTGGCCAGGTACCTACAACGAAGCATTTCCGCCGTGGCCGTTATTAAAATTGCGTTGAATGCTATTCAACGCCTATCCAAGCCGTGTGCGTTGCCAACCTCCCAAGCCCAAGATAAGATGCGTTGACTTCATAATAGCACGGGTTTGCAGGATTTGCAAGCATTTCTTTGCGGGCGCAGACAAAAAAATCACCCTGGGATTTCTCCCAGGGCAACCCTTTGTTTGGACTAGACTTACCGGTTAAACCCACAAAGCACATGTTGCGCCTCGCCGGATAAACGCCGAAAAGTGTTATCCGTTCTCCTTCTGCCGCGCGAAACATTCGCTGCAATAAACCGGGCGACCTTCGTCGCGGGGCTTAAAGGGCAGGCGGGCAACGCCGCCGCAGGCGGAGCATGTGGCTTCGTAGGTTTCGCGCTCGCCGCCGCCACGCCCGGAATGTTTCCGAGAGTCACGGCAGTTTTTGCAGCGCCCAGGCTCGTTCTCGAAGCCTTTTTCCGCGTAGAATTCTTGTTCACCGGCGGTGAAGATGAATTCGTTGCCGCAGTCCTTGCAGATGAGAGTCTTGTCTTCGAACATGTGCTGATCTACCTCGCTTGAAAAAAATTTTTTACGCCCTTGGGCGGTCTTGCTCCGCCACCTGCGATTTGCATCGCCGCTCTTCAATAAGCTACTAGGACAATTTTTGATGTGCTGACGCTGGCTACTATTCGCGCAGCTGTTGCAATTTTTTGCGGACGCGCTGCAAGGCGTTATCCACCGCTTTGGTGCGGATCCCCATCCGCTGGGCTATCGCTTCGTAGCGTTCCCCTGCCAGGAAGGCCCCCATCACCCCGCGCTCCAGCTCCGTCAGTTGGTTCTGGATCACTTCTGCCATGCGCCGGGTTTCTTCCATCGCGAAGAACAGTTCCTGCGGGTCTTCCGCCGCCGCCGCTGCGGGGAGGTCGCTTTCCACCAGCGGAACCACCTGCACCGCCTTGCCGCCGCGCCGCAATGCCGAAACAATGCGATTCCCGGCACAAACCGAAGCAAACGTCCTGAAGGAAGCGCCGCGCGCGCTTTGGTAGGCTGAAACTGCGCTGAGGAAGCCCATCACGCCTTCTTGCACCAGGTCTTCCCGGTTTTCGCCCGCCTTGTGGCCGCTCAAGTGGTTCACACGGGCGTTGATCACCGGCGTGATCCGTTCCAGCAACAGCCCGAAGGCTTCCGCGCTCCCGGGGTTGCCCGCCTGCACCAGTTGCACCAGCGCTTCATCGCTCAACGCCGCCAACGCATCGGGTTCCCATGCCGGTTCCGCTTCCATAGCCGCTCCTAAACCGGGCGCATCCCTGCTGATTTCCTTCACGCCCAATTAATCATACCTTAGTTTCTTCGATTTGTCAACAGTTATTTTTTGTTTTACAAGTATTTTTTATTTTTTCGCCTCATTTGCCTTGTTTTGGCAACAAAAAAGGGGGATCGCGCTTTACAATCCCCCGGAAATCTGCTAAAATATTGGCAAAGGGGGTGGATTCCACATGAAGCAGCTATTGCGGGGCGCAAAGGTCCTGCGCGGCGGGGCGCTGGAAGCGCTCGACGTTTGCCTGGAATGCGGCGCGGTCGCCTACGGTGCGCCCGGCGCTTTCCCCCAGGCGGATGCAACTGCAACAGACCTGACGGGGTTGGTGCTTACGCCCGGCTTGCGGGATTTGCACGTGCATCTGCGCGAACCCGGCTTCCCGGCCAAAGAAACAATTGCCAGCGGGACGCGGGCGGCGGCGCGGGGCGGTTTTACGCAAGTGTGCGCCATGCCCAACCTGAATCCGCCGCCGGATAGCGCGGAACACCTTGCGGCGCAGCTGGAAATCATCCGCCGGGATGCGGTGATTTCCGTTTACCCCGTGGGGGCGATCACGCAGGGGCAAAAGGGCGGCGGCGAACTGGCCGATATGGCAGCCCTTGCGCCCAACGTCTGTGGATTTTCGGATGACGGGGTGGGGATCCAGGATGGCAAACTGATGCGCCGGGCGATGGAAACCGCCGCAGCGCTCGGCAAGCCGATCATTTCGCACTGCGAAGACCAGAGCCTGCTGGGCGGCGGATACATCCATGCGGGCGCATACGCTGCGGCGCACGGCCACCGGGGCATCTGTGCCGCCAGCGAATGGGTTCCCCTGGCGCGGGATCTGGAGCTTGCCCGGCAGACGGGGTGCAGCTACCACGTCTGCCACGTTTCCACCAAAGAGAGCGTGGAGCTGATCCGCCGGGCAAAGGCGGAGGGCGTAAACGTGACGGCGGAAACTGCGCCGCATTACCTTCTGCTGAACGACGGGGATTTGGAGGAAGACGGCCGCTTCAAGATGAATCCGCCGCTGCGCAGCCGGGAAGACCAGGCGGCGCTGCTGGCGGGGATTTTGGATGGCGCCATCGATTGCATCGCCACCGACCATGCCCCCCACACCCGGGCGGAGAAAGGCCGCGGCCTTGCGGGCAGCGCCTTCGGCATCGTCGGCCTCGAAACCGCCTTTGCCCTTCTATATACTTATCTGGTGAAGCCGGGGCGGTTGCCCTTTGCGCGTTTGATGGAACTGATGAGCCTGCGCCCGGGGGAACTCCTGGCGCGCTGGATGGGGATACAGCTCCCGCAGGGCGACCTGTGCGCCTTTGACCTGGAAACCGCCTACACCATTGACCCGGAAAAATTCGCCAGCCAGGGGCGTGCCACGCCGTTTGCGGGCAGACGCGTCTACGGCGCGCCGCACCGCCTGTGGCACGACGGCCATGCGATTGATCTAAATTTGCAGGAGGGCATATATGCGCCAACAGGAATATAACATCCGTGAAAACAGGCCGCTGACGCAAAACGTCCAGTGCCTTGTGCTGGAACTGCCGGTGGACGCGCCCGACCAGGAACCGCAAACCCCCGGGCAATTCGTGAATATCCGACTGGAAGGGTTTTATCTGCGGCGACCCATCTCAATCTGCGATTGGGATGCTCGCACGCTCACGTTGATTTATAAGATTGTGGGCGACGGCACGGCAAAGCTCGCCGCCGCACGGCCGGGCGAAACGCTCGATGCGCTCACCGGCCTGGGCAACGGATTTACACTGCCTATGCAAGAAAATGCGCTATCGCTGCTGGTGGGCGGCGGGGTCGGCACGCCGCCGCTCTATGGCCTGGCCAAACAGCTCCGCGCAGCGGGGCATGCGCCGGTCGCTATCCTGGGCTTCAACACGGCTGCCGAGGCGTTCTATTTGGATGCATTCGCCGCCGTGTGCGATGATGTGATCCTCACCACGGTGGATGGCTCCGCCGGGGTGCAGGGCTTCGTCACCGATGCGCTGCCCCTGCTCCAAAGCTCCCCCGCCGCGCTTTATGCCTGCGGACCGGAACCGATGCTGCGCGCGCTCTATTCCGCCGCGCCGCCGCTGCCCCCGGGCTGCGCACAGTTCAGCTTTGAACAGCGCATGGCCTGTGGCTTCGGCGCGTGCATGGGCTGTTCCTGCAAAACAACGGCGGGCTACAAGCGCATCTGCAAAGACGGCCCCGTGCTGCTGCGGGAAGAAATCCTGTGGGCAAAGTGACCGCTTCAGTTCCCCGTACTCAAATATCGTTTGACCCCCATGCGCCAGACCAGCACGCAGGGGAACAGAAAGGCCACACCCAACAGGGGGGTGAGCATATAGAGCGCGGCGTGCTGCTCCGCACGGCCTGTGAGATACAGCAGCGGCAGGTAATTCATGCAACCAAATGGTACAATAAATGTGAAGAACCGCCGCAGCCAGCGGTTGAAAATCGTCAGCGGATAGGACGCAAGCTCCCGGCCGCCGTGGGTGAAAATATTGAGGAACTCCAGGCCTTCCACGGTGAAGAAGCAGACCGCCGCACCCAAAATATATATCCCCGTGAAGGTGCAGGCGCCGCCGAGGAGCATCAGCAGCAGCGTCAGCGCTTTGGGGAAATCCCACGCCAGCCCCAGCCAGCGCACGGCCAGCACCAGCACCAGAAGGGCTTCCAGCAAGCGACCCAAACGGCTCAGTTCAAAGTGGGAACCCATCACCTGCAAAACGGTGCCGCGCGGGCGCAAAAGAATGCGGTCAAAATCGCCGCTTTTGACGGAGCCGGAAAACACATCGAACCCCCGTGCAACGCAATCGGTGATGGCAAAGGCGCTCAACGTCACAGCAAAGCAGAGCGAAACCTCCCCCAGGCTCCACCCGCCCAGGCTGCCGAAGCGGTCAAACAGCAAATAAACCCCCGCAAAAGCAACAGCGGAGGAAAGGAACTGCGCCAACACAGCCAAAAAGGTATTGAGCCGGTATTGCAGGAAAGAGCGGAGGTTCATTTTCAGGTATTTTAGGTAGAGCATGGGGCACCTTCGGGAAAATCCAAATGTTCCTGCACAAACATGAATATTTGACGCGCCTTTTGTATGCAGTCTTCCGCTTCGGCTTCGCTCACACTGTCATCGCCAGGGTAGCGTGTGTTTACGGCATAATCCGTCAAATCAGACGCCGGGCTGAGGATTTCAAGAAACTTGCCGTCCTTTTCCGCGCAAAGTTTGCAAAGGATGGAAAGGTTGTGGGAATAGGGAACATCCTCTTCGCAAAGGGATAAATAGGCTTTCAGAGCCTTTTCGCCGGTTTGCTGCGCGTGGTAGCAACCGTTTGCCAGCAACCCGGCTTTCAGCAAAACAGCAGCGCTTTCCAGGTCGTCCGCCGCTTTTTGCAGCCATTGCTGCAAAACGTCATGCTCGCTCATAAAGCAATACTCCTTCCCTGGCAATTTTGCGTTCGAGTGTGTTGAGCTTTTTCATTTCATCAAAACGATCCGCCGTGGACGCCAGCACATCAATTGGCGTCATCAACGGCGTTTGCGCCACTGCCCAATGGATTTTACGGGTCACTTCCCTGGGGCGGACGGAATCGTTAGGCGTCACAACAAAAAAATCATAATCGCTGCCCTTGTTCGGCTGCCCATAGGCATAGGAACCGAATAAATAAATCCGCTCCACCTGTATGGTCTTCTGAATAATTTCAGAAATCTGCTGGATCTCGCCATTGATTTCCAAGATGCACACCGCCTTTCTTTCGGTATTAGTATACACTTTTATGTATCAAAAAGCAACCCCTTCACCCGCCCTGCACCACGACCCGCTTGCACACCCGCCTGAAGCACACATGCCCCAGCACGCACAGCCCTGCCAGCCAGGCCAGCTGCACCATGATCTGGAATAGCGCCTCGCGCCCGTAAATGTTACCGCTCCACAGGCGCAGGGGTAAATCGGAGATATAGCGGAACGGGAAGAAATTCAGCAGGCGTTGGATCCAAACCGGCATCAGGGGGATGGGGATAATGCTGCCCATCATGAATTCCGACGCGACGCCGATGAGCAGACGCGAACCCACCGGGGAAAGCGTGATGAAGGTGAGGATGTAGACGAACATGGAAACGGCGACGTTCAGCAGCGCCGCCAGCGTTATGGAGAGCAGGAACAGCAAAAGCCCCGCCACGCCCGCAGGGGGCGAAAGGCGGTAGGTCGCGGGCAAAAAGAACGTGACGGTCAAAATGGGCAGGCAGCGCAGCGCCACATTGGAAAGCCGCATCGCCAGCAACCGGGTGGACCAGAACGCATAAAGATCGCAGGGGCGGCAAAGCTCGTAGGCCACATGGCCGTTTGTGATGGAACTGAGCAGTTCGTTATCCTGCCACCAAAGCCCAAAGAGCGCCAAAAACGCCTGTTGCAGCCAGATATAACTCGCCAGCTGCGGCCAGGGCATCGGGGGTTCCCCGCCGCCGCTGCGGTAAAACGCAAGATAAATCGAAAGCAGCATAAAGCCCCAAAAAAACTGCGTGGCTGCGCCCGCCCAGGCCGCCGCACGGTATTGCAGCCCGGCAATCATACGTATCCTGAACAGCGCCAGGTAGGGATTTAGATGGCTTATACTGACCCTCATATGTTATGCTCCCGGTATAGCCCTGCGATGATCTCTTCCACAGGCGGGTTTTCGCTGGTCATATCCAATATGTTTAGCTGCCCCCCAAGCGCTGTGATCGCTTGGGATACGGTCGTTTTTGCGGTATCCAGGCGGTAGACGGCGCGTTCGGCGCTCCAGCTGCACAGTTCGGCGTGTTCCAGCGGAACGGGTTCCGTGTGCGGCGTAAAGGTGAGGGTCAGCGTGCGGTAGGTATCGAAGCGATGCTTCACGCCCGCCATGGAGCCGTCGTGCAGGATTTTGCCCTTGCCGATGAGCAAAATGCGGTCGGTCAGCGCTTCAATATCGTGCATATCGTGCGTGGTGAGGATCACCGTCACCTGGCGCTCGGCGTTGAGCTGCTTGATGAATTGCCGCACCGCCAGCTTGGATACGGCGTCCAGGCCGATGGTGGGTTCATCCAAAAAGAGGATTTCGGGTTCATGCAGCAGCGAACCGGCGATTTCCGCCCGCATCCGCTGGCCAAGGCTCAGCTGCCGCAGCGGCGTTTGCAAAAAATCCGCCAGCCCCAAAGTTTCGGTGAGCATTTCGCAGGTCAAACGGAACCGCTCGTTGGGGATCTTATAGATGGCTTGCAGCAGGTCATACGAATCCTGAACGGGGACGTCCCACCAAAGCTGGGTGCGCTGGCCGAACACCACGCCGATGTGGCGCACGTATTCCCGCCGCTGCTTCCAGGGGGTGTAGCCCATGATCTCGCACGCGCCGCTTTCCGGCACCAGGATGCCGCTCATCACCTTGACGGAGGTGGATTTGCCCGCGCCGTTGGGGCCGATGTAGCCCACAATTTCGCCCCGGCCGATGTGGAACGAAACATCATCAAGCGCATGAACCAGCTTATATTCCCGGTGGAACATCGCCTTGACGGCGGCGCCGGCGCCCTTGCCCCGCCGGGCAACCTTGAATGTTTTTGTGATGTGGGTCAGTTCAATCATAAAAGTCCCCCCATGCAACGCATCGTCCGTCGTCAATCGCTGAGTGTTTTGAGCGCCTGGCGTATCTTTTCCTGGGTTGTCAGGCCGTCCTGCAAGCCCCGCAGCGCCAGGGCGGCTTCCGCCGGGGCGTAACCCAGGGCAAGCAGGGCTTCCAGGGCTTCGCCGCCGGGGACCCCGTTGCCTGTGAAATCCGCGCCGCCGTGTGATTTTATGCCGCCCGCCGGGTAGCTTGTGAGCTTATCCTTGAGTTCCAGCACCATGCGCTGCGCGAGCTTTGGCCCCACGCCCTGCGCCCGGGTGATGCCCTTGGAATCCCCGGTCGCGATAAAGAAGCCGAGCTGTTCCGGCGTAAAGGCGGAAAGCACCGCCAGCGCAGCCTTCGGCCCCACCCCGGTGACGCCGACCAGCTTGCGGAAGCAATCCAGTTCTTCGCGCGTGGCGAAGCCGAAAAGCTCCACCGCATCCTCGCGGACGTTCAGATGCGTATAAAGCGCCGCCTGTTCGCCCAGGGCGAGCTTGCCCAGGGTATTGGCCGTGGTGGAACAGGCATAGGCAACGCCGCCGCATTCCACCGCCGCCATGCCGTCTTCCAGATGCACAACCGTGCCTTTGATGCTGTAGAACATGGTTTTAGCCTCCCTTATACACTATTCCTGCTCTAAAAAACGCCCCCCCGGTCACGCATCCCGCCAGCGCGAGCCGTTGCTGTGCGCGTGGCAGATGGCGATTGCCAGGGCGTCGGCCACGTCGTCGGGTTTGGGGCAAGCGGAAAGATGCAGCAGCAGGCGGGTCATTTCCTGCACCTGCTGCTTTTCGGCGCGGCCATAGCCGACCACGCTCTGTTTGACCTGCGAGGGCGTGTAATCAAACACCGGCACGCCCGCCTGTTGCGCCGCCAGGAGGATCACCCCCCGCGCCTGGGCGACGTCGATGGCCGTGGTGGTGTTGGTGTTGAAGAACAGCTTTTCGATGGCCATGGCGGCGGGCTTGTGGCGCGCAATCAGGGCGGCCACGCCGTCATAAACCGCAGCAATCCGGGCGGGGAAGGGTTCCCCCGCCTGGGTGGTGACCGCCGTGGCTTCCAAAAAGCGGAACCTGTTGGCGGCGTATTCCACCACCCCCGCGCCGACGATGGCGTACCCGGGGTCAATGCCAAGGATGATCATTTTGTGCTTCCTCTTCCGCAAATTTCGCTTCCAAAAGGGCAAGCTGGTCGGCTTCCATGGCCGCAATGCCCCTGTTGGGGGTGCTGTTGTTCACTTTGATTGCCTTTTCGAGTTGCTTGCGCCCTTCGGTGCGGTTGCCCTTGCGGTAAAACGCATAGGCGGCAGAAATGCGCAGCATGGCGGGCGTTTTTGTTCTGGCCAGGAATTTTGCAATGCCCTTGCGCGCCATAATTTCCTCCGCGAGCGCGGCGTCCGGCTGATGCACGATGGCGTAATAGAGTACATCCAGCAGGGCGCTGTTGCGGTAGAAGCCGGGCAGACATTCCAGGTCAATGCTGTTGTAAATTGCGACGCAGCCCGCAAAATCGCCGCTATCCTCGCGGCGTCCTGCCTCCAAAAAGCAGATATGGGCAACAAGATAGTTTTTCATGTCTGCATCCGGCGGAACACAAAATGTGTTCTGCGCAAAATCCCGCAAACGCTTGCCCTGCGCAAGCGCTGCGTTGATTTTGAGCATCAGCCAAAGCCCGTGCGCAGCATCCTTGGATTTGCGTGCCATTTTGACGTTCATGCCGTCGTTTGGGATGCCCTTCACGCCGCTTG
>JAITNG010000028.1 GCA_031290595.1 Oscillospiraceae bacterium
AAGTGAAGTTTTTAGCCCAAATTAGATTGACGTGTGCAAGAATCCACGTCAAATAGTTCATTGCAAGAAGCCTTGACAGGCAACCAGACCGCCGCGCTGATATTTTACAGCCAGTGCACAAAGCCAGTTTTCCGGGTGACTGCTAGTCGCCCGGAGCTTTATTGTGCCATACATTTTGCTTGCTCAAAAATACTGCTTCATATTCGCAAGCACAATTTCATACCCTGCGGGATACATGTGCGCCCCGTCAAACGTGAGTTCTTTCCGCAAATTCCCGTCTGCGTCGGTTAAGCCTGTGTTGACGTTGATGAATGCGTAGCGGTGCTTTTGCGCCAGCTGCGCCACTTTTTCGCTTGCTGCTGCAAGCATTGCGTTCGTGCGCGGCACGGAATCCATCGCTGGATTGACAGGGTAATACGCCATCACGTAGACCTGCGTCTGCGGCAGCTTTTCTTTGCACTGCCGCAGAATCTCGTCATAATTCGCAAGGAAAGTGGATTCGGGGACGTTGTAGCCGACGTCATTTGAACCAATATTGATAAAAATTTTGCGCGGCGCCAAATCAAAAATGCAGACGTCCATCGCCGCCAGCAGTTCCGCCGTCGTCGTTGCGCGAATCCCCCGGTTATAAATCGCTTTATCCAGGCCAAGGGTTTTTTGCATTTCTTCGATTGGAAAGATCTCCATCAGGGAAGACCCAACGAAAACAATTTGCCCCTTTTGCGCCGTTTGATTTTCCTGCGCATAGCGCGCACGCAGGTCATCTTTATATTGCGCAATACGGGGGTTCTTGTTCGTTAGGGAAGTTGATTGCTCCGGCATGATGTTCTCCTTCAAGTGCGCACGTTCAGCTATCCCACTTGATCTTCGCCGGGTTCGGCTCTTCTTCCACCGCGATGGCCTGTAAGGCGGCAATTTCTTCGGCAAACACCGCTTCGGCGATTGCGTCGTAAATTTCGGCAGCTTCTTCCCAGCCCACGCGGTCGTAGGCGATTGCCGTCGCGCCGTAATAGGCGATGTTGATGGACATTGTGGGGAAAGCCGCCGTGTTGACGGCCGCATAGATCGCCCGTGCGGCCGCTTGCGCGATGTAGTGCGCCGCCGCATCCGGGTTCTTTTCCGCCGCCTGAGCAGCCGCAAAGCACCCCTTGAAGAGCGGCTTCACCCGCGCAACGGGGATGTTGCCGCCCAGCCAATCCTGCGCCGCATCCAGCGCGGCGCGGGGGCGGGCGTCGTCGGGGCAATGCTTTTCGTAAATTGGCAGCAGCTGCTGCCGGGCATAGCCGGTCGTCCAGCGGACAAGGGTTTCTTTGCTCTGGGTTTCGATCAGCTGCATCAGGCGCTGGATGCTTTCGCCGCGCCAATCGCCGAGCATTTTACGTGGTTTCATGGTCGTTACACCACCTTCTATTCTAAATCTGCAACCAGTATACCACAAATTGGCGAAGATAGCAAGCCATCAAAAAAAAAGGGAGTGGCCGCGGAGCGCAGCACGGTTGGCTTTCAGATGAAGAATAGTTAGACTGCCGTGCGCCCCCGTTTTTCCGCCCTTGAATTTTCCCGCGCATTGTGCTATACTGTCATCATACAAAAAACAGTGTCGTTTTGGCGGCGGGGGGAGGGGGTGTTGCAGTGGGGAAAATCAAAAAGGCGCTGCGGTTTGTGCTGCGCCTTTGTTTGGTGCGCTTGCTTTGGCCGTTGCTGTATCGCTTGGGCTGCCTGCGGCCAATCGACCCGCGGCTGGTGCTGTTCGGCAACGAATCCTGGGCGGAACCGACCGATAATTTTCGCCCGCTGATGGCGCAGCTGGCCGCCGAGGGCTTTGATTGCCGCTATTTTGGCAAGCGGCAGGAAGCCAAGTGGAAGCATTACCTGCGCAGCGCCCGCTTCTTTTTTGATTACGCCCGCGCCAGGGTTTTGTTTGTGGACGAGGCCTTTTCGCCCTCCCTGGCTTGTCGCCCGCGCACGGGTACGGCGCTGGTGCAGGTCTGGCACGGCTGCGGCGCATTCAAAAAATTCGGGTATTCCACCGTTAATTTTGCCTGGGGGCCGGGCCGGCGGGAACTCCGGTGGCTGCCCATGCACCGGCATTACACCCACGTCTGCGTTTCCGCGCCGGAGGTGATCCCCTGCTATGCCGAAGCGTTCCGCTGCCCGCCGGAGCGCATCCACGCCTGGGGTGCGCCGCGCACGGACGTCTATTTTGACCGGGAATTCATCGCGCAATCGCGCAAAGCCGTGCTGGCGGCGTTCCCGGGTATCGGCGCGCGGAAGATTTTGCTCTATGCCCCCACCTTCCGGGGGAACAGCATTGCCGAATCCCGCCACGATGCTGCGCTGGATCTCCCTTTGCTGGCGGCGCAGCTGGGCGAAACCTGCGCTTTGCTGCTCAAACCCCACCCCAAGGTGGATGTTTCGCTGGCGGACGATGCAACGCAGGATTTTGCCTTTGACGCACGCCGCTTGCCCATCGAAACCCTGCTTTGCGCGGCCGATCTGTTGCTTGCGGATTATTCTTCCCTCATTTTTGAATATGCCCTGCTGGGGCGGCCGATGCTCTTTTATGCCTATGACCTGGAAGCATACGACGCCGCCCGGAGTTTTTACTACCCCTACCAGAGCTTTGTGCCGGGGGACGTTGTGACGGATTCGGCGCAAGTGGTGGAGGGCATACAGCGGGAGCTGCTGGAGCGTCGCTTCGATCCTGCGCGGGTGACGCGCTTCCGCCAACGCTTCATGTCCGCCTGTGACGGGTATTGCACGCAGCGGCTCATTGCGCAGATAATAAGTAACAAGTAATAAATAATAGTTGGAGGGACGGGTTGAATATGATGCACCTTTCCTTGGTGATGCCCTGCTACAATGAGGCTGAAAATGTGGAGGCCATGCACGATGCAGTGGAAGCGGCCTTTGCGGGCTGCGGCTTTGCTTATGAGATGGTTTTTGTTGACGACGGGAGCCGGGACGGCACCTGGCAGACGCTCAAGTCACTGCGTGCGCGTTCGGCGCAGCGCATCCGGCTGGTGCGCTTCAGCCGCAACTTCGGCAAGGAATCCGCCATTTTTGCCGGGTTGCGCCACGCCCAAGGCGAACTGGTCACGCTGATTGACGCCGACCTTCAGCAACCGCCGGAGCTTGCGCTGGAAATGGTGCGCTGGCTCGACGCCAACGAAGAGGACGACTGCGTCGCCGCCTTCCAGGAACAGCGCAGCGAGGGGGCGCTCACAGTGCTGCTCAAGCGCGGCTTTTATGCCCTGATGAACCGCGTCACGGAAATCGAGTTTGTGCAGGGCGCAAGCGACTTCCGCACCATGCGGCGCACGATGGTGGATGCGATTTTGGAAATGGGGGAACACAACCGATTTTCCAAGGGCATCTTCTCCTGGGTCGGGTTTCGGACGCACTACATCCCCTACACCGCGCGGGAACGCCATGCCGGGAAGACCAAGTGGGGGACGTGGAAGCTCTTTAAATATGCCTTTGACGGCATCGTTTCGTTCACCACCATGCCGCTGCGGCTGGCGGTTTTTGCGGGGGTGGGCGCCGCCCTGGCTTCGCTGGTTTATATGGTCGTGGTGATCATCCAAAAGCTGGCCTACGGGATCACCATCCCCGGCTACGCCACGCTGGTGGTGCTGATCCTCCTGCTCGGCGGCATGGAACTGTTCTTCATGGGCGTGCTGGGGGAATACCTGGCCAAAACATACGTAGAAAGCAAGCGCCGCCCCATCTTTTTGGCGCGGGAGGTTTTGGAGCCGAAGGAGGAGCGATGGCCAAACGAGGAACCGTAACCGCCTTCCGGGCGTTCTATTTTGTGTTTTTTGCGTTCACCGTGTTGCTGGCCTTCTTTTTTGTTCCCTCCCCTGATGATTGGGGCTGGGCGACGGGCGACGGTCTTGCCCTGCTGCAACGCGGCTTTGCCGATTACAACGGCCGTTATTTGGGCAACCTCTTCGCCTTTGCGCTGCTGCGGGCGACTTGGCTGCTGCCCCCTGCCAAGGCGCTGGTGCTGACGGGTATCCTGGCGCTGCTCCAAAAAATTTCCGGCAACCAGGATGTTCGCTTCCTCCGGCTTTGCGCCATAGCGCTCCTCCTTCCCTGCCCGCTGTTCATCCAGAATATTGTTTGGACCTCAGCCTTCACCAATTACGAGATCCCTGTCGCGCTCCTGCTCTGTTGCGCGTATCTTGTGTTTTTCCCCAAAACCCAAACCAGCCGGTGGAAATCGTTTTTGCGCTGTGCCATCCTCCTGCTCCTGGGTTTTGCCGGCCAGCTTTTTATGGAACACTACACCCTGTTTGCCCTGGGGCTTGCAGGGTTTGCGGTGCTTTTTCACCGCCGCAAAACCGGGCGGTTTTTGCTGGCGCCATCCCTTTGGCTCTGCGCCGCCGCTGCGGGCGCGGTGCTGATGTTCAGCAACGGGGCATACCTGCAAATTTTGCGGGGCGAGCAGCGTTACCAGCGCCTGGAATGGAATCCGCTTGCCACACTGGGTTCCATCGCAGGGGGCTTTTTGGCGGCCTGCCTACCGGCGCTGCTTTTGCTTGCCTTTTTGTTGCTCCGCCTACGCAAGCGCAACCGCCGCGCATTTGCGGCGATCCCCAAAAGCAAAACGGCCTGGTTTTACCTGGCGGCGCTGCTTACTTTAACGGCGCCGCTGGCGGTCGTTTTCCCCGTGGGGTCACGCTGCTTCAGCATGGCGGCAGTGCTTTTGCTGCTGGCGGCGCAAAAGCTCTTTGCCGCCGCCGCCCCTGCGCCTTCCGCCACCGGCAACCGGGGTTTGGCTATCGCGCTTGCCTTCGTTATGGCGCTGGATCTGGCCGGTTACGCCACCGTTTTTGCCGCGTACCGCCATAAAATCGACCGGGTACGCACCCAGGTTGCGCAGGGGAACACGGTGATCACCCTGCGCCACACGCCGCTGCGCTTCCTCGTTTACGCGCTGGATGCGGAGCCGAAAAGCCGCAGCATCCAAAGCGCGTTCAACCAATACTATGGTTTGCCGGAGGACGTCAAAATCGAATATTTAAACCGCGGGCAATAACAACAAAAAACAGGGCGGGGTACCAAAGGTACCCCGCCCAAAAATTTCATGCACAGTGGTCTGCAAGCGGCACAGCCGCCTAAATTTCCAGGGCTTCTTCCAGGCCTGCCAGTTCGTCCACTGCCGCTTCGGCGGCGCCGGGCGCTTGTTTGACGGGGTTGCTCAGGGCGAACGCTGTTTGCACCAGGGCGCTCACGTCCGTCATGCGCTCGGCTGCGGTGGAACGCACCTGCACGGTGGGGTCGTTGAGCAGCACCCAGGCCAGCACATCCTGCCCGGTGAGCTTGCGCGTGGCAGCTTGGCGGATGGTGGGTTCCACATCGGATTTTGCGACGATGGCCAGCACGCTTTGATCCACGATGCGCTCCACTGCCATCAGGCGCAGCTCGGCTTCGGGGTCGTGGCACGAAACTGCGTCCAGCGCTTCCAGCGCCGCCGGGGCGTCCAAAAAGCAGAACAGGCGCTTGACCGCCCGCTTGCGCACGCAAGGCTCCGCGTCATTTGCCGAAGCCTGTGCCAGTGCGGTGAGATCCGTCAGGTGTTTGATCGCCGCGCGGCGGACGAAGGAATTGGCGTCGTTCAAAGCAAACGGAACGAGCCATGCCTGGAGTTCCTCCTGGGTGTAATCACTTGCCAAAAGGATCTGCCGCCCCAGCTTTTCGATCACCATGTAGCGCAGATACCATTCGTTGACTTCAAGGCTGCTTTGCACAAGCGCTTCAAGCGCACGGGGCTGCGTGTCGGTTTCCACCAGGCCATCCATGATGCTGCGCTCGTTTTGGCCGCGCTGTTCGGCCAGGATGCGGATGCGATCCTTCTCCTGTTCCAACGCGCGCTGGCGCTGCACCTCTTCCTCCTGGGCGCTCCGCTGCCCGTCCAGTCCATCGTTCGGCCGTGTTGGCCGTTTTGCGATTGCCATTCGATCATCCCTTTCATCCTTAAAATATTAACTGACTAGTTGGCCGCCATACGCGTGCTGCTCGCTTTTTTACGTGTCTGCCGGGTTTTTTCGGGCTGCGGCTCCGCTTCCTTTTCCTTTGCAGCCTTGGGCGCTTTTGGCGCTTTTGGCGCCCGTGGGGTTTTGTTTGGTGCGGCCGTTTTTCTTGCCGCCTTGCGGCTGGAACCCAAAGCAAAACCTCCGTTTTCCAAAAAACGGAGTAGCTGTTCCACTGCTTTTGCGCGGACGCTGGGGTCTTCATCGTGGCAGGCAGCCATTTTCAGCGTGGGGAGATCCGTCAGGTTTTTGACGGCGGCGCGGCGCACGTAGCTGTTGCTATCGTGGAGGGCAAAAGGAACCAACCAGGCCTGTAGTTCATCGGGCGTATAATTGCTGGTGTTGAGCACCATTTGCAGACCGAGCATTTCCACAACCATATAGCGTATATACCATTCTTCACGTTCCATGCCTTCGCCGACAAGAGCTTCCATATCCCCGGGCTGCGTGGCCGCTTTGTTCAGGAGCATTATAATCTTACGCTCATTTTCCTTCAGATCACATTCCGGCTCCTGCGGTCGCTCTTGCCGCACCTGTGAGTCTTCGTTTTCATGCTCATTTTGCACAATCGCCATGAACAACCATCCCTTTCCCCTACACGGTATTAATTACCTATTAATATACACGATTCAAAAGGAAATGTCAAGCGGTTTCGCAAATAATGTAAAAAAAACTTGATTTACTGCCTTTTATTCCCACCGCAGCCCTAAAAGTGCGCAATAATATAATCTTTGGCTTCGGTGTATATCTGGTCTTCGCGCCCGCGTAAAAGCGCTTCAAAAGCCGCATCCCAGGCCTCTACCTGTTCTTTGGAGATGGAAAACGCTTCGTTGCTCTCATCAAAAGCGTTGTAGGCGCTGTGGAAGAGCGCGGCATATTCGCCGCCGACCAGCTGTTCCACCGCCCGGAACGCCACAGGCGCCAGGGGCTTGCCGTTGGCGCGGAAGAAGTGGCTCAGCCCCTTGCGGGTATCCTGCACCACATAGCCCAGGGCATAGATCAGGCGCTCGTGTTCTTCCAGGGCGGTGAAGGCTTCCGCCATGGCGGGGATTTTTTCCAGCGCCATTTGGATGTGGCAGCACACGCCTTCAATCAGGCGTTCCGGCGGCGTTTGCGCCAGCCGATCCCGCTCCAGGGTGGCAAAATCCGCCCGGAGCTTTTTTTCATATTCCAGGGTTGCGATCAGCTTTGTTTTGGCTGCGGTGTGTTTTTTGGCCGCCCGCAAGGCCTTGCTCCAAACGAAAACGCAAAGCAAAAGCGCGGCAACCAGCACGGCCAGCTGTAGGGGGTATTCAGAAAAATAAGCGAACATAGAAGCCCTCCCGGTTTTTCAATTATTTATAGAAGCGCATTTTGGTCAGCACGACGGCTGCCAGGATGGAAAACACCAGGGAAATCAGCAGGGCAAACAGCGGCGTGCCGTCAAGCGGCAGCGCGTCGATGTTCATGCCATAGAAGCTGAAGACGATGGTCGGCACGGCCATGACGATGGTGATCACCGTGAGCACCTTCATGACGATGTTGAGGTTGTTGGAAATGATGCTGGCAAAGGCGTCCATGGTGCCGGAAAGGATGCTGGCGTAAATATCGCACATCTCGATAGCCTGTTTGACTTCCACCAGCACGTCTTCCAGCAGATCCTGGTCTTCGTCATACAGGCGGATGTACTTTTTGCGCAGCAGGCGTTCCAGCACTTTTTCGGTGGCTTTGAGGGAGGTGGAAAAATACACAAGGGATTTTTCCAGCCCCAGGAGCTGAAACAGCTCTTCGTTGCGCGATGATTTGTGCAGCTCGCTTTCCACCCGGGCGGAAAGTTTATCGATCTGCTTAAGATATTGCAAATACCGCCCCGCGATGCGCAGCAGGATCAGCAGCACGAACTGCGTCCGGAACTGCGTGTTGACCCCCTTGACCAGGCCGGATGTGAAATCTTCGGCCACGGTGTTGCGGTTGAGCGAAACGGTGATCACGTGGTGCTGGGCGACGATCATGCTCATGGGCATGGTGTAATACGTCGTGGCCTCATGGCTGGATTTTTTCTTGTTCTTGCCGGGGTTTTCGGCCCGTTCCAGCACCGGGTAGTCAATGACGATCAGGGTCTGGCCGTCTTCGCTTTCCACGCGTGAAGCCTCCTCTTCATCCAATGCCGCGCGGGTAAAGCTGCGGTCGATGGCGAGGGTTTCTTCAATGTAGCAAAGCTCCGCTTCGGTGGGCGCAATGAGGGAAACCCAGCAGCCGTCTTCCAGAGCCGGGATTTCAGTGATGCGGTTTTCGATGGTCTTATAGTATTTGATCATGGTGGGCGCGTCCTTCCCCGCGCACACCGTTGCCCGGCGGCGCGTGTTCAATGATATTGGCGTCTTCGCCAGGTACTACCGCCAGGGTCGCCGGACATATTGGTCAACTCCTTTTCCGCATGTAATATGCTTATTGTAACACAAGATAGGGGGGATGTCAAACAAAGGTTGTACCCCCGGCATGGCTACGCCGGGGTACAACCTGAAAATAGAAATATACCGCACGTTGCCGGGACACGGCACGCCGTGTCCCGGTACGTGAAATGGAACGCTTTTCACGCCACCGCAAAGTAAACATACGGCGTATACGCCAGATTGAGCGCCGCTGTGGTGGTGCCGGCTGCGACGGCTGCGCCGCTGCGCAGACGGAAGCCCGTTGCTGTGACGGAAAGCCCCTGCGTGCCGCCTTCGCGGGTGGCGTAGCCGAAATACGACTGCGCGGCGCCGCCGGTGAAGTTGGCGTAAACCACTGGCAGATCCGCCGCGAAGGCGAAGACGGCGCGGGGGTGCAGGCCGAGTTCGATGTTCTGCGTGGCCGCGCCGGAACCGAGGTATGTCCCCGTGCGGAAGGGCGCGTCCACCCAGCCTTTTTCGGCGGCGGAAAGATGAATATCGCCGTTGCCGATGTGGCTGCCGCAGAGCAGATCCTTGCTCAAAAAGGAGGTCAGGGTCAGCCCCGTGCTTTCCGCCGGGCAGAAGTCCGCGATGATCTCCGCCCAGGCTTCCAGCACAAACGCATCCGTGTCGCGGTGGGCGGCAACGTCGCCGCAGCCGGATTCCGGGATGTTGAGGTCGCTGGCAAAGGTGAGCATATCCAGCACGGATGTGAAGATTTCGTGGCAGCGGTCGCCGCCTTCGGCAAAGGGGACGTGCACGCCCAGCCGTAGGCGGATCACCGCTGTGCGGCAGTATTCCTGGCGTTCGAGCACGCCGTCGTCGTTTTCTGCAAACTTATCGGTGATCGCTACGGTATCCACCCCAACGGCCACGATGGCGCTGCGCAGCGGAACCGCCTTGTTTGCGGCGGGGTATTCCGTCAAAAAGCCGACGTCTTGCAGCGGCTCCTGTTCGCCGAGCCATTGGGCGATTGCGCCCGGCATGGCGCTGATTGCGCTCATATGTTTGATCACACCTTTCGTTGTAGCCCTATTCCACAATGCTGCGGATAATCGCCCAGACGTGGCTGGCTTCCGCGCCGCAATGGACTGTTTCCGCACGGTCAACGGTGTAGCGTTCTTCGCCGCATTCGATGCTGGCTTCCCGCCCAAGCAGGTTCAGGTCATGTTCCGGCGGCCCCAGGTAGAGGTAGTAGCCTTCCCGGTTGAAGCCGATGCGGGTGTTGACCCCGCCAAGGTACATCTTGTTTTTGTAGCGCAGCGGCTGGATGAACGCGCCGAAGGTTTCGCTCTGCCAGCCATCGGGCAAGCGGAGCCGCACCGGGCGCCCGTAGCGCTGCATGATCTGGCGAATTTCCTTCATGCGGCGCCCCCGTGCGTGTGGAACGCCGTTGTGCGCACCGCAAAGCCCCGGTCGCGCAGCAACTCCGCCACGGCGGCAAGGCCTTCGGCACGCAGACGCTCCGCCCGCTCAATGCGCCGGAGGAAGGCTTCTTCCCCCCGCTTGCGCACGGTAATATCCCCGGCCTTGAAGCTCTCGATTTGTGCATCCTCCTCCGCTGCCGCGCGGCTTTCCGCCCGTTGCAGCACCAGGCAGTAGGCGATCCCGGCGGCGGCGCGGTCAATGCGCGGGTCGTCCGGGTTTGCGTCCGACCGGAGCAGCGGGTGCAGCTGGGCAAGCGCGGCGGCGCAAAAGGGCAGCGCCGCCCGCGCAGCTTCGTCGTCCAGTTCGGTGAGCAGCCGCAGTTGCCCCAAAACGGTTCCCTGGCTCATGGATGAAACCTCCTTTCGTCATTTGCAAGGGGCGGGCGGCTGCCCGCCGCCCGCCCCGTTCCCCCAAAATCGCAGTTATGCAAGCGCCTTCACAGCGCCGGCGTGGAGTTTGGCAAAGCCCACCGTGGCGGTGATGGCCGCGCGTTCCAGCTGGTGGTCAATCAGCTTATCATAATCGGTGACGACGCCGCCCGCCGTGACCATTTCGAGCGCGCTGTTCTTATCCAGGGCAAGGATGCGCCCGGCAGGGACGGCGTTGGATTTGATCAGCTCCGCGCCCAGCGGGGTCACCAGGCGGCCTGTGCCGTGGAAGTTCAGCCCGGCGGTCGCGTCGCGGAATTCCGCCATGGCCAGCAGCTGCTGCATCTGCGCGGCGGGGGCGAGCAGCGTCGTCATGGCAAAGGGATCCATGCTGTTCCACAGCGTCAGCAGGTCGGCGTAAGCCAGGCTGCCGCCCGCCATGCCCACTTCCGCCGCAGCTTCGCCAGTGCCGCCGTCGCCATTGAGCAGCACATCCACCGCTTCGGTCAGCAGGGTTTTGGCGATTTCCGCGCCGATTTGCCGCAGCGTGACGGTGAACAGCTCCAAACGGTGGAAACGGATCGCTTCGTAGCTGGCCGAAAGCAGACGGCCATGCTTGTGCATGGCGACAAGGCTTTGCTTGTTCAGCACCTTGGTTTCGGGCAAAGCGCCGCCTTCGGCAATGGCCGCTTCCGTGCTGCCGGAACCCGCAACCGTTTCAATCGAGCGGTAATCCAGCCCGTTGACCTGCGTGGTGGTGGCGGTGATGCGGGGCAGCACGTCGCTGCGCTCCATCCCCTGGCGCACCGCGCGGGCGATGTATTCCGGGAAGAGGGTGGCCGTTTCGGCGCTTTGGAAGAACTTTTCGACCCGGTCGCTCCCCGCGCCGCTGATGCGGATGCCGAAGCGCTTGAGCTGGCGTTCGTAGGCGTCCAGTTCGCCCAAAGGCGTGCCGCAATATTGCGCGGTGGGGTCGGCCAGCTCAAGGGTCTTCGCAAACCCCTGTGCAGAAGTGTAAAGGCTCTTATCCAACTTCAGATTATCATACGCCATAATTCAAATCTCCTTTTCGATGTGTTTTTTGATGTGTTGTAGGTAGGTTTTTGATGGATTGCTTTTGGGCTTGATTTAGTTGAGCCGAAAGTCGGCGTTTTCGGCCGCCGGGGGGTCTGCGGGGCGGCAGAGCTGCGGCCGCAGGGGGATGATTTTGCCCGCTTGCTTTTCCAGTGCCAGGGTGACGTCTTCCAGTTCCCCGGTGCTGAGGTTGTTGCACATGCGTGCCAGCAGGTCTTCCGCCAAACCGGGCAGCGCAACCAGGGCGGTGCGCTGCGCCTTGGCCAGCAGGTTGCTGCGGTAGGCGCGCCCGTCGGCGGCTAGGGTTTCGAGCTGCTCCAGTTCAGCTTGCAGGGCTTTTGCCGTGGCGTCATCCATCGTGATGGCTTCGCCACCGGCTGCATCAAAGAGCTTGCGTAAATCTTCCATGCTTTGGATCCTCCTTTCTTTTGGGATTTGCTTCGCCTGCCAGGCTTTGATCACACCGGCGCCGGGCTGTGCGGGCACCGCTACGAACGAAAACTCGTAGGCGTCCGTCGGCTCCTCCAGCCGGGCGTGGCAGGGGATTCCGTCCACGATCTCCCCCTTGCGGTGGGTGCAGCCCTCCCGGCCAAACACCTTGCCACAGGCCGAACAGCGCACCGCCTTCACCGCGCAGCTGACGCTGACCTCCTTTTTGATCCCCGCGTCAATCTGCCGGCAAAGCTCCGCCGTGCTTTCGCTGCGCAGCATATAGATTTTGCCGACCAGGCTTGTGTAGGCCTCGCCCAGGCTGGTTTTGCGGGCGGGGTCGGTGCGCAGCTCCGTGTCATAAACGCGCATCAGCTGGTCGCTTGCCCGCATACTGTGGTCAAACAGCCCCGTTTTGCCGGTGAAGCGCTTGGCCAGGGCTTCCAGGCTCTCCACCGGGAAGCGTTCGCCGTCCCGGTCGATCTCGTTGTCGCACAGCGCCGCACGGAACACGTAAAGCTCTTCGGCGGGCAGCGGTCTGCGGGTCAAACGATGGATCAGTTTGAGGTCGTCCGCGCCGGGCGTGCAGGGCTGCGCCTCCCGCCCCGTTTGCTTATAAATATCCAATGCTTACCCTCCTGTTCCTTCCTTGATTTTTGCCGCCTGCGCCCGGAGTAATTCTGCGCGTGCGAGTTCCACTTCATCCGCCAGGGTGATGTCATCCCACACCACCGTGCAGGGGGCGGCGTAGCCCTGCGCCGCCAGCATTGTCTGGCTGATGCGCAAAATCACGGGCGTCAGGATGCGGCGGTAGCTTTCCAGTTCGCTGGTGAGCAAATCGGCTTGCTGGGCGCTCATCCGCTCCGTGCTGGACCAGGTCAGGCCGAGCAAAAAGGGCGGCAGCCCGGTTTTGGCCACAATCTGTTCCAGCAGCTGGCGGATGGGGATTTCGCTTTCCGGCAGCGGCGCTTCCGCGCCGATCACCCGGATGCTGACGTCCCCTGCGGCGATGAAATCCCGCACGCCCGCGCCTTCCTGCATCGCGGCTTCCCACTGCGTGGCCAGCTCCTGCACCCGTTCCCGTGTGTGCAGCCGCTCTGCGGGGTCGCTCCCCGGCTGGTATGTTACCGCAAAGCGGACGTTGCCCAGGCGTTCCCAGTTTTGCCCCAGCGTGTGCAGAATTTGCAGCAGCACACCGCTGACGAAGGGCAGCCCCTTGAGCAGCGAATTCCCCGCAAGCGCCCCGGGCAGGGGGTTGAGTACGCTGAGGTAGACCAGCTGCGGGTGCGGCACCGGCCGCAGCTGCTCCGGCTCGCCTGTGCAGATTTCCACATCCAGGCCGTTTGCCGCCCGGCAGAGCGTCACGCCCTCCGGCGGGGCGTTCCACAGTGCGGCGGGGGAGCCGTCTTCGCGCAGCACCAGTTCCCCCAGGGCGGTGCCGAGGGTCAGCAGCTGCTCAAAATAGGTCGCGACGAAGGCGTGGATCCCCCGCTGGTTGCCGCCCGCCGGGAGCAGCGCGAGGGTTTCGGCCAGCCAGCGCTCCGCCCGCGCATCCGCGCACCCCACCCGGAAGCCGCCGACCAGCCGCACCAGGTGGAAGACGGCTGCGTCGATCAGCGGCACCGCCTCCCGCAGGGAATAGTAGAGCCGAGCCTCCGCCGCCGGGCAACAGTGCTCCATTTCCCCACAGAACCCCGCTGCGGCGCCGCTCTGCCCCGCGAGCATGGGGAAGGGCTGCGGATTCCCCCGGGCGGCGAGCGCCAAAGGAGCCGCCGCCTGCGCCGAACCCCCGGCGCGTTTACGTTTCCGCCAACCGGCGGAAGAGTTTGCCATGGCAATCAATCCTTTCTAGACTTTAGATTTTAGATGGTAGATGGTAGATGGTTTCTCGATTGAAATCGTTATTTTAAAGCCCCGGTCGACTGCTAGTCGACCCTACAAATTTTACGGCTGATAGCCGATTGTTGACGTGCCTTCGTGAAAACAATAAATGTGGGTAGTGGGTGAACCGGCTATTAGCCGTACCATTTGTAGGGTCGACTAGCAGTCGACCGGGGCTTTAAAATGTCTTTTGCCCCAAGCGCACATACGATGAAGTGTTTTTATTGAGGAACAGTATAAAAGACTTCTTTCGTTCAACCTTGTGCATTAGCGCACCTGGACAAGGCAAGCCTTGTCCAGGAACATGTGTGACCAATCACTTTCCCCCCCGCCGCGCCGTTGCCGCAAAAAGCCCGCCGCTTGCTTCTTCCCCGCGCAGCACTGTGACTGTGAAGTAGCGCATGTCGTCCATTGCGTGGTCGTTTTCTTTGCGCGGCGCATCCTTGTTGCCGCCCGGATCCCAACGGTAGAGCGAGAATTCCCGCAAACAATCGGTGCAGCCCTGCGCAAAGCCAAGTACGCCCGCCTGTAAAGCGTCCGCCACGCGGCGGATGCCGTAAAGCACATCGTTGTTGGCCGGGATCGCCGCAAACCGCCCGTGCCGCCGGATGCATTCCAAAAAGCTGGCCGCCGAGGGGTCGCAGATCACGCCGCGGATCGGCAGCGCCGCCGCCAGTTCTTCCAGCGCATGGTAATGCTCTTCGTCGGTGCGCTGGCAGCCCCTTGCGCGGCTATCCCAATAATACTCCCGCAGCCGCAGCCACCTGCCGCCGCAGCCCCCCCAAAGCCCGAACGAAGCCGGGTTCACCGTGCCGTAGTCGCAGGAAATCCAGTATTCCCCACAGGCCGCAGGGGCTTCCGCAAACACGTGCTTTTCCGCCGAAAACATGGGGTAGACCAGGCCTTCCGCCGCCACCCAGCGGCCTTCCACAAACCGGGCATAAAACGCGCCGGAATAGAGCTTCTTATACCTTGCCAGCATCGCCGGGCTGAGCGAGGGGTTGTCCTCCATACAAAAATGAATATAAAGGCAATTCTTCTCCTCCGCCTTGCAAATCCACTCTGTGTGGAACCAGTGCGCCGGGTATTCCGGGTTGCAGTTGAACCAGAGCTTCGAGCGTTCCAGCGAACAGCGGGCTATCGCCTGTTCCACAAACGAGCGGGGCATCAGCGCGACTTCATCCAGCAGCACGCCCCCCAGCGTCATGCCCTGGATCAGTGCGGCCGAACCTTCATCCTTGCCGCCGAACAGATAAAACCGGTTGCACCTGCCGCCGTATGCTATTTCCACCAGGTTTTGGCTGCGCTTTTCGCTGCAACAGAACCCCAGTTCCCCCAACAGCGGCAGCAACGGCGTGATCACGTTGCGCCGCAGCGAAGTCACCGTTTTGCCGCAGATGGCAAACGAACTGCCCGCAAACGCCGCCATCGCCCAGCCCACAAACGAAATCCCCATGCAAAGCGTCTTCCCCGAACGCACCGCCCCGTCGCAAATTACCGCATCGCATCCGCTCCAACCGCTCCCCGGGTGCCACCAATGCAAAGCCAAAACCTGCTTCTCCGAAAATTTTTTTAGGGTCATAGTTTTCCTTTCATAAGAATTGGGGCTTGATCTTCCTACTTACGGCGTTCAGGGGCTTTCCGGCTCTTGCGGCACAGCCGCCAAAGAACGTTCGATGGCGGCGTAGAAGTCTTTTGCGCCGTTGCTGCTTTCTTCCGGGCTGCCCAGGGCTTCCAGGCGGCGCAAGGCTTCGCAGCGGTCAAAAAACTTGATTTCCAGCCCGCCGCCCTTGGGGCGCTTGATGTCGCTGACGTTGAACACATCCATCTTTTCAAGCAGCGCCGATGTGGGGGTTTCCTCCAAAAAGAGCAGCTTCAGCGCATCCGTCCCCGCGCCAAAGGCCAGGCGGCGGTATCCCGCCAGCACCTCCGCCCGCAGCGGTTCCTCCGCTGTGCCGCTTGCAATTTCTGCGCGTATATCTTCCCGCGCCAACAGCTCCATCGCCGCGTGCTGCGGGGAACCTTTATAACCCGCCCAGGCGGCGGCCCCCGCCTCGTTGCGCGTGCGGCGGAACAGGGCGCAAAACAACAGCTCCTGCCCCGTGAGTTCTTCCGGCTTCTTTCCGTCATTGCGCTTCGGCAAACAAAACACCCCCTCACTTATCCCCACCAAAAGGCGAAAGCGCATCACTTTTTTGATGCAGAATAAAAATTTTTTTGAAAAGCTGCTCAAAATCACGGTTTTTGCGGCTGCAAAAGCAAGCAAAGCCTTATCTTCCTCAAGTTTTACGTGATTACTTTTTACTTATTGCTTGCTATTCCCCTACGTCTGTGCTATAATCGTCCATATCAACCGAATATGGCGAAGAAAGGTGGATTTTCCTTATGCAGCTGAAACCTTTGATCCGCGAAACCCGCAGACAGGTCAACCGCACTACCTCCATCCTCTTTTTGGTGCAGCTCTTCGGCGCCCTGGGGGCGGGCTTCTTCTTCGTCGTGCAAAACATCCTCAAGGTGGATGGGATGCTTGGCGCACTGGAACCAAAGAATGAACAGATTCTTTGGTTCATTCTTTTTTGGGGGACGGATTTTTTCATGATCTCCCTCAGCGCGGTGCTTTGTTACCTGATCGCCGGGCTGCCGGGGTTGGCGCCGGGGCTGGCGCTTGCGGTCTATTTCGCCCACTTTGCGGGCGACGCGCCCGTCACGGCGGAGGAGGGCTACTTCGCCTACTTCGCCACGCCCCTGCACGGCGGCGGCGGCGTGAACATCGGTTACGTGAGCTACTTTTTGATGGCGCTGGTGTGCGGCCTGCTGATCAAGCTGCTGTATGCCGGTTGGAGCGAAGCGAAAATCCGCCTGGGCAAGCGGCTGGATACGACACTGGCCAAGCTGCGCAAAAAAATAAAGCTGCTCCCGGCGGCGCTCACGGGCGAACAAGTCCTCGAAAACGTCGATCTCATTGTGCTGGTGCTGATCATCCCGGTGGCCAGCGCGGCGTTCACCTTTGTGGCCGTCCGCTATGGGATCCAAAAGCCCTTCGGTTCCCTGGCCGGGGCGATTGTGGAACCCCTGCTCCGCCTGGCGGAAAGCCACATCCTCATCGTCGGGCTGATTTTGGGGCTGCTGGCGGGGTTCGACATCACCGGCCCCATGAGCATGGCGGGCTTTGCCGTGGCGACGGCGGCATTTTTGCAGCAGGGCGATGCGCGGCTGCTGACGATCTATGGCGCGTGCTTCATCGCAACGGGCTGGTCGCCGCTGTTCATGGTGCTGCTCGCGAAGCTACGCAAAAAACCCGCGACAGATACGGACGACATGAACTTTGCGGTGAGCGGGCCGATCAACGCCTTTTTTGAGAACATCAAGCTGACGGTGGCGTTCAGTATGCCCTTCGCCCTGCGCAGCCCGCTGACGGTGATCCCCGGGCTGATGGCCGGGAGCGCCTTCACCGGCTGGCTGACGGCGGCGGCGGGGATTGTCAACACCTCCTACCTGCGCGAATCGCCCAAATACGCCCGCGGCAAGGGCATGGCCGAACTGCTTGAACGCGGCGAAATCTACCTTTCGTTCTCGCTGCCCCTGCGTTCCGGCGATTGGCTGCGCTGCCGCATCCCGCTGTTTTTTATCATCCTGGCAGGTGGCCTGGTGGGCGGCGCGGTGATGTATGCCCTCCGGCTGCAACAGGTGAAAAACCAAAAAAAGCGCGGCACCTACGTGGAAAGCCAGGGCGACATCGTGCTGGAAATGCGGCTGTTGGCCAAAGAGCGGCTGCGGGGGGTGAAGGGCGAGGAATGACAAAATGACTAAAAAAACAAGACGCAGGGCAGAAAAGCGCTGCCCTGCGCAATTTCGACATTTTTTCGCGGAATATGTTGACATACGCTTAAAAATGCTGTATAATAAGGTAAAGCGACAAATTAATCCCTTGATTTGCCGTTTGCATCATGTTAATACCATCCATATTATGGGGATTTACAAAAAATACCTTATGCATTATGATGAATTTAACGGTTTTCGCTTGCAAAAGGTTTGAATATTTGCTATACTAACTATGTATCGGAGGATGGCGAGTGAAACGATGGTTTCAACGGCTCGGTATTGCAACAGCGCACGAACCCATCAAACGTAGGGAGCGTTGGAGCTTCATTTTCCAATCGGTTCCGATACTCTTGGTTTGGGGGTTGACGTTTTGGTTGCTTGGGGGACGCGAATCGGCGGTTTATGCGTATTGGCTGGCGTGGATGTCTTGTACTTGCGGATTGATTGCTCTTGCACTGGAAAAGAAAACACTTGATGCCGAATTCAGGAAGAGGACATATCATGTTAGAAAACTGCGAAAGCCCTTTGTTTTATTCCGTCTTCAAATTCGCGCGATACTCGTAATAGCTACGTTTGTTGCGAGTGAAGTAGTTGCCATTCTGCATCCAGCCGATCTGCTGAACAGCCTGGATGTGCATTCGTCCCTGGCTGTAGACAGTCCCACAGAGCAGTGGCATAAGATGTTTGCCGCAATTGTTATATTCGTTCTGTTCGTTTCTGAGATTCTTGACTTATCGCTGCGGCTGTTTGGGCTACGATCTGTCATTCGGTTCGACACACAAAAAGGAGTTATCCATGAGTAAAGAAGGATTCACATTTATATTACCGGCGCTGATCGCAAGTTTGGTCGGCATAGTCTGCTTGTTCAGTTCACCGCAATCAGGCAAGATCAAAAAAAGAATGAGAAACAGGCGGTGCAAAATTGTGCAGCCGGAATATCATGGAAGTTACTCCCCGGATGAAAACGAGGTGTGAGGAGAATTGCATATGAACGGAGAAAAGGAACAAGGAGTCGCTGTCGCAAATTTGCTTTGGCAATATTACGAGTTAATAATCCAAAACGCGAAGCAGGGAATCAAGAAACTTAACCCCATTACAACGAAGGAAAAGAAGCGAGAATTTGTGCAGGGCTTCGTCGAAAAATACGACGAATTCATAGAAAAATATATGGTTAAAAGAAGCAAGGGATTGGACGCTCATAAAGTAGCTGCGCTTGCAATCGTTCAGCTTTTGGCAATGGATTTGCTGGAAAAACCAGTGAAAGACGGTTACTACACCGCGCAAGAGATCGCAATTGACGTTGGGCTAACGTTCATGCAGGGGCAACTGGATGATACCCTAAAAAAGAAAGGGATCGTCCCGCCAATCACGCAATATGTGATGCCGGTTCCGTTTTCATGTGATACGCCTTATGCCGGGGTTCTTGCACGCGAGTTGGAGGTCGCCAAAGATTGCCCGCCCTTGCAGCGTGCTTTTAGCCTCGCCAACGAGCTGTTCCTACTTGAATATATTACGCTGTTGAGCAACCACATTGATCCGCAGCTGCTCAAACACTAGCCCTTAAAAAATTACCCAAAAACACCACGGAATCCGGCGAAAGATTTTCGCTGGGTTTTGTGTTTTTTTTCAAAGAAAACATTGCGTTACACCGCCATATTTGTTATAATATTCTTCGTGTCAATGATTATTTTGCAGGAAAAACTGCACATTAGGAGGATGCACCGATGGCCAGAAAAACCAAAACCATGAAGGGGAACGCTGCGGCGGCTTACGTTTCCTACGCATTCACGGAAGTCGCCGCGATTTACCCCATCACCCCCTCTTCCGATATGGCGGAAGAAACCGACCAGATGGCCGCCGCGGGCGTGAAGAACATCTTTGGGCAAACCGTGAAGGTGGCCGAAATGCAGAGCGAGGCCGGCGCGGCCGGCGCGGTGCACGGTTCCCTGGCGGCGGGCGCGCTGACCACGACCTACACGGCGTCGCAGGGGCTGCTGCTGATGATCCCGAACATGTATAAGATCGCGGGCGAGCTGCTGCCGGGCGTGATTGATGTTTCCGCACGCTGCGTGGCCAGTCATGCGCTCAACATCTATGGCGACCACAGCGACGTTTATGCTTGCCGCCAGACCGGCTATGCGATGCTTTGTTCCGGCAATGTGCAGGAAGTGATGGATCTTGGCGCGGTGGCGCACCTTGCGTCCCTCAAGAGCCGTGTGCCGTTCCTGCACTTTTTTGACGGCTTCCGCACGTCGCACGAAATTCAGAAGATCTCCGTGTGGGATTATGCCGAACTCAAGGATATGGTGGATCTGGACGCCGTCGATGCGTTCCGCCGCCGTTCGCTGAATCCGGAACACCCCGTGCTGCGCGGCTCCGCGCAAAACCCGGATATTTTCTTCCAGGCGCGTGAGGCCTGCAACAGCTACTATGATGAAGTGGTCGGCGTCACTGAGGACTATTTGGGCGAAGTCAACCGCAGGATCGGGACGAACTACCAGCTCTTCAATTATTATGGTGCGCCGGACGCCGACCGCATCGTGATTGCCATGGGTTCCGCGTGCGATACGCTGGAAGAAACCGTGGATTACCTGAATGCGCACGGCGAAAAAGTCGGCCTGGTGAAGGTGCGGCTCTATCGCCCCTTCAGCGCCAAGCATTTGCTGGCGGCGATCCCCGCGACGGCCAAGAGCATCACCGTGCTTGACCGCACCAAGGAACCCGGTTCCCTGGGCGAGCCGCTTTGGCTGGATGTTGTGGCCGCACTCAAGGGCAGCCGGTTCAAGGATCTCCCCGTCTACGGCGGGCGCTACGGCCTGGGCAGCAAGGATACCAACCCCGCCTGTACCCTGGCCGTCTATGCCAACATGACCGCCGCGCAGCCCAAGCCGCGCTTCACGGTCGGCATCGACGACGATGTGACCTACCTCAGTCTGCCGCTGACCAACCATGCGGATACCGCCCCCGACGGCACGTTCAGCTGCAAGTTCTGGGGTCTGGGCGGCGACGGCACCGTGGGCGCGAACCAGGATTCCATCAAGATCATCGGCGATAACACCGATATGTTTGCCCAGGGCTATTTTGCATATGACAGCAAGAAGACCGGCGGCATCACCATCAGCCACCTGCGCTTTGGCAAAACGCCCATCAAGAGCACCTATTACATCAACAAGGCGGATTTTGTGGCCTGTCACAACCCCTCCTATATTGATAAGTATGATATGCTCAGCGACCTCAAGCCCGGCGGCACCTTCCTGCTCAATTGCAGCTGGAGTGCGGCGGAGCTGGAGGGCGTCCTGCCGGGTGCGGTGAAGAAATATCTGGCCAAAAACAACATCAAATTTTACACCATCAACGCCACCAAGCTGGCGGAAGAAATCCTCCGGGACGGCCGCCGCACCAACACCACGTTGCAGTCGGCGTTCTTCAACCTGACGGGGATCCTCCCGGCCGACCAGGTGATTGGCCTGATGAAGGCCGCCGTGACCAAGAAGTTCAGCAAAAAGGGCGATCAGGTGGTCAACATGAACCACGCCGCCATCGATGCGGGCTTCAACGCCACCGAGCAAATCGAAGTCCCCGCCGTCTGGGCGGATGCGGAAGAAACCGCCGTGGAAATTGAAGTGGCGACCGAGCGCGAAGATCTGCGCAAATTCGTCAGCGGCATCCTGCACCCGATCAACGCCCAAAAGGGCGACAGCCTGCCGGTTTCCACCTTCCTTGGCAGCGCGGACGGCACCTTCCCCCAGGGCAGCGCGGCGCACGAAAAGCGCGGCATCGCCATCGACGTCCCCGTGTGGGATCCCGCCAACTGCACCCAGTGCAACCGCTGTTCACTGGTTTGCCCCCACGCCGTCAACCGCCCCGCCGTGTTGAGCGAAGACGAGCTGGCGGCTGCGCCACAGGCGACCAAGACGAAGGATTTCACCGGTCTGCCCGGCAAAAAATTCTGCATGGCCTTTTCTGTGCTGGATTGCATGGGCTGCGGCCAGTGCGCCAACATCTGCCCCGGCATGAAGGGCAACAAGGCGCTCAAAATGGTACCCCTGGCCACGCAGCTGGAGCAGCAGAAGGTGTTCGATTACACCGAATCCCTGCCCAAAAAGGAGGAAGTGCTTGCCAAGTTCAAGGCTTCCACCGTCATCGGCAGCCAATACCGCACGCCGCTGCTGGAGTTTTCCGGCGCATGTGCAGGGTGTGGCGAAACGCCCTATGCCAAGCTGGCCACCCAGCTCTTCGGCGAGCGGATGTATATCGCCAACGCCACGGGCTGCTCCTCCATCTGGGGCGGCAGCGCGCCCAGCACGCCCTATACCGTGAACAAAGAGGGCAAAGGCCCGGCCTGGCAGAACTCCCTCTTTGAAGATAACGCCGAATTCGGGTTTGGTATGCTGCTGGCCAACAACGCCATCCGCAAGCGCCTGGTGACTTTGAGCGAAGAACTGCTTGCCCTGCACGCTGTGCCGGAACTCAAAGCCGCTGCACAGGCGTGGATTGACAGCCTGGACGACAGCGAAACCAACCCGGCGGCGGCCAAGGCCTACATCGCCGCGCTGGAAGACGGCGTGGATTTGGAAGAAAAAGATTTTATCGGCACGCCGTATGAAAGCTATTGGGATCAAGAAAATCAATGGTGCAAATGCGAAACCTGCACAAAAGCGCGTGAAATCCTGAAGGATGCGGATTACCTGGTCAAAAAGTCCATCTGGGCGCTGGGCGGCGACGGCTGGGCATACGACATCGGCTTCGGCGGGCTGGATCATGTGATCGCCCAAAACGAAGACTTGAACATCCTGGTGTTTGATACGGAAGTCTATTCCAACACCGGCGGACAGGCGTCCAAGGCCACCCCCACCGGCGCGGTTGCGAAGTTTGCGGCGGCGGGCAAGGAGATCAAGAAGAAGGATCTCGCCCAGATCGCCATGAGCTACGGCTACGTCTATGTTGCGCAGGTGGCCATGGGCGCGGATTACCCCCAGACCATCAAGGCCTTTGCCGAAGCGGAAAGCTACAAGGGACCGTCCATCATCATCGCTTACGCCCCCTGCATCAACCACGGCATCAAGGGCGGCATGGGCAACGGCATGGCCGAAGAAGCCGCCGCCGTGGCAGCGGGCTACTGGCACCTCTTCCGCTTTGACCCGCGTCTGCGCGGCATTGACGGCAAGAACCCCTTCCAGCTCGATAGCAAAGCGCCCAGCACGGATTACCGCGCTTTCATCGAAAATGAGGTGCGCTACAGTTCCCTCAAACGAGCCTTCCCCGCCAAGGCTGAAACGCTCTTCGATGCATCCGCCCAACAGGCGAAGGAAAAATATGAACACCTGGTGAAGCTCCAGGCGCTTTACAGCAACCAAGCATAAAGAACATGAGGAAGACCCCGGCCTGGCACAATAGCCAAGCCGGGGTTTTTACGTACCTGTATGTTCCGATTTTCTTCCAGGGAGTTCACACTCACTTGCTTTTTTGACCTGGTGTTCTGATCTTTCTTAGCCGCCGCAGGTGCAGCCGTTACTGCTGCCGAACAGGCCGTTATCGGCACAGCCGGTGTTGCAGTTGTTGTTGCCCAACCCGCCCAAAAGCAGGAGCAGGCAAAGCAGGGGAAGGAGCGAATTCAGGTTGCAGTTCATGAGAGGACCCCCCGTTTTAAATTTGTGCATTTTCGCTGCACATTGCATCTTATGCGCCGTGCGGCGGCACTATGCACGAGTGCGCGGTTTTTTTGATCCCGTGGGGAACCGGGTTTTGCAGGATTCCTTAGCCGTTGCAGCCACAGTTGTAATCGTTGCCGCAGGAATTGCCGGCGCCGCTGCCGCCGCCGCAAAGGAGCAGGATCAGGATCAGGAACATGAAGCTGTTGTTGCCACCGCATCCGAAGCCCATAGTGTGAACCTCCTTTCTTGTAGCTTACATTCTCATGGTATGCGGCCGCAAGGGAAGAGGTTCCGAAAATCCCAAAAGAAAAAAGCCGCCCTGCCCCCGTGGAAGGGGGAGGGCGGCTTTTGCAATGTTTGGTTTAGCTGAAGAGCGAGGTGATGATGAAGTTCACCGCCGTTGCAAGCCCCTGGGAAAGCAGAACGAAGCCGTTCTTATAGAGCAAATCGAAGATGGGGTAAAAGACCTTCCAGAAGCTCTCGAACTGGTCTGCCCATTCCGGCCGGGTAACGCCCGGTTCGGTGGTTTCTGTGGATGGTACGGTGAGGTCGTCGTCGGCTGCATCCAGGGCAAGCGCCGCTTGTTGTTTTTCGACGCCGGTGGCATAGACCACGGCGGTCATGACGCTCAACAGAGCGAGGATGCTCAGAACAGCTGCCAGGATTTTCTTAACCATTTGCTGATTCCTCCTTAAAAAGATTACCACGGATCAAAAGAGTTTGAGGCCAAAGATTTCGAGGATCGCGAGCAGATCCACGTTGGTCACTTCACGAATCCAATCGGCGAAGGGCAGCAGCCATGCGAGCAGGCCGTTGAGCAAATCGCCGGCATGGGGGATGGGATCGCCGAATTCGTCATTCAGGCCGCCCAGCACCGTCGCCCAGCGCTCCAGGCGCGTCTTCAGCCAATCCCAGGTGCGAACCGGCGCTGCGGGGCTATAGACCGGGAAGGGGTTGCTTGGGTCGGCCTTCCACTGCGCTTCCAAGGTGATTTCGTAGTTGTTGTAGGGTTCCAGGGCGGAATAGGCGCCCTCACGCTGACCCGCGACGATGTCGGGGGAGTTGGTAACACCAGCATTGTTGGTGATGCCAACGATGCGCCAGCCGTCAAAGATCGCTTGCCCGGTGCCGTTGACGCCCTTGTATTCGCAAGCATAGTCGATGGTGATCAGTTCATCCAGCACCGCCGTGTTGGTAAGCAGGCCATAAAATGTCACCGATCTCTGCGTATTCACGAGCTTGCCAGCTGTATCCAGATAAATGTCGCTAAGGAACGCATAGGAACTGGGCGGTGTGGGGAGAGCAGGGGGTATGGGGAGGGGCGGTGTGGGCGCCGTCCAGGTGTAAGGCAGCAACGGATAGCTGCCGTTGGCGTTCTTGTTGGGGATCGTAGTGCTGGTGTTGCCGGTGTAGACCAGCGGATAGGGCAGACGTTCGCCGGTGACCGGGTGATAGTAGTTCGCAGGCGCAAAACCCAGCGCTTTGCCGCCGATGCCGGGGACGGTCAGCGTGGTGTTATCCGCAATATTCGCCTGGAAGGGACTGCCGGCGAGGTAGCCAAAACGCCCCAGGGTGTAATAGGAGAACACCTGGGTGGTGCCGTCCTGAATGTAACTGGGGTCGTCTTCACCCACCTTGGCAAAGACGGTCTTTGTGCGGTCAAGCACGTTTGTGCCGGCACTGGCGGCGGGGAACAACGCCTTGGTGAACAGGGGGTGATCCACGTCGTCCACTTTTTCGGTGACAACATCGCCGTTGGCGTCCACTTTTTCTGAGCCGTCGGCGTTGAGCACGGGCACCGTCTTTTTGGGGCTGTTGTATGTCTTGTTGTAAAAAGTGTTTTGCAGGGTGCCGGGCGTGAAGCGCAGGTTGACCCAGGCGATGGTGTCTTTCACAAATGCGCCGTTGTTATACCCCGGACCGGTCAGACTGGTTTCAAACCAGCTGTTGGCCACAAAGGTGTCGCCCGGGTTGACGGTGAGGGTGGCGAACAGCGCTTCCACCCGTGGGGTGATCGAGGCCAGCTCCGCTTTATCCGCTTCATACTGTTCCTTGGCGGTATCCAGCACGACGGGGATGTTGACGGCTCTTTGCAGCGTATAGTAGCGGGAGAGCAGACTGTCCGGGTCGCTGGCGCTGCCGAGCTCCGCCAGCGCCGCTGTGTAAACCGCGTATTTGCCCGCCTCATCCTTGGCGGCAAAGAACGGCGCCCCTGCCGCAGAACCGCTGATTGCGAAGACGCCCATCGCCATCAACAGCGCCAACAGCAATGCGGTTAGCTTTTTGATTGACTTCATTCCAAAATTCCTCCTTAAAGTTTTCTATAGCCATATTGCCTGGCGGCACGCACCCGCCGGACTTACTTCTATTTTACATGATTGAAACGGAAATTGCAAGGGTTTATTCAAATTTTTTACTGGAAGTTGCCCGAACGGGGTGCGCGACGCTTTTCCATGCGCCGCCCGGCAAATTGCACAAGCAGCAATTTGCATAAGAACTGCCGCTGTTTTTCGTTCATCCTGGCCAAGGAAAATTTATTTTTGTAAGATTTGCCAGCCAATAACTGTGAAAAGGAACAGAATTTGACGCAACAAAAAATTATTTTTCATTTTACTCTTGCATTATGCTGAAAAATCGTGTACAATATATACAATCTTGAAAAAGATGCCATAAAGAATTGCAAGGGGAAAAGGAGGACGTTGTGCATGTCCAACCGATTGTTTCAGGGTATTATCCACCAGATTTCCGGCTCCGTTGACCGCATGGTCGGCGTGGTGGATGAAAACGGGGAGATCATTGCCTGTAGCGAAACCGGGCGCCTGGGCGAAACTTACCCCGGCGAACTTACGCTTGCCTTTGGTGCGCAGGAAGCGGCGAGCATCGGCAACTGCACCTTTTGCAAACTCGAAGGCGTCCCCGGCAACCAGTTCGCCGTCTTTATTGACGGCACTGACGAAGCGGCGGCGCGCTACGCATCCCTGTGCGCTGTGACCCTGGGCAGCGTGGAACAGTTTGCGGGCGAGCGCTTTGACCGCGCCAACTTCATCAAAAACGTCATCCTCGATAACATCCTCCCCGGGGATGTGTATTTGCGCACGCGCGAGCTTCACTTCAACAACGAAGCGCCGCGGGCGGTGCTTTTGATCCGCATGAGCGAAAGCTGCGAGGTTTCGGTCTTTGAAACCGTGCGCTCCCTCTTCCCGGATCACAGCAAGGATTTCGTCATCAGCGTCAGCGAAACGGACATTGCCCTGGTCAAGGAAGTCCGCGCAAGCATGGATGCGCGGGATCTTGAAAAACTGGCGCGTTCCATCGCGGATGCGGTCAGCACCGAATTTTACAGCCAGCCCACCATCGGCATCGGTTCCACCGTGTTGAGCATCCCGGAACTCGCCGCCTCCTATAAGGAAGCCCAGGTTTCGCTGGAAGTCGGCAAGGTGTTCGACACCGAAAAGAAGATCATCAGCTACGATTACCTGGGCATCGCCCGGTTGATCTATCAATTGCCCAAGCGCCTTTGCGGCATGTTCCTCCAGGAAGTCTTTAAGCGCGGCACCATCGATAGCCTGGATCAGGAAACGCTGTTCACCATCCAGAAGTTCTTTGAAAACAACCTCAATGTTTCTGAAACCTCGCGCAAGCTCTTCGTCCACCGCAACACCCTGGTCTACCGGCTCGAAAAGATTAAGAAGCTCACGGGGCTGGATCTGCGCGAATTCGACGACGCCATCGTCTTCAAAGTGGCGCTGATGGTGAAGAAGTATCTGGACGCCAGACCTACGCGTTATTAAGTAAATTAATATTATATATATAAAATGCCGGGTGGATGATTCCGCCCAATGGCATTTTGTGCAGGGGATTTTTTACATTTACTGGGAATTCCCCCTTGCCTGTTCTTTCATTTTTGATTTCTTGCGAAAAAAGAAAGGTGTTGTCGAAAAAAATGATCGACTTTCGCGATGTTACAAAAGAATATCCCAACGGAACCGTTGCCTTGCGGCGTGTTTCGCTGCACATTGCGCCGCGTGAATTTGTCTTTGTCGTCGGCGCTTCGGGCGCGGGCAAAAGCACCTTCCTCAAGCTGTTGTTGCATGAGGAGATCCCAACCGGCGGCACCATCCGGGTGGGGCGCTTTGAGCTGAGTAGCCTCAAGCCCAGGCAGATCCCCCTCTTCCGGCGGCAGATGGGCGTGGTGTTTCAGGATTTCCGCCTGATCAGCTCCATGGATGTATACGACAACATCGCCTTTGCCATGCGCGTTGTGGGCGCGAAGGAAAAAGCGATCCGTGAACGCGTGGCATATTTGCTCCAGCTGGTGGGCTTATCGCAAAAGGCGCAAAGCAACCCGAGCGAGCTTTCCGGCGGGGAACAGCAGCGGGTGGCCATCGCCCGTGCGCTGGCCAACAAGCCCGATTTGATCATCGCCGATGAACCCACCGGCAACATTGACCCTCGCATGAGCCAGGAACTGGTGGAGCTGTTCATGCGCCTCAACGAAGTCGGCACCACGGTGGTGATGGTCACCCACGCCCACGATTTGGTGCGGCACTACAACAAGCGCGTGATCATCCTGGAAAACGGCGCGGTCGCCGCCGACGGCGGGTTGAAGCAAGCGCCCCCCGCAAGGCCGCAAGCCCCGCCGCCAACGCCCAGGCCCCCCGCCCAACCCCTGCGTGTGAACACCCCCCCGGCCACCCCGGAAGACACGTTTTTGCAAATCTGGGATAATGCATAGGTTTTGCAACAGGCCGTTGCAAAAATGCAGAAAATCTTTATTACTTAAAAAGAGGTGATCCGATGCGTGGCAACGGTGGGCGGGTGTTTTTGACCCGCATGGGGCTGCACAATATCCGCGTCAACAAAACGATGAGCATCGCTTCGGTGCTGGTGCTGATTTCGTGCCTGATGCTCATGGGCCTGGTGTTTATGGCGGCAATCAATCTCAACGAGATGCTTGCGCAGTTCAGTTCGCGCAACGTCATCATGGTTTACCTCAGCGACGGCGTGACCGAGCCGGAGCGCGAGAGCCTTGAGCGCCAGATCATGCGGCTGGAAAATGTGCAGGGCTGCATCTATATATCCAGCGAAGAGGCCTATGAAAAAATAGCCGCCGGCCAGGATTTTTCAGTGCTCGACGGCATCCAAAAGGATTTTATGCCGGAAAGTTTTGAAGTCACGCCGCTTTCGATGGCGGAATTTGATGAAACAGTCGCGCAGCTGGAAGGACTTGGCAGCACGGTGCAACGGGTGCGGCACTTCCAGGGGGTTGCGCGGCAACTTTCGGCGCTTGAACGGGCGCTGACCATCGTCGGCGCTGCGGTGATCGGGGTGCTGCTGGTGGTTTCGGTGTTCATTATTTCCGGCACGGTGCGGGCGACGATGTATTCCCGCCAGCAGGAAATCAAGGTGATGAAGAGCGTGGGCGCCGCGCCGTCGTTCATCCGCTGGCCATTTTTGGTGGAAGGCGTCGCGCTGGGGGTCGTCGGCTCCCTGGCGGCGATGGGGCTTGTGTTCGTCCTCTACCTCGCCCTGGCACAGGCGCTGGAACCGCTGCTGAGCAGCTTGCTCACCGGCTTTACGCTGGTGCCGTTCGGGCAATATCTAAAATACCTGCTGCCGGGCTTCCTCGGCGTCGGTCTGCTCACGGGCGGCGGCGGCAGTATGTTTTCCATCACACGGTATTTAAAGGAGAAGGTGTATGAGAATTCAGAACTGGAAGCGGCATAGCGCGTGGCTCCGGCGCGCGGTTGCGTTGCTGCTGGCGCTGGCGCTGCTCACCGGCGCTGCGCTGCTGCCTTCCGGCGCCGCGCAGACCAAGGAAGAGCTGGAACAGAAAAAAGAGGAAGTCGAAGACCGCATCCAGCAGCGCGAAGAGGAGATTGCCCAGCTCAAAAAAGACAAGGTGGAGCAGGAAAAGCTGATCAGCGTACTGGCGGCGCAGGTGAAGGCAATTGAAGAAAAGGCGGCACTGATTGACGGGGAGATCAGCTCAATCAACGCCTCCATCGGGCAGCTGCGCACGCGCATCGATGCGCTGAACCTGCAAATCAACGACTGCCGCAGCACCATTGCACGCATCCAGGGCGAAACCGACGGCAAGCGCAGCCAGATTGCCGAAATGCAGCAACAGCTCCAGCAACGGCTCCGGCAGCAATACATGGACGGCCCCGTTTCCAACCTCCAACTGCTGCTTTCCAGCCCCGATCTTTCCAGCTTTTTGACCATGGCGGAATATATACGCGCCCAGGCGGAGCGCGACGCGACGCTGCGCAGCGCGCTTGAAAGCGATATGGCCGACCTGCTGCGGCTCGAAAAAGAGCAGGAACAGCAACAGGCGACGCTGGAAACCATGCGCGGCACGCTGGAACAGGAAACCGACGCGTGGAACTTCCAGCTCACAGAGCAAAAGCGTGCCAAAAAGGAACTTGAAGCCCAGCACGGGCGCATCAGCGACGCGCAAACGGAGCTGTTTACCATCATCAACAGCCTGCAAAAGAAGACCGAAGAGGCGCAGCGCCTGTTGGCCGAAGACCGCCGGGCGGCGGAAAAATTTGAGGATATGCTTGACGCATTGCTCAACGAAAAGAAGCAGAACGGCACCATCAAGCCCGATAACCTCCCGATTGCCGAGGGCAAGATGATTTGGCCCGTCCCCAGCAGCGCGTGCTACATCAGCAGCGAATTTGGCGACACGCAAAACCGTTCGTACCCCCACATGGGGCTGGATATTTCCGCCAGCGGCGCAAACACCAAGGATTACCCGATCCAGGCGGCGCTCGACGGCGAAGTGGTGGATTTTGGCTACAACAGCTCCAAGGGAAATTACGTTGTGCTCTACCACGGCTACTACGAACCCATGGGCAAGGAGATCCGCGCGACCTATATGCACCTGCGCTCCATCGATGAATCCATTCAGGATGGCGCAAAAATCAAGGTGGGCAAGGTGATTGGCATCATGGGGCAGACGGGCAACGCCACAGGCTCGCACCTGCACTTCCAAATCAACGAAATCGGTTCCGACGGCAAATCCACGCCGGTGAACCCGCTGAAGTATGTGAAGAACCCCTACTGAGTTGCTTTTGCGCCCGGTTGGCTTTCAAAGCCAACCGGGTTTGATTGTATTTTTCCCTTGCATTTTGCTGCGTTTCGTGGTAGTATTAGGCTACGCGAATCAACATAATAGGGAAAGAGGTTCATTTGCTATGAAACTTGGCATTATTTCCGGCTGGGAAGAGAAGGATTTCCAACAGGTGCGCGGTTATGGCCTGCGCTATGCGGAGTTCTGCATCAATGTGGGGACGGATGCGAAACCCATTGCCGCCCGGGCGGAGGAGATCAGGGGCTATTCCGTCGCCAGCGGCGTGCAGGTGTCTTCCATCGGTCGCTGGGGCACCAACCGCATCCTGGAAGACGGCAGCTTCAACACCCCGGAATATGAGAACGACCTGGCGCTGATTGACCTTGCCGCCGCCCTGGGCTGCCCGGTGTTCACCTGCGGCTGCAACCCGGTCAAAGGGATCCCCTTTGACCAGAATGCGGCATTTGCCATCGCCTACTTCCGCGCCCTGGTGGCATACGCCGCGCCCAAAGGGGTGGAGGTTGCGGTCTACAACTGCGATTGGAACAACCTGATCTATGACGAAAAGGGCTGGGACGCCGTGCTGCCGGAAGTGCCGGGGTTGGGGATCAAATACGATACATCCCACTGCATCAACCGCGACGGCGACTTTTTGGCCGAAATGCTGGCCTACGGCAAAAACATCAAGCACTTTCACCTCAAGGGCACGGTGCGCATCCATGGATGCAACGTCCCCGATCCGCCCGCCGGGATGGACGACATCCCCTGGGGCGTGGTGTTCGCGATCCTCTATGCACAGGATTACAAGGGCGTGTTGAGCATCGAACCCCATTCCGGCCTCTGGAGCCATGGCAAGCGCGGCGAATTCGGCATTCAGTTCACGATTGATTATATGAAAAAGTTCGTCCTGGAAGAGGACGAAGACGACGGCAGCAAGCAATACATGCCGTGATAGGATAGGGTACTATGAAAAGAACGTGCAAACAAATCATATCCCTCTGCCTGGCGGCGCTGCTGTGCATCCCGCTGGCGCTGTGCGCTGCGGCTGCGCAGCAAAAAGCGCCCATGGATGTGGTGTTCCTCATCGATAGCAGCGGCTCCATGGAAGACATTTTTCCTTTGGCTGTGGAACAGCTGCGGGGGTATCTTACGGGGCTGGCGGCGAGCGAGGCGGCGGATTTCCGCTTTGCGCTGGTTGACTTTCGGGATTTCCCGGGCAAGACGACCTACGAAGAGGACTACCCCTACAAGGTGCAGGCGGATTTCACCGCGAACGTCGCTTCCCTTTCCATCGCCCTGGGTGCGCTGGATATTGGCTACGGCGGCGACCGGGAGGAATCCGTGTATTCCGCTTTGATTGACGGCCTTGGCGGCCTCAGCTGGCGCGAAGGCGCGGGGCGTGCCGCCGTGCTGATTGGCGACGCGCCCGCCCTGGATCCCGAAACCGAAACCGGCTACACCGCCGCCGCTGCGGCTGCCGCCCTGCAAACCCTGGGGGTGACGCTACACACCGTCACCATCCTGCCGGATTGGGAGGAGGATCCCGCGCCGTTCGATAGCTTCCGGGCGCTGGCCGACGCCACGGGCGGCCAGGCGGTGCTGCTGCCGGCGGCGGGCGGTCTGTTGGACGTGCTGCTGGAACAGGCGCGCAGTCTGCCGTTGCCGAAGCCGGAGCCGCCCGACCCGCCGCCGTATGCGCCGAACCTTGATTTGCCCGCCAGCATCACCATTTACCGCAAAGAAGCCTGCAACATATTCAGGGGAACCCCGGCTGTGCGCTGGGAAAGTTCAGACCCCACTGTGCTGGCCATCGATAACAGCGGGCAGATCCAATACCAGTTCGCCAAAACCGGCGCCGTGAAAATCAGGGGCTACGACGCAAACAATAACAAGCTGGCTGAAACACAGGTAAAAGTCGAATGGCAGTGGTGGCAATGGATATTGGTCATCCTGCTGCTGGGCTGGCTGTACCTGTGATGCAAGCAAAAATAATAAATAATGGGTGGTAAGATATTCCGATGTCTATCTTTCATCGTGAAAAAAAAGAAAAGGCGATTATCGTCGGCTGCGGGCGGCTGGGTTCGCAGCTGGCGGATTTGCTTTCGGATGAAAACCAGCACGTCACCATTCTGGACCGCGACGGCGCCGCCTTCCGCAAGCTCTCTTCCGCCTTTGGCGGCCTGGTGCTGGAAGGCGACGGCAGCGATTTTGATATGCTGGTGGAAGCCGGGGCGCATGATGCGACCATCCTCGCCGTGACGACCGATGACGACGATACCAACATCATGATCGGCCTGATGGGCAAGGAAATCCTGCACATCGAAGCCGTCGTGGTCAGGCTCAACGATACCGCCAAAAAGGCGGCTATTGCGGATTCCGGCATTGCGGTGCTTTCGCCTTCCACCCTTTGCGTGGCGGAATTCCAGCGCTTGCTTGACGCCAGAAAGGGAGAGGGCGAAGCATGAAAATTATGTTGGTGGGCGGGCATTATAAGGCGCACTTTCTGGCAAAATCCCTCAAGGCCAAGCATCACGAGGTCGTGCTGGTCAACGACAACATGGAATGGTGTAAATTCCTCACCAACGCGCACGATGTGGTCTGCGTCTGTGGGGATGGCACCAAGCCCTTCATTTTGGAAGACGCGCGGGCGGCGGAAATGGACGCCGTGGCGGCGCTGACCAACAAGGACGCTGAAAACCTGGTGATCTGCAAGCTGGCCAAAAAGCTCTTCCACGTCAAAAGCACGCTTGCCATCGTCAACGACCCCAAAAACCTGGTGGTTTTCACCCGCCTGGGGGTCGATAAGTGCATCAGCGCGACGGAGATGCTTTCGGACGTGATCGAAAGCGAAACCGTGTTTTCGGCGGTGCATAGCTATTTGCCGTTGGAAAACGGGCGCATTGTCTGCCTGGATCTTGTCCTCCCTGCGGATTCGCCGGTGTGCGGCAAACGGCTGCGGGAACTGGAGATGCCCCACGGCAGCATCGTGGGGATCATTGTGCGCGGCGAAACGACGCTCGTCCCCAACGGGGATGCGGAGCTGCTGGCGGAGGATAAAATCATCCTGCTGGCAACCGCCCAGGCGGCGGAACGCGCAACGGCGCTGTTTGGAGGCGGGAACGTTTGAAAGAAGCGAATCAACCCGCACGCGGCACCGGCTTTGTGCCCAAGCTCCTGTTCATGGTGAGCATCGTCTTCCTCACGCCGCTGTTGATGCTGCTCCCCTTTGCGCAGGATCGGCAGTGGAAGTATGTGATGAGCTTTTTCCTCCCCGCCGTGGCGGCGCTGCTCAGCGCCCTGGTGGCGGCCTGGTGGCTACGCCGGTTTGCGCGTAGGCGCACGGGGCGGCAACAGGCCGTGGTGACGGTGATGCTGCTTTGGTGCTATGTGATGGCGCTGGGTGCGCTCCCGTTCCTGGCGGGCGGGCAGCTGCGGCTCGTCCCCGCGCTGCTGGAATCCGTCAGCGGCTGGACGACCACCGGCATGACCGTGCTGCCGGATATTGACAACACCCCGCATATTTTCCTGTTTTACCGGGGTTTTATGCAGTTCTGCGGCGGCCTGGGCTTTGTGTTGATTTTGCTGCTCTTTGCCGGTGGCAGGGAAGCCAGCAAGCTATTTTCTGCCGAAGGCCACAGCGATATGCTTGAACCCAACCTGATCAGCACCGCGCGGCACACGATGTACCTTTACCTGGGCATGGTGACCGGCGGCGCACTGCTTTATATCGTCTTTGGGATGGATTGGTTTGAAGCGGTCAACCATTCCATGTCGGCCCTGGGGACGGGCGGCTTTTCGCCCCGTGGCGAAAACATCGGCGCTTACGATAGTCTGCCCATCGAACTGATCACCATCCTGCTGATGCTGCTGGGGGCGACGAACTTTGCCGCCCTGGCGTTGATGTTCAAGGGCAAATGGCGCAGCTTCTTCAAGATGGGCGAAGTGCGCTTTTTTCTCTTGCTGGTGGGGGGCGTCGTGCTGGTGATCGCCCTCCTGGGCAAGGTGCTGCACGCTTACCAAACCTTTGGCGCGAGTTTGCGCGACGCCGTGTTCCTGGCGGTTTCCGCCGTTTCAACCACCGGCTATTCCATCAATTCGGTGGATCACTGGCGCCCGCCCATGCTCTTTTTGATTTTTGTGCTGATGTTCATCGGCGGCGCGTCCGGCTCCACCGCCGGGGGGATCAAATACACCCGCGTCTATGTGCTTTCGCGCTCCTTTGCCGTGCATCTGCGCGCCAAATTCCTGCCGGAGCGGGCGGTGAGCCTGGTGACGGTGCAGGGGGCGACGGGCAAGTTCCGGCTCACGGAAGCCGGCCTGGCGCAGCACCAGCGGGTAGCGCTGGTTTATCTTGCCACCTTCTTCGGCGGCGCGTTCCTGCTCTCGCTTGACCCCGGCATCCCCACGATGGAGGACGCGATGTTCGAGTTCGCCTCATCGCTGAGCACCACCGGCCTTTCCGATTACACCAACGCGGAGGCAAGCAATTATGTGATGCTCATCCAAACCGTCGGCATGATCTTCGCAAGGATGGAAGTATACATGGTCTACGTCTTCATGGCGGCGGGCATAGCCAAACTCAGGCAGGCAAAGCACAAATTCACAATCTGAAACCGGGAAGGATATGCGATGGCACAAAGTGGGCGCTTTATTGCGTTGGGCGCGTTTGACGGGCTGCACCGGGCGCACATAGCGGTGCTGGAAGCGGCGGCGGCAGGGGGGGCGGCCAGGGGGCTGCGCCCCGCCGTGCTGTTGTTTGCGCAGCACCCCCTGCGCTGGATCGCCGGGGAGGCGCCCCCGCTGCTGCTCCGGGATGCGGAGCGGGATGCACGCCTGGAAGCCATGGGGCTGGAAATTTTGAAACGCCCGTTTGAACCCTTACGCACGCTGCCGCCGGAGGTGTTTTTTGAACGCATCCTGTGCGGGCAGCTGGGGGCGCAGGGGCTGAGTTGCGGTTACCACTACCGTTTTGGCCTGGACGCCGCCGGGGATGCCCCCCTGCTGCAAAGGCTGTGCGCGGCGCGGGGGGTGCAGCTGGCGGTGATCCCCAAAATGGAATATGACGGCGCGCCCATCAGCTCCACCCGCATCCGCCAAGCCCTGGCCGAAGGCAACATCGAAGCCGCCAACGCCATGCTGGGGCGGCCGTTTGGCTACGATTACCCGGTGGAAGAGGGCGACCGCATCGGCCGCACGCTGGGTGCGCCGACGATCAACCAGCACTTCCCGCCCGGGGTGGCGGTGCCGCGCTACGGCGTTTATGCCGCACAGGCCTTTGTGGATGGCCGCTGGCTGCCGGGCGTGACCAACATCGGGCGCAGGCCGTCGTTCGCCAGCAGCGCCCTGCGCAGCGAAACGCACATCCTGGGCTTTGCGGGCGACCTTTACGGCCAGCGGATCCCGGTGGCGCTGCTCTCCTTCCTCCGCCCGGAGCGGAGCTTTTCTACGTTGAATGCACTGGCGCAGCAAATCGCCATTGATAAAGAACACGCACGGAAGGCAGAGTGAACCGCATGAAAAAGAAAGAACTGCACAGCGAAGACCAGTTCAGCGATCAGGCGGGCGAACAGCTCACATGGGCGACGAAGCTCAACTACGGCGTCGGCGCGATGGGGAAATCCCTCAGCAACCAAATCACCGTGAAAACCCGCTTTTTCTACGAAAACGTCCTGCACCTGCACCTTGGCTTTCTTTCTGTGCTTTATTTTCTGGGGCGCATCTGGGATGGCGTGAACGACCTGCTGATGGGGACGGTCATCGACAACACCCGCGGCAAGTACGGAAAGTTCCGGCCATGGATTGTGCTGGGTGCGCTCACAAACGCCGTGGTGACGGTGGCGATGTTCTGGCAGCCGAGCTTCCGCAGCCACACAGCGCTGCTGGCGGTCTGGGTCGCGTTCTTTTATGTGCTGTGGGATATGACCTATACCATGGTGGACGTCGGCTACTGGGCGATGATCCCCGCGCTTTCGATGGAACAGAAGCAGCGCGATCAGCTTTCCATGATCCCGCGTATTTTTGCAGGGCCTGCAAGCATCATCGGGGCGTTCAGCAACAAGATTTATGAAACCATCGGCGGCGGGCAGGAGCCTTCCCAAATGGCCAGGGGTATATTTACATGCGCAATTATCAGCTCCGGCGTTTATATTCTGACTTCCCTCTATTCCGCCGCCAAGGTGAAGGAACCGGGGATCGACACGCCCAAGATCAATCAGGAAAAGTTCAGCTTGCGCAAAGCGGCTTCCATCCTGCTGCACAACGACCAGGCGCTTGTGATTGTGGGCGTGATGATCCTTTTCAACTGGGCAAACAACCTCACCGGCAGCGGTATGGATAACCACTTCTTCTGGGAACTGGGTGGACCGGAGGCATTGACGCAACAGGGCTTTTTCAACATTATCACCGGCGCGGGTTCGACCATCGGGCTGTTCGTCTTCCCGCTTGTTTCGCGCTGGTTCGGGCGCAAGCGTGTTTATGCCGGTTCCTTCCTGGTTCCCTGCCTGGGCTACCTTGCCATGGCGCTGGTTGACCGCTTTGCCCCGGGTTCCTTCCTCCCCCTTGCGGTGAGCGGGTTGGTGGCCTACGTGGGCTACGGTTCCATGAGCGTGATGCAGGGCGTGATGCTGGCCGACGCTGTGGATTACGGCGAATACACCACCGGCGTCCGCAACGAGGGCATCATCTTTTCGACTCTGACGATGCTGAGTAAGCTGGCCAAGGCTTTCAGCGATTTGACGGGGACGGTCATCGCCTCCGTCACAAAATTCGGCGGCCAGCACGCAAACACCGCCACCCCCCTGGCGATCCGTGGCTTCAAAATGACGATGTACCAAATCCCGCCCCTCCTGTTGCTGCTGGCGCTGCTGCTCTATTTGCGCAAATTCCGGCTGCACCCGGCAAGGGTGGAAGAAATCCAGGGCGAACTCAAAGCAAGAAAAGCGGCGCTTGCCGTGGAAATTGAAAGCGGCACAGCCGACTAATGCTGTTTTTCGTTAAGCAAAGTGTATTTTAAAACCCGGCGTGCCCGAGGCGCGCCCTACAACAGTCCGGCCAAAGGCCGTTTTACCCTCTTTGATATATCCGCAAACCCAATTGAACGATGAAGGCAAAAGCGCCTTCGGCGCGACTTTTGTAGGGCGTGCCTCGGGCGCGCCGGGCTTTAAAATAACGTTTTTTAATTGCGGAATAATATAAACATCAAGAAAGGAACCCCTTATGCCAGAAATTCTAAAGCCCTTTATCAACGGGCAATTCATCGCATCCCAAAGCACGACCTTCACCGATGCTTTCGACCCCAGCACAGGCAAAATCATTGCGCGTGTCCCCTCCTGCACCTGGGCGGAAGTGGAGCGCGCCATCGCGGCGGCGAAGACGGCTTACCCCGCCTGGTCGGCCACACCGGCGGTCAAGCGCACACAGGTGCTTTACCGCGTCCGTGCGCTGTTGGAACAGCACATGGAGGAACTGACCCGCCTGGTCGCCGAAGAAAACGGAAAATCCTGGGAAGAGGCGCAGGGCGACGTCCTCAAGGCCAAGGAAGGCACGGAGCTGGCCATCGCCGCGCCCTCGCTTTTGATGGGCGAAAGCCTGATGGATACCTCCAACGGCTTCGATACGGTGCTTTACCGCGAATCGCTGGGCGTTTTTGCGGGCATCGTCCCGTTCAACTTCCCGGCGATGATCCCCTTTGGCTGGATGGCGCCGGTCTGCCTGGCCTGTGGCAACACGATGGTGCTCAAAGCGGCCTCCCCCACCCCCCGCACCGCGCTGCGCATTGCGGCGCTCTACCAAGAAGCCGGCCTACCCGACGGCGTGCTGAACGTCGTCACCTGCGACCGCACGGTGGCCGACGGCATCCTCACGCACCCGGATGTTAAGGGCGTCACCTTCGTCGGCACCACCAAGGTGGGGCTGCACATCTATGCCACGGCGGCGGGCGCGGGCAAACGCGTGCAAGCGCTGTGCGAAGCGAAGAACCATGCCCTGGTGTTGGAAGACGCGCCCGTTGAGCGCACGGCGGCGGGGATCGTCAACGCGGCCTTTGGCTGTGCCGGGGAACGCTGCATGGCGCTGCCTGTGGTGGTTGCGCAAGCAAGCATCGCCGACGCGCTGGCGGCGGCCATTGTGGAACAGGCGAAGAAGCGCCGCCTGGGGCCGGCATACGAAAAAACGACGGAACTGGGTCCTGTCGTCAACGCCGCGCACAAGGCTTCGATTCTGCGCAGGATTGAGCAGGGAATTGCCGACGGCGCAAAGCTGCTCCTGGACGGCCGGAACGCCGTTGTGCCGGGGTATGAGGACGGCTATTTTGTGGGGCCGACGGTGTTTGACCATGTGGAACCGGGCATGTCCATTGGCGACACGGAGATCTTTGGACCCGTGCTGTGCATCAAGCGCGTGCAGGATTTTGAAGAAGGCCTTGCCCTGATGAACCGCAATCCCTTCGCCAACGGTTCCGTGATCTTCACCCAAAACGGCTATTATGCCCGCGAATTTGCCCGCCGCACGGATGGCGGCATGGTGGGGGTCAACGTGGGGATCCCCGTGCCGGTGGGGGTGTTCCCCTTCAGCGGCCACAAGAATTCCTTCTTTGGCGACGCCCACTGCCTTGGCAAGGATTCCTACAAATTCTACACCGATAGCAAGGTGGTCACCACCCGCTGGTTCGACGATGCAGAAGCCAGGAAGACGAAGACCACCACCTGGGACGGCACGATGTAGGCGGCGGCAAAAAGCAGTGCTTCGTTTTAGGCGCCTGGACACGGCGCGCCGTGTCCAGGTTCGCTTTTTATTGCAGGTTGAATAGTATTCAACATAACCCCACACAAACACGCATTTTCATGGAAATGGAGTACATCATATGAAGAAAAACCTTGTTCTAAATCTTATCCTTTGTGCGCTCTTTGCGGCGTTGAGCGCGGCGCTTTCGCAGGTTTCGGTGCCGCTTGGGCTTGTGCCTGTTGTGATGACGCATGTCGCCATCTTCGCCGGCGCGGGGCTGTTGGGCTGGAAGTGGGGAACCATGAGCCAGGTTGTCTATATTGCGATGGGCGCGGTGGGGCTGCCGGTGTTCGCCCAATCATCCGGCGGCCCGGGCGTTCTTATGGGGCCGACCGGCGGGTTCATCGTCGGCTATGCCCTTGCCGCCCTGGGCGTCGGTCTGCTGCTGGATCGCTTTGGCCGCCGCTGGGCGCTGGCGCCCGCCATGCTGCTGGGCGTGCTGCTGGTGTATCTGCCGGGCATCCCCTGGCTGATGCACACGACGGGGTCGGGCTTTGTTGAATCCGCTACGCTTTATATGCTCCCCTTCCTCCCCGGTGATTTGCTCAAGGCTGCCGCCAGCGCTGTGTTGATTGCGCGGCTCTACCCTGTGGCGCAGCGGTATCTGCGGTATGGCCAGTCGCCTGTGGCGCTCCCCAAATCAACATGATTGCACTGCGGGCGCACCATGTTTTTTGCCTGTTGCATTATGTTGGCAAGGGCTATGACGCCGCCTTCACCGCCAACATGGACGCCCTGCTTGCCGCGCTGCGGGCGGAACCTGCGCAGCGGATTCGCCTTTGTGCCGCGCCGGATGTTCTGTGCGCGGCTTGCCCTCGTTTGCGCGGCGCTGTTTGTGAAAGCGAGGCCAGGGTGCGCGGTTTTGATGCGCGTGCCATGGCGGCCTGTGGCTGGCGTGCGGGGCAAACGCTGCCCTGGGCGCTGGCGGAAGCCGCGGCACGCACAGCGCTGCAATCCCCCGGCGCGTTGCAGGGGATCTGCGGCGGCTGCGAATGGAAATGCCATAGCGCAATCGCGCACGTCAATCTAATCTTCCGCTTGCTAACGCACTGAACATGTGGTAAAATATACCAGGGTGATGAAATGAAGGAAATCAGCG
>JAITNG010000052.1 GCA_031290595.1 Oscillospiraceae bacterium
GGCGTCAGGCCGGAAATCAGGCCGCTGCCGCCGCTGGCAAAAAGCCGCACGCGCGAAACAATGCCGCGGCGCTCATCAATGTTGGGCGTAATGGAAGTGTAAAGGCTCATGTGCGCCGTGGCGTTGAGGGTTTGGAAGCCCTCATAGACCATGTAGGCCAGCAGGGCGAACGCCGCCCGGAGGAACATGTTGGCCGTTTCGTTGCTGCGGCTGAAGGTGATGGGCAAAAACGCGCACAGCAGCCCCAACGCCACGGGCAGCGCCGTGGTGCGGAAGAACGGGCGCGCCTTTTCAGCGCCGTACTTCCGGCTGTCAAAATATGCGCCGATAAGAGGGTCGTTGACCCCGTCATAGATTTTTTCGACCACGGGCAGCGCCGCATTCATCCAGTTCCACTTGCCCACAAACCCCAGGATGTCGATGTAAAACCGCGTCAGGTTCCCCCAGGTTGCGTAACTCATATCCCGCAAAAAACCGCTGAGATAAAACGAAATGCGCTCCTTCATCGGCACGAACTTCGTTGCCTGGGTTTGCTCCACCAGGGCGTCGTTTTCATCCACTGCGCTGAACCCTCCTCTTTGCTCAAATTTTTTTCATAGCTGAAACAAAACCCCCACCGCTGCGCCCGCAGCGATGAACACCAGCGGATGCAGCTTTTTCAGCCGCTTCCAAAACGCGAACGGCAGCAGGGCGGCATAAAGCGCCACACAGCGCCAATCGAACCAGAGCAGCAGATCGCGCAAATGCGCCAAACCGGCAAAGGAAAACGCGCTTTCGCGGAACAGGGAGATGCGCAAAAGCGAAAAAGCAGCCGCCGCAATCAGCCCCGCGCTGGCCGGGCGGATGGCACGCATCAGCTTTTCGACCCAATCGGCGTTGCGGAAGCGCTCCAACAGCGCTGCGATGACCAGATCAATCACCACGGTGGGGGTCATCAACGCAAGCACGCTCAAAAATGACCCGGAGAAGCCACCCACGGTGTAGCCCACAAAAGTCGCCATATTGGTGCCGAGCGGCCCCGGCGCACACTGGGAAGCCGCGATCATATCCGCAAGCCCCGCGCCCGTGAACCAGGCGCTGTGCTTTTTGCCCATGTTCTGCAAAAAAGGGATGGTCGCAAGTCCGCCTCCCACGGCAAACAGCCCCGTGAAGAAGAATTCATAGCACAGCAGCAACAACGTCATGGGCGGTGACTCCCTTCCGGCGCCGGCTTCCCCTTTTGGAGCCGCCCCTGCGCCAGCCCCAGCAGCGCCGCGCCCAGCACAACCCAGGCCGGGTTTGCGCCAAACACCGCCACCACCACAAACGCCAGCAGCGCCACCGCCAGCTGCCACAGGTTCCTGACGCTTTCGCGCAGGATGTTGACCACCGAAACGGTGATCAATGCGCAAACAGCCACGCGGACGCCCACAAACGCCGACTGCACGGCGGGGTAATCCGCCACCTGCTGCAAAACCGTGGCCAGCAGCAGCATAATACCAAAGCCGGGGCTGATCACGCCCAAGGGAGCGATCACAGCGCCCAGCGTTTTTTTGAGCCGGTAGCCAATGAAGGCGGAAACATCCACTGCAATGATGCCCGGGGTACACTGCCCCACGGCATAATAATCCAAAATTTCTTCTTTGGTGCACCATTTGCGCCGGTCAATGACCTCGCGTTCGAGCATAGGGAACATAGAAAGCCCCCCGCCGAAGGTCATCAAACCAACCTTAAAGAAGCTAAAATAGAGCTGGAGGAGCGTTTTCATGCGCAAGCCTACTTCTCTTTCAGATGGAGTGTGATTTCCGCCAGGAATCGCCTTGCGGTTTCCAGGCGGTACTGCACCAGGGCAAGCCGGTTCGCATCATCCATCCAGTCGAACCCCTTCCTTAGCGATATTTTTGTAATACGGCAAATCGTTTTGGTATTTCAAAAACTCGCGGTAAGGTATGACAGACGGCGAAAGCAAAACGCTGTATTGCATATCCATCGCTTCGCTCAAGCGAACCAACCGGGGGCGCTGCGCCTGCAAAACTTCGCGTTCCGCATCCACCAGCGCAACAACATCCACGTCCGAATCCTCGACGTAGTCGCCGCGCGCATAGGAACCATACAGCAGGACGGAAACCAGGGAATTCCCGAACATATTGCGGAATTCCCTTTTTGTTTCACGCAGCACGTTTTGCAACGCTTCTTCTCTCATGGCAAATTGCCCCTTTCGCCCGTCTATTCCTCCAAAATATAGTTATGCCCGCGGGGTAGGCCGAGCTGCACCAGAACCTGCTCCTCTTTTTCGCGCATCCGCACGCCTTCCAGGCCGCCGCTTTCGTGGTCGTAGCCCAGCAGGTGCAGCATCGAATGCACCGTGAGGTAGGCAAGCTCCCGCTGAAGGGTGTGGGCATAGAGCTGCGCCTGCTCCTGCGCACGGGGGAGCGAAATCACAATATCGCCCAAAACGCACGCGCCGGTGTCGTGGTTGACGTCATACACCCCGTTTTCGCCCAGGGGGAAGCTCAGCACATCGGTTGTGGAATCGACGCCGCGGTGTTCCCGGTTGAGGCGGTGCATCTCCTCGTTATCCACAAAGCGGACGCTGATTTCGGTGGGTTCCTCGAACTTTTCCTGCACCAGCACTGCGGTGCAGGCGCGGCGGATCAACAGGCGAATCCCTGTTGGCACCTTGATCTCCTGTTGGTCATCCGTGATGATTACTTTGATTTTGTTTGGCATGGCTGCGCCGAACCTCCTCTTTCTCATATGCTTTGATGATCGCCTGCACCAGCCGGTGCCGGACGACATCCCGTTCCGTGAATTGAATGATCGCGACGTCCTCAATGTTTTTCAGCACCTTCACCGCATTGACCAGACCGGAGGGCTTGGCGTCGGGGAGATCGATTTGCGTAATATCCCCGGTCACCACCATCCTGGAATTGCTGCCCAAACGGGTGAGGAACATCTTCATCTGCTCAATGCTGGTGATTTGCGCTTCATCCAATATGATGAAGCTGTCATCCAGCGTGCGGCCGCGCATGTAGGCCAGCGGCGCCACCTCGATTGCGCCGCGCTCCTGCTGCTTCTGGTAGCTTTCCGCCCCCAGCATCTCAAAAAGCGCATCATACAGCGGACGCAGGTAGGGATCCACCTTCTGCTGCAAATCCCCGGGCAAAAAGCCCAGTTTTTCGCCCGCTTCCACCGCCGGGCGCGTCAGGATGATGCGGTTGATCTCTTTCGCCCGGAACGCAGTGACCGCCGCCGCCACGGCCAGGTATGTTTTGCCCGTCCCCGCCGGCCCCACCCCCAGGGTGACCGTGTTGCCCCGGATGGCTTCGACGTACTTTTTTTGCCCCAGCGTTTTGGGCTTGACCGGCTTGCCACGGGCGGTCAGGCAAACGCAATCGGCGGTCATGGCGGCCAGCTTTTCCTCCGCATCGTCGCTGCCCTCTTTGACCATGGAAATCACATAGCGCAGGGATTGGTCGCTGAGTTCCTCGCCCTTGTTGATCAGCGTCAACAGGCCGTTGACCGCCCGCACGGCAAGCGCAACCTGCTCCACATCCCCGGTGACTTTGACCTCCGTCCCCCGGCAAATCACCCGCACCTGGAACTCGCCTTCAATCACCCGAATGTTGCCGTCAAAATCGCCAAACAGCCGAACAGCCTGTTCCATTCGGTCAATCTGGATCACCTGCTCTGTCGTCATGCGGCCTCCAAACCCATAAATTGTTGAATAGTTGCAGTCGCCACTTGCAACTTTTGTTAGATTATACCATAATTTTTACGGATTGTCAAGTGCTATCGGCAAGCAATTTCAGGGGAAATTTTACGCTTGGCTTTCGCGAATCGGCCACAGCCATTTTTGTTGAAAAAGCATCCCAAAAAAAATTTTTTCAATATTTTGCAAAAAAGGATAAAAAAGAGATATTTGTGTGCTATAATTTACTAAACCAAAAAAATGAGGAGGCACTGATTATGACAAAGAGAGTTTATTTCAGGCGGGTTCTGGCAGTTTTTCTGGCGGCGGCGATGCTGCTGGGGTTCGGAGCCATTGGGGCTGCGGCGGAACGCAGCGGGGGCTTGACGTATATAGTGGTGAATGGCGAAGTCACCATCACAAACTACAACGGCAGCGATACGGATGTTGTTATTCCGAATGCATTTGACGGATACCCTGTGACTGCCATTGGCAATGTGGCTTTTTCCGGCTGCACCAGCCTAACCTCCGTCACCATCCCCGACAGCGTTACTTCCATTGGCAGTTATGCTTTTGAATCCTGCACCAGCCTGACCTCCATCACGATCCCCGACAGCATTACTTCTATTAGCAGTTTTGCTTTTTGCGACTGTACCAGCCTAACCTTCGTCACCATCCCCGACAGCGTTACTTCCATTGGCAGTTATGCTTATTGCAACTGCACCAGCCAGACCTCCATCACCCTCCCCCACAGCGTTACTTCCATTGGCAGTGCCGCTTT
>JAITNG010000152.1 GCA_031290595.1 Oscillospiraceae bacterium
GCTTTTTTGTAGTATTATATAGTATAGGTGTGTGCGTTGACGTATTCACGCGCACCCTGATCTGCCGCATTGATTGCCGCCAGGGTATCCGCCGCCCCCTGCGGCGCGTTTTCGATGGCGCCCGCCACCAGCTCCGTGATGGCCAAAAAGGGCAGCTTGCCCTGGCGGAACAGTGCGTTGGCCGCCTCGTTTGCGCCGTTGAGCGCCGCTGGCACAAGGCCGCCCCGGCGGATCGCCGCCCGGCAAAGCGCCAGCGCGGGGAAGGCTGCGCCATCCGGCGGCGCAAAGGTTAGGCTGCCCCATTTTTCCAGTTCCAACCGCGCCGCCGGGCAGGGCAAACGGCGGGGATAGGTCAGTGCATATTGGATGGGCAGACGCATATCCGCCGCGCCCAGCTGCGCCAAAACCGCACCGTCCATGTATTCAATCATCGAATGCACCACACTCTGCCGGTGGATCACCACATCGACCCGGTCTTCCGGCAAACCGAAGAGCCACACCGCTTCAATCACCTCAAAGCCCTTGTTCATCATCGTTGCGCAGTCGATGGTTATTTTCGCACCCATGTTCCAGTTGGGGTGGCGCAGCGCTTCTTCCGCCGTGACCTGCGCCATCTCCGCCCGGCTGCGGCCATAAAACGCGCCGCCGGAAGCCGTCAGGATCACCCGGCGCAGCGCGGTCAAATCCGGGCAGCCCTGGAGCGCCTGAAAAACGGCGGAGTGTTCGCTATCCACCGGCAGGATGCTGGTTTTTTTGGCGGCCGCCAGCTGCGTCACCAGTGCGCCGCCCGCCACCAGGCTTTCCTTGTTCGCCAGCGCCAGGGTGTTCCCGGCTTCCAGCGCCGCCAGGGTCGGCGGCAAGCCCGCCACGCCCACCAGGGCGTTGAGGGTCACATCCGCCCGCATGGCCGCGCATTCGGCCACGCCCTGCGCACCGGCAAGCACCTTGGTTGGGGTATCCGCCAGGGCAAGGCGCAGCGCTTTGGCCGCGTCTTCATCCGCCAAAGCGGCGAAGGCGGGGCGAAAGCGGCGCACCTGCGCTTCCAGCAGCGCCGCGTTGCCCCCGGCGGTCAGGGCGGTGATACCAAACCCCAGCTTCTCCGCCACATCCAGCGTCTGCCGCCCGATGGAACCCGTGGAACCCAAGACCGTCAATTGTTTCATGCCAAAATCCTCGTGTAAAACAGATCCCACTGCAACTGGCTGTTCATTTGCAGCAGCAGGGCGCAGCAGGGGGCGACGAACACCAGGCTGTCAAAGCGATCCATCGCGCCGCCGTGGCCGGGGAAGAACTTGCCGAAATCCTTTTCGCCAAAATTGCGCTTGATCAGGCTGAAGGTCAGATCCCCCAGCATCGAAATCAGGCACAGCGGCAGCGAAAGCAACACCAGCGCCGGCACGTTCAAATGGTATTCCCCCTTGAGGAACACCGCGTTGAACAGCAGCGCAAAGCCGATGTTGGCCAGCAACGTGCAAAGCACGCCGCCAATCGCGCCTTCCACCGTCTTTTTGGGGCTGATTTTGGGGCTGAGTTTGTGTTTGCCCAGCTTGCCCCCGACAAAGTAGGCGAAGGTATCGGTCAACCAGGCGCAGCAGAAGATAAAGAACAAGAAGTAGACCGCCAGGTTGATTCGGAACGCACCGCCTTCGCTGCGGCGGAGCAGATCGCGCACCGCCAGCAGCGAAGCCAGCGCGGCGGGGACGGCGATGGAAGCGAACAGGGTGAACAGCACATGTTCAAAGCGGGTTTCGTCACTGTGCAGCAGCGCCAACAGGCAAAGCGCCGCAAAGCAGAACGCCACCAGCGCCAGCGACGGGATTTGCAGGAACGCGGGCAAGCGGTCGCGGTATTCCACCCAGGGCGGCACCAGCGCCGCCACCGCCGTGCCGAACCACAGCATGGCTTTGTTTTTCACCTTGGCGACGCTGCAAATTTCGTGGCACGCCATGGCGGCAAAGGGGATCAGCAAAATCCCAAGCAGCGGGGAATCCAGGCGCACCAGAGCCAAAATCGCCCCGGCCGCGCCCGTCAGCCCCGTTATAATACGTGTTTTCATTTTTTGGGTCACACCTCTCTTGCTTTCCAGTGAACTTATTCCACATCCCCAAAGCGACGGTTCCTTGCAGCGTAGGCAGCCAGGGCTGCATCCAGATGCGCTTCGGTGAAATCCGGCCAAAGAATATCGGAAAACCAAAACTCCGCATACGCGCTTTGCCACAGCAGGAAGTTGGAGAGCCGCAGTTCCCCGCTGGGGCGGATCACAAGATCGAGCGCGGGCTGCCCGGCGGTGTAAAGGCCGTCGTCCACGTCCTGTTCCGTGAAGTCCTCCGGCTCCAGGGCATGTGCCTGCGCCAGGCGTGCCAGGCGCTGCGCCGCATGCAAAATTTCCTGCCTGCCGCCATAGTTGACGGCGATGTTGACGATTGTTTTTTCTTTATCCGACGCCTGGTGTTCCATATCCCGCAGCAGGCGCAAAATATCCGCCGGCACGGGGCCGCCGTCTTCCAGGTCGCCGATGTAACGGATCCGCCAGCGTTTTTCCTCATTTTCCGCCTTGCGGCGCTCCGCCGCCTCCAGCTGGCGCCGGAACAGGTTCATGATCGCGGCGACTTCTTCCTGCGGGCGCACCCAGTTTTCAGCCGAAAACGCATAAAAGGTCAGCGCCGGGATGCCAAGACCGGCGGCATATTCGCAAATGCGTTCAAAAACCTCGACCCCCGCCTTGTGGCCTTCCGTGCGGGGCAGGCCGCGCTGCTTCGCCCAGCGCCCGTTGCCATCCATAATAATACCAATATGCCCGGGGAGGCGTCCATATTCTGCTCCGCTCAGATCTCCATCACCTCTTTATCCTTGGCGACGGCCAGCGCATCAATTTCCTTGATGAAGCGGTCGGTCAGCTCCTGGAGTTCCTTTTCAAGATCCTTGAGGTCATCCTCGGTCAGTTCCGCCGCCTTTTGCTGCTTTTTGAGTTTTTCTGCAATATCGCGCCGGGTGCCGCGGATCGATACCTTGGCGTCTTCCGCCTGGTGCTTGATGTCTTTGGCGATGTTCTTGCGGTGATCCTCCGTCAGCTGCGGGAACATCAGGCGGATCGTCCGGCCATCGCTCTGGGGGTTGATGCCAAGATCCGAACCCTGGATCGCCCGTTCAATCCCCCGCACGGTGGAGGCGTCCCAGGGCTGGATGGTGAGGATGCGGGCTTCGCTCACGGCGACGGCGGCCATCTGGTTGATCGGCGTGGGCGTTCCGTAGTAATCCACGCGGATCTTATCGAGCACCGCAGGGTTGGCGCGGCCCGCCCGGATTGCGCCGTATTCCGCTTTGAGGGCGGAAATGGTCTTTTCCATTTTTGCGCTGGTGTCATTCAATATTGCGTCCATGGTAGTACCTCCTAATATAATTATGTTACTTTACTTCATCAACCGTAACAAGCGTGCCGATTGTTTCGCCCCGCAGCGCGCGTAAAATATTGGCCGGGTCGCTGAGGTTGAAGAGCAGCATCGGCATGGCATGGTCCCTGCAAAGGGAGGCGCAGGTCGCGTCCATCACCTGGAGCCGCTCCGCAAGGATGCGGTCGTGGGTGAGCGTGGGGTAGAGCCTGGCGTTTGCGTGCTGCCGGGGGTCGCGGTCATATATGCCATCCACGTTGGTGGCCTTGAGAACCACGTCGGCCTCGATTTCCACCGCCCAGAGCGCCGCTGCGGAATCCGTTGTGAAAAAGGGGTTCCCCGTGCCGCCGCCAAAGAGGACGACCTTGCCCTCTTCCAGCGCCGCCACCGCAGCCGCCTTGTTGACGGGCGGCGCAATCTGCGGCAGCTGCAACGCCGCCTGCACCAGGGTGGGGATCCCCAGCTGCGCAAAGGTATCCGCAAGGGCGACGGCGTTCATCACCGTGGCCAGCATCCCCATCTGGTCGGCGCGGACGGCGTCCATGGAACCGCCCGTGCGCCCGCGCCAAAAGTTCCCGCCGCCGACGACGACCCCCAGCTGCGCCCCCGCGGCCAGGCAAGCCTTCACCTGCGCGCCGATGGCTTCGGCAATCGAAAAATCAATGCCGTTGCCCTTTGCGCCCGCAAGCGCTTCGCCACTGAGCTTGAGCAGCGCCCGCCGGTATTTTAGATTGTGCTGCATGGTTCGTTCCCTCCTCACAGGTGTGTTATTCCAGCCCCTTCAGTTCACAGCTGAAACTATAAAGATTGGCCTGGGCAGCGTCCTGCGTCATGGTGGCTTCCCCGCCCAGCGCGGCCTTTGCTGCGCCAAACGCCTCTTCCACCTGCGCCTGTGTGGGCAGTGCGCCCGGTTCCAGGGCATTGACGCAGCGGACGGCGATTTCCAGCATCAGCGAAGGGAGCGACACCTGCCAGGCGGCGATGGAACCGCGCAGACCGAAGCTCTCCGCCAGCGCCGCGCTTTGCGCCAGGGCATAGGCTGCATCCGTTTCGTGGCCGAGCATATCGACCCCCAGCGCGGCGGGGATGCCTTCCAGGGGCGTGCCGCCGCTGAAGCCGGGGAGGATGGCCCGCTTTTGCAGCAGCGCCACCGCCAGGGTTTCGCTGGCCAGGCGGTCGGCGGAATACATGGCGAACTTGCCATCCGGCCACTTCGCATCCGCCTGGTTGACGCACTGGATGATGTCGGCCTGTGCGGCTTCCTTGCCGTCTGCCAGCGTATCGCGCACCACGGGGTCGCTAAAGTGCAGCCCCAGCGCGGCGCATTCCCCGGCCAGCACATCATGGAAGGTTTTTGAACCCTCAAAGCTGCCGGTGCGGCTGGTGGTGAGGTAATAGAAGGCCTCGGCGCCCATCGCATCCGCCTGTGCGGCGACGGCTTTGGCCATTGCGCCGTAGTCAAAATCCAGCACCAGTGCGGCGGTGCCGGCAAAGCTGGAAGCCCGTGCGCCCGGCTGGCAGACCGCCACGCGCAGATCCGGGTACTGCGTTTGGAGCCAGTTGGCGGCCGTGCTTGTGCCCGCAAAGCCCGGCGCAAAAATCGCGGCGTGGATCGTCCCCTGCGCGGCGGCCTGGTTTTCAACAACCTTCTGCACCAATGCCAGCAACGCGGCGCTGTCGTTGAGCGCATCGCCCGTCACGCGCTGCACCACCAGCGCATAGGGGTCGGCGAACTGCGCCCACAGCACCTTGCTGGCCTGGTTGATTTCCGTGGGGATCACATCATCCTGCGCAACAAAAACAATAATCTGCCCCCGGGAAGCCCACTTTTCCGGCTCCTTTTTGCCACAGGCGGCCATACCCGCCAGCAACGCCACGGCCAGCAGCAGCGCCGCCGCCCGTTTCAATTGGTTCTTCATGTCCGATTCCCCTTCCCCTTGTGTTGCATTCTCAGTCAATCGTCACTTCACGGTGCGCCTGGCTGGAACGGTAGATGCCGTCCATGATCTTGGAAGTCACGACGGCGTTATCAATATTGGCCTGGTTCGGCTGCCGGGTCTTCACGCTTTGCACAAAGCTGTTGATTTCGGTTTCATAAAAATCGACGGTGGGGTACGTCGGCTGGACTTCCAGCAACGCGCCGTCCTCAAATGTATAATACACAAAATTCTGGCAGTATTGCAGCCGGACGCCGCCCTTATCCCCCATAAAATCAATGAACATCTCGGATTTCCCGATGTTTTGCGCCCACGCGCCCAGGAAGGAAATCGACGGGCCGTCGGTGCGCACCAGGCCGGTCACGGAATCATCCACATCATAGGTGCCTTTGGCTTGCGCATCGCGGTTCGCCCACATCGAAAGGTAGGTGTAATCCGCAATGTTCTTGCCCAGCTTACAGAAGGCTTCGCCGCTGGCCGTCAGGGGCTTCGGCTCGCCGCAGCAATACAGAATCAAATCGAGGTAATGCACGCCCCAGTCAATCAAAGCCCCGCCGCCGGAAACTTCCTTGGTGGTGAAATCCCCGCCGATGCCGGGGATCGAGCGGTGCGCCCGGAAGCTGGCAAACACGTGGTAGACCTCGCCCAGCTTGCCCGCGGCGATCATATCCTTCACCCGGTTGACCGCATCACCAAAGCGGTTGACCACGCCGATGCTCAGGAGCTGCCCTGTTTCGTGGCTGACACGCTGCATTTCCAGCGCTTCGCTCAACACACGGGCGGCGGGCTTTTCGCAGAGAACATCCTTGCCCGCCCGCAGAAAATCAATCGTAATCGGCGCATGGAAATCGTTGTGGGTGCAAACGGAAACCGCGTCAAGCTCAGGGTCATTCAAAAAGTCGTGGTAATCCTTCACCGCCGTACCACAGCCGTATTTTTGGACGGCTTCCTCGGCACGCTCGGGGAGGATGTCGCAGAAATACTTCACTTCCACAGCAGGGTTCTTAACATAGTTGGGGATGTGCGCCGAATTGGCAATGCTGCCGCAGCCGATCACGGCCACGCGGATCTTTTTCTCCTCTTGGTTAGACATAGTTCATTGCACCTTTCTGTTTTTGGATAGCTAATTTTAAGTAAAGGGTTCCAAATAGTATTTTACCAGTTTCGCGTGGAAATGTAAAGGGTTCCGCAGGAATTTTTCATCGGGGGGCTTCCCCGACCCCGCGCAAACCGCCTTGGCCGAAAAAATGCGCGGCATCTCGCCCAAATGACAAAAAAACTTCGATGATTCACGCTTGCAATTGCCGCGAAGATCGTGTATAATATTGGGAGTGCGGACGTTTAGCTCAGCTGGTAGAGCATTCGCTTGACGTGCGAAGGGTCAGCGGTTCGAGTCCGTTAACGTCCACCAGGCCGCAGCCAGTACGAACCGCCCTATATTTTGAGGGTTTCGGCTTTGTGCTGGCAACACAAATACGGGCAGGCCGTTGAGCCTACCCGTATTTTATGTTTATAAGGTCAAACAAAGGTCAAACTTTCTTTTTTGCCGCGTCTGATGTAGCTGCAAGTGCTGCCGTCAGTCGGTCATTTTGATTCTCAAGCCGTGCGACTTTTTTTCTCAAGTCGTCGTTTT
>JAITNG010000024.1 GCA_031290595.1 Oscillospiraceae bacterium
TTCGCGCGGCCGCTGACGCGGCAAGATTGATTGCGTCTGCGGACGCATGGATTACATCGCTTCGCGCTGTTTAGATTCACGATTCCAGATTTAGCCACAAAGCAGGGCGCACGCCGCCGCAGCTGCCGTGAACAGGGTCGCCAAAGAGGTCGACAATGCCATCAAAGTTGACATGCGCGGCACGGTTAGGATGGCCGCCGGGCGACCGAAGCCACCACCAGGACCCTGCTTCCTTTAAATCACTGCATTTTCGTTCATCGTTATATGCATCGTCTACCCAAATGCTGCCCTCCTGCTTCGGAACTTTCGCATAAGTACCGAAATACCCAAACACTTCTTCCAAGCTCAACAAAAAGATGTGGTCATCTGTATCATTCCCCCCTGCTGTATCGTACCAAGGGTTCTTTGGGTTACGATTGTGCGTCCGCAAAATGCGCCCCCTATCCTCTCCTGAAAAACCATTGTAAAACTCACCATTTAGGTATTTCCGTAGGGTACACTCTGCCCAAGTTGTCGCTGTGTCGCCAACATTATACGCTCTTGGCTCAATGACGTTTTCTGAAAGCAGCAACGCCCTGCCCTCTTTCACATCCAACACACGCCAGTTGTATCCCGCAAAGGAGTAGGCCTTCTGCCCTTTGGTCAGCACAACCTTTGGCTTTGGGGGTGCGATTGGCTGCGCTTCCAACACTTTTATGCGTTCGTTTAACTTAACCCGTTCCGCTTTCAATATTTCGTTTTCACTGGCAAGGGCTTTCGAGCGGCCATTTTCGGTGTTTAGCTCCTCTTTCAGCGCAAGAATGCGGGCAGTGAGTTGACGATGCTCCACGCTCAAATGCTTGTTTTCCGCTTCCAGTTCTTGGATGCGTACCTTGGCTATGCGCAGTTCTTCGGCGAGATCGCGCTGTCTTGTCACTACCGGGAGAACATCTGGCTTTGACAACTCTTTGTAAAAGGCAGCGTCAGATGTTCTTTCAAAGTATTTCATGAATTGAACAGAACCCAAATAAAGATTTAAACCAGAATCTTTTGGGTACGGGAATTGTTTATCTGGCATAGGTTCCAAAAAAACAGATAGAACGAACTCTTCATTTTTGTAGTTTACAGCATACTTAATTTCTTTCATCACGTTTTTGGACGCAAAAGCAGCCTTGCTAGAGAACAAAACCATAGACTCTGCACCTTCCAGATGCTTCTCAATTTCTGCCATCCAATCTTTGGCAGGCACTATGGCCTTATCCCACCACAGGCGATAGCCCAACCTGCCCATCTCATCCAAGATAGGATAAACTTGCTCTTTGTCTACATGGGCATAACTGATAAAAATATACGGCTCGCTGCCGGTATAGGGTTCAACTGATTTTACTGCCATCCCGACACTCCTTAACTTTTTATATTACTTCCATTTTATCACATCTTTCCTGCCAATACAAGCCTTTTGTTGGAAATTCCGCAAATGTTGCGGGGGAACCCCCTCACACCTCCACCCAATCCCCCAGCCAGAACGAATATATCAACAGTTCGCTGACCTTCAGGCCGAAGCATCGTTCCATTGCGTGGCGATACATTTGCAGCTGCGCGGCGTAGCGTTCGCGGAGTTCTTCCATGCTATCCACCCGGTCGGTCTTGTAATCGAGCAGCACCAACGCGCCGTTTTCTTCAAAGGCGCAGTCTATGATCCCCTGCACGATAGTTTCAGCATCCTGTAGGCAGTGCGCGGGGATGGCTTCGCTGCCGGGCAGTTCCGCCGCCGGGATGCGCAGCGTGAACTTCTGCTCGCGCAGCAGCCGGGGGGATTGCAGCATCCGCCGGGCAAACGACCCCGCAAAAAAGACGCGCAGCTTATCCAGCTCCAGCGCCTGCGCTTCCCTGGGGGTGAGGAAGCCCTGCGCCGCCAAACGCTGCACCTCGGCGGGCAGGTCGGCGGCAGCGGCTATGTAATCGGCATACTGCAAAAACGCGTGCATCGCCGTCCCCTTTTGCGCGGCGGTGAGGCTCCCCTTTTGCAGGAAGGCCGGGCGTGCCGTGAAAGCAAACTTTTCCCGCTGGCGCTGCTCCGTCAGTTCCGAAACCGCGCGTTTAGCGGGCAGCAGGGTCAGGGGTTCAAAGGGGTAACGGTATTCCATCCGGCGGCGAATTTCCGCAAGCAGCGCGGGGTCGGCGGGCAAAAGCGTATCGTTTTGTAGTTCCTCTGTGATTTCCTGCGGCGGCACGGGCGGGCAAATTGAAAAGCGCCAGGGCGCGGCGCAGGGCAGGGCGCAGCTGTGGGGGATGTTGGCGGCCTCGCGCAGCGCATGGGCGTCCGGGTGGCGTAGCGCAGCGCCAAGCAGCCAGTCGGCGTAGCTCCCCGCCGCGCGTACCGCCTGTGGCTCCATGGCCACCTCGCTTGTAAAGCTCTGCCGCGCCGCAAGGTTTTGCAGCTTGGTTGCAGCGTCTTTTTCTGTGCAGAGCAAAAGCAGTTTTTCCCGCGCACGGGTCATGGCGACGTAAAGCAAACGCAGCTCCTCGCTCTTGGTGCCAAAGAGCAGCGCCTCTTGCAGCGCCTGGTGCGGGAGGGTCGGCAAGCGTCTGCGGCTTTCCGGCTCCGGCCGTTGCAGGCCAAGCCCCGCCTGGGCGTGGAGCAGCAACGGCTCCGCCGCATCGCGCGTGTTGAAGCCGTGGCCGCACTGCGCCAGGATGCAGACGGGGAATTCCAGCCCCTTGGATTTGTGGATGCTCATCACCCGCACAACATCGGCGCTTTCTGAAACTTCGCTGACCGCCAGCAGCGCGTCGCCGCTCTCAATCTGTTCCATGTAGCGCAAAAAGCCCGAAAGCCCCGCGCCCGTCGCGTCGGTGAAAACCAGGGCGTATTCTTCCAGCCGGTGGAGGTTGGCGCGCCGCCCGGCCTGGCGGGGCAGCGCCGCCGCGATGGAGAGCATCCCCGTTTCTTCCAGCAGCCAACGGATCAGATCGCCCGGAGCGGTGACGGCGGCAGTTTGGCGATAAAAACGGATCGCCGCCAAAAATGCGGCACAGGCGGGGTCGTCTTTTTCCGCCGCGCAAAGGCATTGCCAAAGGCTCCCCGCGCCGGGGTGCGCCGCACGCAGACGCGCCAGCTGCGCCGGGGTGAAGCCGAACACCGGCGAAAGCAGCAGCCCCAACAGCGGAATATCGACCAGCGGGTTATCGATCACGCGCAGGAGCGAGAGCAAAAACTGCACTTCCCGCCGGGCAAAAAGGCTCTGCGTCCGTGCGCTGTGGGCGGGGACGCCCGCCGTGCGCATCGCTTCCACAAACACCGCCCCGGCATGTTTATCCGAGCGCAGGAGGATGCAAAAATCCCGGGGACGCAGGGGGCGCAGCTTCCCTTTTTCATAGATGCACTCCCCCCGGCGCAGCGTTTCGGCGATCCACTGCGCCGCGTGCCGCGCCTCCAGTTCCAGGCTCTCCTTCTGGTTCGCGCCGCCGGATTCCAGCAGATGCAGCTCTGCGCCGGTCGTTTCCGCCCCCGGTTCCGCCGCGCGGGCGCAAAAGAGCGCCTCCTCCGCCGTGTAATCCATCTCGGCAGCCTCCCGGTGCATCAGCTGGCTGAACGTGAAATTCACAGCCTCCGTCACCCCGGGGCGGGAACGGAAGTTCCGCCCAAGGATCAGGCACGCAGGGTAGGTTGCGCCGTCAAAGGGCGCAAAGCTGCGCCGTTTTTCGAGGAACAGCTCCGGGTTCGCCTGGCGGAAGCGGTAGATGCTCTGCTTGACGTCGCCGACAAAAAAGAGATTTTCGCCGCCGCGTGAAAGCGCTTCAAACAACCGCCCCTGCGCGGCGTTGACGTCCTGGTATTCATCAACCAGGATTTCACGGTACTGCCCGCTGACGGCTTCGGCCAGGCTGGTTTTTTCACCCGCCGGGGTCAACAGCAGCGCCAGCGCCCAGTGCAGCAGGTCGCCAAAATCCGCCGCCCGCTTTTCGCGTTTACGCGCACTATATTTTTCCAGATAGCTTTCCGTCAAAGCTACAAACACTTCCGCCAGGGGCAGCAGCGCCTGTGCGTCCTCCTGATGCTCCGCCGCACTGACGCACAGGCGCTTGCCCAGCGCCTTGATCTCATCCTTCCAGCGGCTCCGTCGCGCCTTGCAGGCTTCGCCGATTTCGCTGGCATATCCTTTTTTGAAGCCCATCCGGGCAAAAGCCGGCTTTGCCAGCGCCGTGCGCAGGGGATCCCACGCGCCTTGTTCGGCCAATGCCCGCAGCTCCGCCAGCAGCGCCGCGTCGCTCACAATGGCAGGGGTCATCACCGGCAGCAACGCTTCATCTTCGCGGAGCAGCGCCAGCGCGGCAGCGGTCATGCGTTCCAGATAGCCGAGCTTTTGCACGCACTGTTCCAGGATGATTTTGCCCCAGGGGCTTTGTTCCGGCGGCATGCAAGCGCGGTAGGGCGCGGGCAGGTTTTGCAGCCATGCCACGGGCGCGGGGGTGGCCAGCGCCAGCTCCGCCGTGCGGCGCAGCATGGCCAGCAGCTGCTGGTCGTCGCCGCCCAGCTCCAGCAGCAGCCCCAGGTTTTTGAAGGCCGCGCCTTCGGCCTTGTAGGCTTCTTCCAGCACCGCGCGGGCGCAGTCTTCCTGCCAGAGTCTGCGCTCGCTTTCATCCAGCAGCCGCAGCTCCGGCGGGATTTCCAGTTCCGAAAAATGTTCTTTGACCAAATGCATACAAAAGCTGTCGATGGTGCAAATCTGCGCCAGGGGCAGCAATTGCTGCTGGCGGAGCAAACGGACGTCGCCCGGGTTTGCTTTGAGCCGCTCGCCCAGCGCTTTGTGAATCCGCTCGCGCATTTCGCCCGCAGCCAGGCGGGTGAAGGTGACAATCAGGAGTTCATCGGCGGCGCAGGGATCCACAGGGTCGGTCAGCAAACGCAGCACGCGTTCCACCAGCACCGCCGTTTTGCCGGAACCCGCCGCAGCGCTGACCAGCAAGCCGCCCCCCCGCGCTTCAATCGCCTGGAGCTGTTCGGTCGTCCATGTCATGATTCTCATACCCTTCCTTGCGATAAAAGAGGCTTTTGCGATTTTGCGTCTTAAAACCGGCCTCGCTGCGCTCCGCGCCACCACCCCGCCGCTGCGCGGCACGGTCGGCTTTCAGATGCGGAATCGCATTAGGTGGTCGCACGGCGAATTACCGGTCACTCGCTTCCCCCAGCATCGCCAAGGCTTCGTCAAAGTTTAGTTTGCGCCCCGGGCGCACCGGGTCTTCGGCTTCGCGCCCACAGGCCGCGCCGTATTCGCAGTGGACGCAAGCGGCGTCCTGCCCCGGTTCGCAGTAGGGCAGCGCGGCGGTTTCGCCCCGGCGCAGGCTTTCGGCCATCCCAGCCAACAGCGTATCCGTCACCCGGCGCAGCCGCCCCAGCTCCGCCGTGCCCAGCAGCTTGCCGCGCAGTTCCCTGCCCGCCGCGCGTGCCGGGAGGTAGACGCCCGCCGCACCCTCCTCCATCGCGCAAAGCACGTCGTAATCCGCCAGCAGGAGGCCGTCGGCACGGTTCTTCTTTTGTTTATCCGCCTGGATTTCCGCATCGCTCAGGCTGCGCTCCCCGGCGGCCAGCACGGGGTCGCGCACCTGTTCATAGAGGATGCCCGCCGGCAACGCGCCCGGCGGCAGGGGCGGTGCGTTCGCTTCCGCCAGCGAGAATAAGTAAATCAGCATTTGCAGGTTCAGGCCATCAAAAACGTCGCCCAAATCAAAGGCCTTGCCGCCGGTTTTGTAATCCACCACGCGGAAGTATTCCTTGCCGCCGATGCTGGCGCAGTCCACCCGATCCACCTTGCCCCGCAAGCGCAGCTCACCGCCGCCCTCCAGGGGGATCACCAGGGGCTGCACCGGGCGGTCGCGGTCAATCACAAGCTCATATGCCACGGGGCGGAAGGCGCTTGCGCTGAACTCCGCCAGCAGCCGTTCCAGCACCTGGCCCAGGATTTCGCGCAGACGACGGAAGAGGAAATGCACCCGCTCCGGCAACGCCTGCGCCCCCAGGAATTCCGCCGCGTAGCGATCCATCTCGCGCTCCAGGCAGGCGCGGCGCTGCTCCGGCGCAAGGGCGAGCAAGGCGTCCACCCCCTCAGCGAGCAAAAGCCGCTCCAGAATCAAATGCACCGCGCTGCCCCGGAAGAGCGGGTCAAAATCGGCTTCCCGCCGGGGCTGCGCCCGCAGACCATAGCGGGCAAAATAGCGGAAGGGGCAGCTGAAATACGTTTCTGCACGGGAAGCTGAAAGCGTCATGCTCCGGCCAAAGAGCGCTTCCGCCGCGCCCGCGTCGCCGATGCACAGCGCCGTTGTGTCGTGGTCATATGCCCGTTCCAGGGCGCCGAGCCGCTGCACCCAGGCGGGCTGTTCGGTGAAGTATGCGCGCAGCGCGGCGCAGACTTCGCCGCCGCCCCGCCACAGTTCGCAGAGCAGGGCAAACCCCGCGCTCTCCCCCTCCAGGCGCTCCATGGGGGCAAGCAGCAGAGTATCCTGCACAGGCAAAGCCGGGAAACATGCGCGTAAATGCGCAACGGCGGGGGAAGGCAGCAGCTCTTCGCCCGCAGCGCTGCGCCGCGCCCAGCTGAGGCATAGCTTTTCCCTCGCGCTGCTGAAGCTGTGGTAGACCAACAGACGCTCCATATCCAGCAGAAGGGGGGCGGTATCCTGCAAACGCAAGCCCGCCTGTTCCAGCCGCCGCCGGTCAGCGTCGTTGATCAGCCCTTCGGTGGAAGGAACGCGGGGGAAAACCCCCTCGTTCAGCCCCAGCAGGAACACCGCGCGCGGGGCTTCGAGCCGCACGCGCCCGGCCTCCCCTGCCGTCACGGCATCCAGGTACTGCGGCAGTTCCCCCAACGTCTGGTAGCGGAGCATCAGCGCAAACAGCGCCGCAAAGCGCTTTGCCCCCAGCGCTTGCTGCCCGGGCAGATCGGCCAGAGCATCGAGCATCGTCATCAACAGCTCCCACACGCGGGGCAGCTCGTCCGCTTCCACATGCTTCCCCTGCGCCGCGAGTGCGCTTTGCAGCGCCTTGAGCGCCTGTGGCACACGCGTCTGCGCCAGGAGGCTGTAAAGCGCCTCCGCGCCGCTTTCCCCCGTGCAGCCGCGCAGTTTTTCGCGGAACGCGGCCAGCGGGGCGGTGAAACGCACCCGCAGCGCATTCAAAACTTCCAGCTGCGCCTGTATGCCACTTTGCTCCGCTGAAAGCCCCAGGCCTTGCGGGTGCATCGCCCAGGGGCGCAGCCAGGCGTCCCCGTGCAGCCGCCAGAGCAGGGCGTAATTTTCAAGCAACGCGGTTTCTTCCTCCGCCGCGCCGGTCAGCTCCGTTTTGAGCCAGCGCAGCATCGCCTCGGTGCTGAAGCCCTCCGCCGCGATTTCCAGCGCCGCCCGCACAAGATGCATCAGGGGCTGGTTGGCGGCCGGTTGGCGGGTGTCTTCAAAAAAGGGAACCCCCGCGCGGCGCAGCGCAGCCCCCAAGGGGCGTGCGTAGCCCGCAAAATTCCGCGCAAGCACGGCGATTTCGCGGCAGCGGTAGCCTTCGCTCCGCAAAAGCCGCTTGATGTTTTGCGCCGCCCAGGCGCATTCGGCCTCCACATCCTCGGCGGAGCAAAGCTGCACATCCTGCGTCGCGGCAGCGAACGGCAGCGGACTGCTGCGCAGGAAGCTATCTTCCAGCGCCGAAAGCGCCGCGCTGGCAAAGCGGGGAATATCCGGCGGGAAATTGCAAAATTTGTGTTCGCCTGAAAGCCGCTGCGGCTTTGCGACCGAAACGCCCGCCTGTTTGGCCAGCTCCAAAAGAGAGAGGGCGGTGCGCTTGGTGTGGGCAAAGATGCCCGTCGCATCCTCCAGGGGGTGCAGCGCATCCATGCAGAGCGTGACGTAGACGGACTGCGCCTGTTCCAGCACCCGCCCCAAAATGCGCAGCTCCTGCCGCGTAAAGCCCCAGAAGGAATCCACCGCCACCACGCGCCCGGCAAAGAACGCGCGGCCTTCCGGCGTACCGATGGTTTCGTAAAGCTCCGCCATAGCGTCGCCCCGGCCGCCGTAGCGTTCGGTCAAAATCGCGTCGTAGGCCTCCAGGATCAGCGAAAGCTCCAGCAGCTTTTTGCCGGAGCTGCTCCCCCCAAATTGCGCCGCCGCCACGCGCAGACCGTCGGGTTCGGCGCCACAGGCGCCCAGCTCGCGCTCCAGTTGGAGCAGACGTTCCACAAAGCGCTCATCGGCCTTGCGGAACAGCACAAGTTTTTCCCGCACAGCATCCAGCGCCAGGCTCATCGCCACAGCGCGTAAACTGTCGCTCAGCCGTGCAGCCTGTCGCCCCCCACAGGCGCGAAAAACCGCTTCGGCCAGCCGGGTGAAGCTCAGCACCTCCACGGCGGAAGCCCCCTGCTCCCCCAACAGGCGCAGCATCGCCCGCTCCGCCGCAAAGGAATCCTGCTCCGGCACCAAAAGCAAAAGATCGTGCCGCCCGCCCCGGGCAAAGCCCTGGAGCAGATCCTGCACATAGGTGGTTTTACCCGCGCCCGCGCGGCCTAAAATCAAGTGTAGCATTGTGTTTACGCCGCCTCCTCCCGCCAAAAGCCATCCCCGTCCGTATCGAACACGAGGCTGCCTTCCAAATCCGTCCGATAAATTTGGACGCCCAGGGAAAGCAGACGATCCAGTATAGCCGGGTGCGGGTGGCCGTAGCTGTTGCCCGCGCCGCAGGAAATGACCACGGCTTCCGGGGTCACAAGCTCCAGCAGCCGCAAGGTGGAAGAGGTGTTGCTGCCGTGATGCCCCGCCTTCATCAGGTCGGCGTCCAGCGCCGCGCCCCAGCGTTCAATGAGCTGCGTTTCCGCCGCGCTTTCCGCATCGCCGGTCAGCAGCAGCGCAAACGCGCCATATTCCAAACGGAGCACGACGGAGTTGTTGTTCACGTTATCGGAAGCCGCCAGCGGCCCCAGGATGGTGAAAACCGCGTCGCCCAACTGATACGTTTGCCCGGGCTGCGCGGAAGTTGCTTTGGTGTCTTGTTCCTGCACAAGCGTGTTGACCGCCGTGAGGAAGGCTTCGTAGGTGCGCGTAACGGCAATGCCGCTTTCCGGCAAACGCGGGGCGATCACTTCCCGGACGGGGAAGGCTGCCAGCACCCCGTAGGCCAGGCCGCCGATGTGATCCGAATGCGGGTGCGTGGCGACCACGTAGCGCAGTTCTGCCACGCCCTGGGCTTTGAGGTAGGCGATCACGGTTTCTTCCTGCCCGCGCTCGCCGCCATCGATGAGCATCGCTTCGCCCTGCGCCTGGATGAGGATGCTATCCCCCTGGCCAACGTCGATGAAATGCACCCGCAGGGTTCCCTGCCGTGCATCCGCCTGCGCCGGGCGCACCAGATCCCGCCAGCCGGAAGCGCCCAGCCAGCCGGGCAGGTAGCCCAGGGCGACCAATAGCAAAATCCCGGCCAAAAGCCCGGCGGAAGCCTTATTGAGGCCGCTTTTTTTTGTTGGTTTGTTCGTTACCCCTGCCATAGGGCTGCCCCTCCTCCCGGATCAAACATTGCTTGCCCGTGCCGATCAGATCCCGCCGCCCGGCGCGGCGCAGCGCCTCCAGCGCCAGGGCGTGGTTTTGCGGCAACGTGCATTGCAAAAGCGCCCGCTGCATCGCCTTGCCGTGGGGGGAGCGTTCCACAAACACCTCCCGCCGGGTCATCGGGTCAATGCCGGTGTAAAACACACAGGTGGAAACCGTCCCCGGCGTGGGGTAAAAATCCTGCACCTGTTCCGGGCGGATGCCTTCGCGCCGGAGGAACTGCGCCAGTTCCACGGCTTCGTTCAAATCGCTGCCCGGGTGGGAACTCATCAGATACGGCACCAGATACTGTTCCTTGCCCGCCTTCTGGTTCAGCGCGGCATAGCGCCGGGCAAAGCGCAAATAGGCTTCGATGTGCGGCTTGCCCATCGCATCCAGGACGCTGGCCGAGCAATGCTCCGGCGCAATCTTCAGCTGGCCGCTGACGTGGTGTTCCACGAGTTCCCGGAAGAAACTTTCATCCCGGTCGGCCAGCAAATAATCAAAACGGACGCCGGAGCGGATGAAAACCTTCTTCACCCCCGGCAGCGCCCGCACGGCACGCAGAATCGCAAGGTATTCGCTGTGATCCGCCCGCAGCGCCGGGCAAGGCTCCGGCGCAAGGCACTTCCTGTCTTTGCAAAGCCCCTGCGTCTTCTGCTTTTCGCAGGAAGGAAAGCGAAAATTGGCCGTCGGGCCGCCAATATCATGGATATACCCCTTGAAGCCCGGCAACGTGGTGAGCAGCCTGGCTTCGCGCAAAACGGATTCCTGGCTGCGGGATGTGACAAACCTGCCCTGGTGGAACGCCAGGGAACAGAAGTTGCACGCGCCGAAGCAGCCCCGGTTGTGGGTGATCGAAAACAGCACCTCTTCCAGCCCCGGCACGCCGCCCTGCGCATCGTAGCAGGGGTGCCAGCGCCGGGCAAACGGCAGGGCGTAAACCCGGTCGAGTTCCTCGGTTTGCAGGGGCGGCATGGGCGCGTTTTGCACCAGCATCTGTTTGCCGTGCCGCTGCTTCACCGCCCGCCCGGTGACGGGGTCCTGTTCCAATATCTGCGTGCGGCAAGCCGCCGCGTATTCTTTTTTGTTTTGGGCTGCTATTTCATAAGAGGGGCATTGCGCGCCCTCCCAGGGGGTTTCCTGCGGCGCACAGGCGTAGCAGGTTCCGCGAATATCCCGCATGGTCAGCGGTGTTTCGCCCGCCGCAAGCCGCCGGGCAATTTCCGCCGCCTGGTTCTCGCCCATGCCATAGACCAGCAGATCCGCGCCGGATTCCACCAAAATGGATGGCCGTACAGCGTCCTCCCAATAATCATAGTGGGCAAAGCGCCGCAGGGAGGCTTCCAGGCCGCCCAAAATCAGCGGAACATCGCCAAAGAACCGGCGCACGCATTGGCAATAGACAATCGATGCACGGTCAGGCCGCAACCCCATGCGCCCGCCGGGGGAATAAAAATCCCGGCTGCGCTTCTTTTTGGCTACAGTGTAATGCGCCACCATGGAATCGATGTTCCCCCCGGTGACGAAAAAACCCAGGCGCGGCTTGCCAAAGCGGTTGAAATCCCGCACGGCCTGCTTGCCTTCCCAGGCCGGTTGTGCAATGACCCCGACGCGCAAGCCGGCGGATTCCAGCACACGGGCAATCAGCGCGGCGCCAAAGGCAGGGTGATCCACATAAGCGTCGCCCGTGATGAGGACGACGTCAAGCACATCCCAGCCCCGGGCGCGGGCTTCTTCCATGTGCATGGGCAAGCATTCGCCAATTGGCATGGTCACCTCCGATGGTATTCTAGCATGGCAGCTTCCAACGCCGCAAAGTCACAGTAGTCTTGGTTGCGGTAATGGTTTGGATTTTTTGCAATGCGGTAAGCCTTTTGGGCTTTTTTATAAATTTCAGCTATGTTATCAGGGCGATTGCAATATTGATATTCTTCAAGAACCAAATCGCCGTATCCCGTTTTGTCTTCCTGCCGCAAAAGCGAAATATCGATTCTTGCAAGAATATTTTCTGGTACGGGGATCATGTACTGTATTCTCAAAGAAGCTATCGGCTTTTCCTTGCGGTTCTTAATGAGAAAATTTGCGTCTGCGCGATGGATTTTGCTGGAAAGCGGTGCGTAGTACGAAATTCCGTTGAGTTCCAAAACAACGCCGCAGAGCATTTTGCTGTGCCGCCCCGGATACACAACGTCCGGCACACGTGCATCCACCGCTTTCAGATACGCTATGTAACCCGGATCGACGTGATAAAATTGAATCTTGGGCGTGCGCACAGCATTCATCCTTTCAAAAAAAGAGGAGCAAAGCGATTTCACTTTGCCCCTCCTGCTCACATTAATCTTCTCACTTACGGCTGAGAAACACCGCAATTAAACCTCCCGCTTGTGGCCGGGAAACACCCGCGATTAAACCTCTCACGCAATGGCTGAGAAACACCATGGTTCAATGTGAGGCAACATGTCGTTGCAATATTATTATATCCGAAAACACCCTGCTGTGTCAAGTGAATTTTTGGTTTTCTTATTCCCCCCATGGCGCTGCCAGCGGGGCGGGCGGGGCGGGTTCTGCGGCCTCTGCCGGTTGTTGTTGCGGCGGTTGCTGCTGCGCAGCCGACGACGCGCCGCTTGCGCTGATTTCCAGCCATTGCGCTTTGCCAATCAGTACCTTGCGGGGCTTGCTGCCCTCCGGGGGGCCGACGATGCCCTTTTCTTCCAGCAGATCGACCAGGCGGGACGCCCTGGCGTAGCCCAGCTTGAGCTTCTTTTGCAGCATCGTTGTGGAAGCCAGCTGCGCATCCACAACCACTTCCACCGCCGAAGCGAACATCGGGTCGTCGCCCTCGTCGTCATCGGCAGCGGCGGCCATGCCGCCCTTCTTTTTGCCGCTGCCCGCCATGGCGGCGTTGCGTTCAATTTCTTCCCAAACGCTGTCGTCATAGCCGACCTCGCCCTTGCTTTGATCGCGCACAAAGCGCGTCACGCGCTGCACTTCGGGGTCAGAAACATAGCAGCCCTGCACGCGCACGGCGTTGTTGCCGCCGTTGAGGCTAAAGAGCATATCGCCGTTGCCCAGCAGCTGCTCTGCCCCGGCGCTGTTGATGATCGTGCGCGAATCGATTTGTGATGCGACCGAAAGCGCGATGCGCCCGGGCAGGTTGCTCTTGATTACGCCGGTGATCACATCGACCGAAGGCCGCTGCGTCGCCACCACCAGGTGAATCCCGGCGGCGCGGCCTTTTTGCGTCAGGCGCTGGATGGAATCTTCAACGTCGCTGGGGGCGACCATCATCAGATCCGAAAGCTCATCGATGAAGATCACGATTTTCGGCATTGTTTCCATGCCCTCATGCTTTTCGGCAATGGCGTTGTAGCTATCGAGATCGCGCACGTTTTGTTCGGATATTTGGGTGTAGCGCCGCTCCATCTCGTTGACCGCCCAGCCCAGCGCCCCGGCGGCTTTGAGCGGATCGGAAACCACCGGCACCAGCAAATGGGGGATGCTGCTGTAGACCGTGAATTCCACCTGCTTTGGGTCAACCATGATCAGTTTGACCTGGGCGGGGGAAGCGTTATAGAGCAAACTGAGGATCAGCGTGTTCATGCAGACGGATTTGCCTGAGCCGGTGGTACCGGCAATCAGCAGATGGGGCAGCTTGGCCAGATCGGCGCAAACAAAGCTGCCGACTATATCCTTGCCCAGCGCGACCGTCAGGCGGGATTTTTGCGTGCCGGTGCGGTATGCGTCGGATTCCACCAGCTCGCGCAGCGAAACCACGGCGCGCACCCGGTTGGGGACTTCCACCCCCACGGCGGGCTTGCCGGGGATCGGCGCTTCGATGCGCACCTTGGTGGCGGCCAGGCGCAGGGCGATGTCATCGGCCAGGGCGGTGATCTTGCTGATCTTCACGCCTTCGGCCGGGCGGAGTTCGTAGCGCGTGACGGCGGGGCCGCGGCTCCGGCCAACCATTTCGACCATCACGCCAAAACTTTCGAGCGTGCGCAGGAGCTTGCGCTCAATCATATCTTCCTCGCCCTTATCCGGCTTTGCGCCGCCGGAGCGGGGCAAGCTAAGGCAGTTCACGGGCGGGGGCGTGTATTCCGCAGGCGCCGCAGCCGTGGCGTCCTGTATCAAAGCGTCAATGGCGGCGGCGCGGGCGGCGGCTTCGTCACCGGCCTGTTGCGCCTTTGTGCGGGCGGGGTTTTCCGGGGCAATGCGCCCGGCCAGGTTCGCCATGGCAAGCTCTTTTGCGTCGCCCGCATGTTCCGGCCCCGGCGTGGCGCTGCCCAGGTTTTCAATCACCGTGCTGGGGAGCGAGCCCTCCCCGCCCCCGCCGGGCGGGTTGCCGTCGGCGGCGGCTTCCACCTGCCAATTCTGGAAATCGAGGAACATTTGCCGCCGCGCTTCGTAGCTTTCGTCGCTTTCCTGCGCGTAATATCTCTCCGGCAGCGGCGGCAGTTGCTGTGTTTGCGCCATGTCTTTCTGTATGGGCGGTTCGTCGCTCTCTTCCACCGCGTCGCCGCGCTGAAAAAGCCTGTTTTTCAGGCGGGCAAACAGACCCTTTTGGGGCGCGCCCGCTTCCGCTTCCGGCAGCTCCGCTTCCGGCTCCGCTTCCGTGGGGGCGTCCGTTTGCGCGGGGGGCAACAGGTGAACGGCCAAAACATCCGTCAGTTTTGCCAGCAACCGCGGGAAGGCCAGCAGCGAAAAGCCCGCCATGGATAAAAAGTAAAGAACCAGCGCACCCGCCTTGCCGCAGCCTTTGGCGACGGTCGCCGCAAACAGCGTGCTGAACAGCCCGCCGTTGGTGAACGCCTGAAAAAGATCCAGCTGCTCTTCCCCGGCCTGCTCAATTTCAAAGGAGGTGGCAACCAGGGTTTTCCAGGGGGTTTCGGAAAGCACATCGGCGTCGTGCGAAAACAAAAAGAGCAACCCGCCGACGCTGAGCAGCAGCGCCAGCACGCCAATCAGCTGGCCGCGCACGGCACGCAGCGGCTGCTGTTTACGCGCCCAAATCACGCCAAAAAAGGCGATCGACGCCAGCCAAAACGGAAACAGCGCCCCAAACAGCCCCCACAAAAAGGCGTGCAGAGCGAACCAAATATTTTCCCCGCGCAGGAACATGGCGGCAAGCAGGAACAGGAAAACGGCAACGCCCCCCATCACAAGCAAAACGTGCTGCCGGTGCTCCGCTGCGGCGTCGAGTGCGGCGTTTGATTTTTTCCCCTTGGCGGATTTGCCGCTGGCAGAGGTATTTTTAGCATCCTTGCCTTGGGTTGCAGGTTTTTTATTCTTTGTGCCGGCTGCGGCAGTTTCATTCCCCGGGATGACTGGTTTTGGCAAGGCAAATTCCTCCGTGTATGTAAATTGTATCCTTTTTGAATTATAGCACAATGAATAGGGGTTTGTCAAACAAATGACGTTCAATCATAAATTTGCGCGCGCAAACGGCTGCCGCGCCACCGGCGGCTAAAAATTTACAATCCGTTCACTGCTGGCGGAGGGAATTGTAGTATACTACAGTTGTATAAACTGGAGGGGGGCGGGCGTGTGTTCGGGTATGTGCGGATCCATAAACCGAGCCTCACCTGCGGCGATTATGAACGCTACCGGGGCGTGTATTGCTCCCTTTGCACCGCGCTTGGGCGGCGTTACGGCCCGCTCGCCCGGCTTGGGCTGAATTATGACATGACCTTCCTGGCGCTGCTGGCCATGGCGCGGGAGCCGGAATGCCCGGCGTTTGCGCCCGGCCGCTGCCCCCTGCGCCCCTGGAAGCGCTGCCCGCGCTGCAAAAAAGGGAACCGTGCGCTCGCCTGGGCGGCGGATGCTTCCATGGCGATGCTCTGCTTCCACTGGCGGGATTCCCTGGCCGACGGGCGCTGGGTTGAAAGGCTGCTTTGGGCATTGCCCGCGCCGGTCTTCCTCTGCTGGGGGAAGCTGGCGCAAAGGCGTGCGCCGGAAGCCTGGCGCGTCACCGGCACGGCGGTGGCCGCCCAGCGCCTGGTGGAGCGCGAAGAAGCGCCTTCGCTGGATGCGTGCGCCCACCCCAGCGCCCACGCGCTGGGCGTGTTGCTGGCGCAATCTGGCGGCGCGGCGGAGGATACGGAACGGGCGGCGCTTTACCGCCTGGGGTATCTGCTTGGCCGCTGGGTCTATTTGGCCGATGCGGCGGACGACTACGAGGCCGACACGCGCAAGGGGGATTTTAACCCCTTTTTGCTTGCGGCAGAGGCGGGCGAAGATTGGCGGGAACGCAGCCGGGAAGCGCTCAACGCCACGGCGGCGCAGCTGCTGGAAGCCTGGGACGCCCTCCCCGTGCAACGCTTCCGGCCAATCTTAGAAAACATACTGACGCGCGGCTTGCAGGCCACAGAAAAGCGCGTCTTCAACCAAGAAAAATCGAAACGAAGGGAGCGCTGGCGGGCATGAGAGATCCCT
>JAITNG010000084.1 GCA_031290595.1 Oscillospiraceae bacterium
GAGATCGAAGGGCTATGAGAGTTTATCTTGTGCGATTCCGCATCTAAAAGCCGACCTCGCTGCGCTCCGCGCCACCACCCCGCCGCTGCGCGGCACCCCTCCCCGTGAGGGGAATTTCCGTAGCCGTTAGGTTCGTGTGACAATTCCCCTCCCGGGGAGGGGAGCCGCGCAGCGGCGGGGTGGTGGCGCGGAGCGCAGCGAGGTCGGCTTTTAGATGCGGAATCGCACAAGATAAACTCTCATAGCCCTTCGATCTCCGTTCGTGCCTCTTTCACCAGCGCTGTTATGTCGTCGTCGTTGTGGATTCCGGCCTTTGCCCACTCCCCGGCCATTTCCTGCTGCAACAGCTTCATGGCGTAGGTCGCAGCATTCATCATAATCACATGGTCACCCTCAAAAATAAGCGTGACACGGCTGCCGGTGCCAACGCCCAGCGCTTCACGTATATCCTTTGGCAGCGTGATTTGCCCTTTGGACATGACCTTTGCGTTATCAACAATGTAATTGGCGGTGTTCATTTATTGCCTCCTGCCTATATTTTCGGGAGAAACCTACATTCCCTACTTTTCTAGTATACGCCCTTGCGGCGAAAAATGCAAGCCTTTTTATGCTGTGTTTCTGAAAGGAGTACCCCCATGAATCAACCCCAAGCACTCACCCCCACCGAGCGCTTCACCGGCAAGGCGGCGGCTTATGACCGCAGCCGCCCGGATTACCCTGCCGGGGCGCTGGAATGCATCCGGCAGCAGTGCGGCCTTGCGCCCGGCGCTGCGGTTGCGGATATTGGCGCGGGGACGGGCAAACTGACGCGGATGCTGCTGGCGCAGGGCTACAACGTGGTGGCGGTGGAACCGAACGCCGCCATGCGCACGGCGGCGACGGAGCAGCTGGGGGATTCCCCGGCGCTGCGCCTGGTGGCGGCGGCGGCCGAAGCGACCACTCTGGCCGATCACAGCGTGGATGCAATCACGGTGGCACAGGCTTTCCACTGGTTTGACCACGCCGCTTGCCAAACGGAGTTTGCCCGCATCCTCAAGCCCGGCGGCAAAGCGGCGCTGCTGTGGAACAGCCGCGACAAAGACCAGCCCCTCCCCCGCAAGCACGGCGAACTGATGGAAAAATACCGTGTGCGCGAAGCGGTGAACATCGCCAATCCCCACGCGCTTTACGCCACGTTTTTTCAGTCGTATGAAATTTTTCGCTTCCCCTATGCGCAGCAGCTTGATGAAGCGGCGCTGCTGGCGCTGTCGTTTTCGCGCTCCTATTCGCCAGCGCCCAACGAACCCGGTTACGCCGAACTGGAACGCGCCGTGCGGCAGCTTTTCGCAAAGCACCAGCGGGGCGGCACGGTGGAATACGCATACAGAACGGCGGTGGTGGTCGGGGCGGTAGCGCGGTAGACCTGTTCTGCAAATAAAAGCGTTATTTTAAAGCCCCGGCGCGCCCTACAAAAGTCCGGCCAAAGGCCGTTTACGTTGTTCCCCTCCGCAATGTTTGTAAAACGAAAAAGTTTATTTTTCCACCGCGGCATGGCCACGCCGGGGTGGAAAATAAACCTTTCGTTTTCAACAACCATCCAAGAGGGAATACTGCAAAACGGCCTTTGGCCGGACTTTTGTAGGGCGTGCCTCGGGCGCGCCGGGACTCTAATGCAAACGGCTCGTTTTTGATAGCAATATAGATAAAAGTTATCAATATATATATATATATATATGGGAGAAACTTGTAGAATATGGTAAAAATCAGTCTAAAACCCTTGCATTTACCACAACTTTCTGGTATTGTAAATTAAAACATCTAGAAAGCGTAGGGTACATCACATGACCAATGAAATCACAACCTCTGCCGACCTCAACATCCTTGACCGCACCCTCTTGGCAACACACTTCGCCGCCGCAGCGGAAGAGTTTGCAGAGCTTGAAACGCTCATTGATGAGCAGAAGAAGCCGGATAGGTATACAAACGGTGGCCTGATGCTAGGGACTGGTGTTCTTTCGATTTCTATGTTTCTTGGTGTTCTTATTGTCTTTGGCGTCGATGCTTTCGATGATGACGACGGAAGCGCTATAGTAGCTTTAGGTTTGGCTGCTTTGGTCGGTATAGGGCTTTTTGCATGGGGTCTTTATCGTATACCACGCCATAAGGCACATAAAGCTCGCAGCATCCAACTCGCAAGTGATCTGAGGGCAAAGATGTCCGTTGCAAAATACCTTGATTTTGTCCCCAAGGAATACTACAGCTCTTTCGCTTGCGACTATTTTGCAACACGTCTGCGCAATGGCGTGGCGACCACTTGGCGCGAATGTGTGAGCGATTATGAGGCGCAGGTGTCGCGCTGGAAGATTGAGCAAAACACAGCGGAAGCGGCAGAATGGGCGAAGGCGGCAGCGCGTAGCGCAAGCAGTGCGGCAACGGCGGCGTGGGCAAGCCGCTGGTGAAATTAGGATTTGAAGACATGTTCTTTTTTTTATCCGACAGCAATCAAAAGCCCCGGCGTGCAAAAGGCACGCCGGGGCTTGCACGCGATTTCAGGGAAAAACCAGCTTCACCCCAGCGGCACCGCAAACCTGTGCGGCACATTCTCTGCGACCAAGTCCACCAGCTCTTCTGCTGAAACGATTTGCACCTTTTCGGGGTCCAGCTGGCGCACAAAATACTGCACGTCTTCATAATAGATTGACCAGGGGTGGATGGCGATCACCGTGTAGCCGTCAATTTTGTGCGTGTCGCGGCTGCGGTTGTTGATTTCCTCTGCGAGGCTTTCCAGCCATTCCGGGGTGCAGGTATCGTGGCTGTCATCCGGCGCCCAGAGCGATGTGCGTACCGTGATCCACGGCTTGCCGTTGCTGCTCCAATAGACCGTGCCGCCGCCGCCGTTGTAGTGCGGGGGATCCAACTGCCAAAGGCCGCCGCGGATGGTTTCATACTGCGAAAATTCGTTGATCACCCGCTGCGTGCCAACGCCGAAGAACATCAGCGGCGTGGCCAAAAGCTGATCCATCGGCGTGAAGACGTGGAGATCCATCCGCTCCATGGCCTGTGCGGTCTGTTTTGCGACGTCCTTGAGCGTCTGCGCCGGGAACTGCGTCGTATACATGTTGCTGTTGCCCCCCACGCTGCCGATGTATTCGTCATAAAGCCCCATGCCATAATTATCGTTGTTGTCATAATAATAGGCCGAAACCATGGGCATCATCGTGTGCAGCAGTGGCGAAACGGAGAACGACATCTTGAAGGTATCGCCGGAAGCCCTGCGCGGGCCGAGCATCGTGTTATAGGGTGCGCAGACGCCGCCGCTGCCCTCAACCCAGGCGAGGTTGTCGCCGTCGGTCAAATAGAGCGCAATCGTGTGCTTGCCCTCTGCGGTCGTTGATTTTTCCGCCGCCCGCGTGGGCTGCGTCAGCGTTGCGGGGCCGCCCAGGGCGAATTGCGTGGAACCGTTCGGCGTGCGTGCGGGCAAAATCGTTTTGCCGTAGTGCGAAATATCCTTGATGAACGCGCCTTCGTCATCCGTCCCCCAAAAGCCGATCATCAATGCGGAAGAATCCGCCCAGGCAAACACTTCGTGGCGGAAGGCGCGGTCTTCAACGAAGTGCAGGGTATCCGAACCCAAATCGTGCGTATAAAACTGGAACGCCCCCTGCGCAATGCAGAAGTCGCGCCCCTGCACCGATTGGTTGCTGTAATGCCCCAGCACGCGCTTGTTGGCGAGCTTGTCCTTGTATTCCAGGAAGATTTTGCGCTGCTTTTCAGCAAACGAACCCGTGACTTCGCGCAGGTCGCGCACTTCGGTCAGGCCGTGGGCGAGCGCGGCTTCCCGCAGGCTTGCCGGGATGCCCGGGATGCCATCCGCACCGGCAATGGTCGCCGCCATGCAGATCGTCGGGTCGTTTGCATCCGCCGTGCTGCCGTAGGTGACGAATTTGCCGCCGAACGCCTCCTTAAAATGTTCCACCAGCGCCCAAAACTCCGTGATGCTGCTGTCAAACTGCACGTTTTGGCTGTTGTATTGCAGCTGATAATTTTCCAGGAAGGTGTTGCGCAAACCGGCTTCCGTCACATAGATGGCGGCCTCTTTTTGCGCGGTGACGCCCTGCAAAAAGACCGTCGCTTCGTATTCCTCCGCGCTGAGTTGTGCGCGGTCAATCACATAAACGGTGCCGGCCGCAGCGACGGGGCGGAAGAGCAAATCCAGTTCGCCGTTGACCGTGCTGCCGGGGCGCACAAGGCCAAAAAAGCCGAACAGGCCGTTGGTGAGCATGGTCACAAAGGTCAAAACAATCGCAAAAATCCGCTGCAAAATAAATCTCCCCCATTTCAAGTGTTATGAACATAACAATAGGGGCAACCGAAGTGGTCGCCCCTATGCGTTTTGTGTTTATTGCGCCGCGCTTTCCGCCGCTTCATCCGTGGCTCTGGCCATTTGCTGCGCCACGGCGGCGCGGCGGGATTTCAGCTCGGCATACATCTGCTCGCGGTCATCCTGGCTGATGTTATAGAAGAACTTCGGGATGATCCCCAGGATGCTCGTCACGGTGGGGATAATGGTCGCCAGCGCGAACACGCCCATGGCGGTGCGCTCGTTTTGTTTGTTGTATTCCTTGCCGGTCTTGAACCCAATCGCGCCCAGAATGACGCTGGTGAGCGAATTGCCCACCGCATTGGTGATCTTGCTGGGCATGGAACGCAGCGCACCCGTCATCCCTTCGGCGCGGAAGCCGTTCTTCCATTCGCCGTAGTCGATGCATTCGTTGCGGATCTCTTCCGGGATCACCTTCGACGCGCCATAGAGCGCCATGTGGAAGGTGTTTTCGATCATGTAAACCACCATCATCGGCGCGAGCTTGAGGAACAGCCGCTTGTTATCCTTCTTGCTGTGGATCATGCCAAAGAAGAAGATTAAAATGGAGGTTGGCGCGGTGAAGTGCGAGCTGACCAGCCAGATTGTTTTGGTCGAAAAGCGTTCGCGCAGCCAGGGGACATATGCGTAGCTGAGATAAGAAACCGGCGAACCGGGGATGCCGGTGAGCAGGCCGAAGTTGCGGAAGTTCAAAATGGAATCGGTGTAGGTTCCCAACTGCCCCTTGATGCTGAAGCCGCCCAGGATTTCCGAAATCATGAGCATGAACAGCGGGCGGTTGTTGCGCAGCCCGCGCATGGATTCGCGGATGGTCGGCGGCTTTTCATCCCCCTGTTCGGTGCCGAAGACGCGTTCTTTGGAGATGAAGGCGAAATAAAGCGAAAGCGCCCCGGCGATTGCGATAGTCCCCACGCCGAAGTAGAGGTAGAGCTTGCGCATCTTGGTGTTGATGGAGGTGAGGCTGAGGGATTTGTTGTTGGCGATAATATCCTGCAAAATCGCAAAAACCTGCTTGGGCAAATCCTCGCCGAACATCGAAAAGAAGTTCGCCTTGTTGATCAGCCCCAGCCGATCCTGCGGATCCGGCGTGATGTTGGCGATCATCCCCGTCCGTGCAATGCCGCTGATCGTCCCTGTCAGTTCGTTGAACATGGTGACCAGCGCCCAAACGATAATTTTGAGCAAAAAGCGGGGGTCGTCCTGCTGGTTGAGAAAAAGGTAGGGCAGCACATAAAAGAGCATGGAAACTGGAATGCCATAGAGGGGATACAACACCAGATATGGCCGGAACTTGCCGAAGCGCGTGCGGGTTTTATCCACCATCGCCGCAACAAAAAGGTCATTGATAATATCCCACGCCGTGGCGAAGGGCGTGACCGCCGCCTGCACAAACCGGCTGATGTTGAGGATGCGATCGGTGAATTCCTGGTTGCGGTTGCTGACGTTGACGCTCTGCGCAACATCATAGAGGACGAAGCCTACGGTTTCGCGCGGGCCAACGTAACGCCTTCCCTTTGGCGGAGCTGCCTTTTCGGCAACGGCGCTCTTTTTCGCCATAAAACCAACCACCTCTTTTACATTTTTACAATCATAGCATATTCCCCAGGAAATTGCAAGCATTTACAAAAAAGAAATCCTCCGGGTTCGGTGTGCAGCCGTCGGCTTCCAGAAAATCACGCAGCGCCGTCATTTTTTCGATGCCCGCCAGGCTTTCGTGGAGTGTGCAGCCATCAAAATCGCTGCCCAGTGCGGTGTGCTTTGCACCCCCCAGCGCCAGCAGATGTTCCAGGTGCCGCGCCACATCCGCCGCATCGCCCGCGCCGCCCAGGAATTCCGGGTAGAGGTTCAGCCCCAGCAGCCCGCCTGCGGCAAACAGCGCCCGGCACTGCGCATCGCTGAGGTTGCGCCGGTGCGGGTGAAGCGCAGCGCAGCAGGAATGGCTTGCGATGTACCTTGCGTCTTGCCCTGCGGCTTTGGCTGCTGCGCACAGGGCGTCCACTTCCCAAACCCCCGCTTCGTTCAGGTGCGAAACATCGGGCAAAATGCCGTGCCGCCAGCACATGCGCACACTTTCGCGCCCCGCCGGGGTCAGACCGGGGGCGGGGTCGCACGCCGCGCCAAAGCCCAGCGCGTTTTGGCCGTTCCAGGTCAGGGTCAAAATGCGCACGCCGTCCGCCGCCAGTTCCGCCACGCGCTCCGGCTGGCCGCAAAGCAGCGTCCCGTTTTCGACCGCCAAGACAGGGTGGACGTTTGGCGCCGCCGCCAGTTCCTGCCGATAGAATTGCAGGGCTTGCTTATAATATTGCCAGGCGGCTTCGCCCTGAAGGGTATCCGGCACAAAGAGGGCGAACACCTGCCCCCAGGCTTCATAGCGCGCGCCGCGCTCCAAATCCAGGTGCAGGGTGTTTTTGGCCAAGTGCTGGCTGTTTTTTATGCAGGTTGTTACGGTGTCGCAATGCAAATCGAACAGGCGCACGGGCGTCAACTCCTTCCCCCCCATTGTTATGCGCACACCGGCAAAAAATGAAGATTCATTTGCATTGCGTGCATAAATGTGATAGAATAAGAAAAAACACAGGGGAAGGATCAAAGCAATGCAAAAGAAGGAATCCACCGCCGCGGCCGGTCAATTGCCGAAGCGCGAAAAGCGGAGCTACTGCATCGGCGCCCTTGGCCAGGGCATGATCTATGCCGTTATGTCCTCTTACATCTCGGATTTTTACCTCAACGTGATGCACCTGAGCGCAATCTTTGTGCTGCTGCTGATGCTGCTGGCAAGGGTCTGGGACGCCGTCAACGACCCGCTGATGGGTGTGGTGATGGATCGCGCAAACCCCAAACGGGGCAAGATGCGCACCTATATCTACCTCGTCCCCTGGCCGGTGATTCTGCTGACGCTTGCGCTGTTCTTTGCGCCAAACTATTATGTGGACGCGGGCATCAGTCAAAACGCGCTGATGTTTTATGCCGCCGTCACCTACGTCGCCTGGGGCATGATTTACACCGTGGGGGATATTCCCTTTTGGAGTCTGCCCAACGCCATGGTCGCCGACCCGCAGGCGCGGGGCAAGCTGATCTCCCTTGGCCGCACCACCAACGGCGTTGGCAGCGCCGTGCCTATGGTGCTCTTCATGGCCATCGGCCCGCTGCTCAAAAGCGTGTTCGGCTTCGCCGAAGGCGTGCGGCTGGAACAAACGCGCTATATCATCATTGCGCTGGTGGTTTCCGTCCTCGGCGGGTTGCTCTACTTCCAAACGGCGCTGGGGGTGCGCGAGCGCATCGCCCTACCCAAGGCCGCCAAGCAGCGCCAGCCCGGGGAACCCAGTGCGCTTTCGCTGATCTTCCACAACAAGCCCCTGCTGCTGGTTGTCGCCATGGGCGTGCTTTCCGCCGGGCGCTACATGCTCCAGGCGGCGGCGATCCATGTGGCGCGCTATAGCATCGGCATCGAAGGCAAGGATGTGCAGTCGAGCATTTCCACCGTTTCGCTGATCTTCCAGGTTTCCCTGGCTGTGGGGATGTTTGGCGCGATGCTCCTGCTGCCCGTTTTGATGGATCACTTCCGCTACAAGCAGCTCTTAATCGGTTCCTGCCTGTTGGGCGGCGCGGCGGGGCTGGCGATCTTCCTGATTGGCTACAACAACATCTATGTGCTGATCCCGCTGCTGATCCTCTGCTCCATCCCCGCCGGGGTTCTCAACAACCTCAGCTACGCCATGGTGGCCGATACGCTGGATTATATGGAATGGTCAACCGGCTACCGCAAAACCGGCCTGGGGCAGGCCTGTCAATCCTTCGTCAACAAGCTCGATAACGCGCTGGCGACCTCCGCCGTGGTGCTGGTCTATATTGTGCAGAAGCTCGACGTCAATTCCATGATGACCGCCAACACCAACGTCAGCGCTTTGAGTATGCCGGCTTCCACCCGCGGCGGCTTTTTTGCGATGGTGTCGCTGGTGCCGGCCATCTCGCTGCTGCTGTGCATCATCCCGATGTTCTTCTATGACCTGGAAGGCAAAAAGAAAGACCAGATCACCAAAGACCTGGCCGAAAGAAGAGCCGCCACGGCTGCGCCGCAGTTGCCGTGAAGCACAGCTGCAACTGACTGATACAAAAAAGGAGATAAACAATGAACGTCCTTGTCACCGGCGGAACCGGGTATATCGGTTCCCACACCTGCGTCGCCCTGCTCCAAGCCGGGCATACGGTTGTTATTTTGGATAACCTCTTCAACAGCAAACGGGAAGCCGTCGGCCGCATCGAAGCCCTGGGGGGCAAGCCCGTGCGCTTTGTGCAGGGCGATATGCGCGACAGCGCCCTGCTGGGCGAAATTTTTGCCGCGCAAACAATCGACGCCGTCATCCACTTTGCAGGGCTAAAGGCCGTGGGCGAAAGCTGCGCCGAGCCCCTGGAATATTACGGAACCAACATCGGCGGCACCGTCACGCTGCTGGAAGCCATGCGGGCGGGCGGGTGCAAAACCATCGTGTTCAGTTCCTCCGCCACCGTCTATGGCGGGCAGAACCCCTCCCCCTTCCGCGAAGATATGCCCATCGGCCAGGCCACCTGCCCCTACGGCAGCACCAAGATTTATATTGAACAAATTTTGCGCGATCTTTCCGCCGCCGAACCGGATTGGCATATCAGCCTGTTGCGCTACTTCAACCCCGCCGGAGCGCACGCCAGCGGCCTGTTGGGCGAAGACCCCAACGACATCCCCAACAACCTGATGCCCCTGATTTCGGAAGCCGCGCTGGGCAAACGCAGCGAACTGGTGATCTTCGGCAGCGATTACGATACCCCCGACGGCACCTGCATCCGGGATTATATCCACGTGCTGGATCTGGCCGACGGCCACATCAAGGCGCTTGCCCGCGCCGCCGCCACGCAGGGCTGCGAAACCTTCAACCTCGGCACCGGCAAAGGCTTGAGCGTGCTGGAACTGGTTCACGCCTTTGAAGCCGCCACAGGCGTAAAAATCCCCTGCCGCATCGGCCCCCGCCGCCCGGGCGACATCGCCCGCTGCTATGCCGACACAACCAAGGCCGAACAGACCCTGCACTTCGTCTGCACCCGCAGCGCCGAGGATATGTGCGCAGACCAGTGGCGCTGGCTGACTGCGGGCAAGGAATGATGCTGTTCCTCAATTAAAAGACTTCTTTCATTCAAACTTGTGCCTCTGTATTTTGATGCACCTTTGTAGGGACACGGCGTGCCGTGTCCAGGTTCGATATAAAGGGGGGCGGGACTTTAAAATAACACACAGGAAAAACACAAAACCATACCAAAGAAGGTGATCCCTACGCGCCGTCTTTCCAAACGCGTCTATGGCCTGTTGGCTTTGATTCTTGGGTTTTCTGCCGGGCTGCTGATTCTTATTGGCAGCCTTGTGCTGCACGGCGCCGCCTGGGCGGGCAACCGCGCCAATGCCCATGCGTTTTCCGGCGGTGCGCTTTCCGCTGCGGGCGGCGTCTATGACCGCAACGGCCTCGCTTTGGCCGCCAGCCTGGATGGCGAGCGCATTTTGCCGGAAAGCAAAGCCATGCGCATGGCCACGCTCCACGCCGTGGGCGACCCAGAGGGCTTCATCTCCTCCGGGGCGCAGAGCGTCTTCCGCAACACCCTGATTGGCTGGAGCCGCTGGAACGGCATGTATTCCCTTGTGCGCTATGGCCGGGGGAGCGACGTGCTGCTGAGCCTGGATGCTAATCTCTGCGAGGCCGCCTACAAAGCCCTGGATGGCAAAAAAGGCACTGTGGGCGTGATGAACTACAAGACTGGCGAGCTGCTCTGCATGGTTTCTTCCCCCAGCTTTGATCCCCTCAAAAAGCCTACGGATATAGAGGACAACGAAAAATACGACGCTGTTTACCTCAACCGGCTGTTCCACGGCCTGTTTACCCCCGGTTCCACGTTTAAGATTATCACCATGGCCTGTGCCATCGAGAATATACCCGATCTTGACAGCCGCATCTTCACCTGCACCGGCAAATATGCCACCGGCGAAGGGTACGTGATCTGCAACAACACGCACGGCAAGGTCAACTTCCAACAGGCGGTCAACAAGAGCTGCAACAGCACCTTTGCGCAGCTGGCGATTGAATTGGGCGAAGATAAGCTCCGCGCCACAGCGGAAGCGATGGGCTTCAACCAAAACTATGTGATTGACGGTATCCCAATATCAACCAGCCGCTTTGCCACAGGCCAGCTAAATGCGCTGGAACTCGGTTGGGCGGGCGTGGGGCAGCACACGACCCTGGCCAACCCCGCGCATATGCTGATGCTGATGAGCGCCATCGCCAACGGCGGCGAAGGGTATTTGCCCCGGTTCGCGCTGGCGACCCGCAGCCCGGCGGGCTACGTTTCCGCATTCGGCGGCGGGAAGCCCAAGGTGGGCATCAAACTCAACGCCGCCACGGCGAACCAGCTGCAAATCCTGCTGCGCTCCAATGTGACGGATCAATATTCCCCCGGCGGTGCGCACGAGCGTCTGCGGCTCTGCGGCAAAACCGGCACAGCCGAGGTGGACGGCAAAACGCCGCATTCCTGGTTCGTCGGTTTTTCGCTGGCGGAAGAAACGCCCTACGCCATCGTAGTGCTGGGTGAAAACGCAGGCGGCGGCCGGGCGGTGGCCTACGAAATCGCGCTGAAGGTGCTGGAAACGATGGGGTAGGGGGTTGATTGGCATGGTAGCCGACTGGGCGTTATTGCCATGCCTTAATTAAAAGCCAACCGTGCTGCGCTCCGCGCCACCACCCCGCCCCTTCGGGGCACCCCTCCCACGGAGGGGAATTGTCACACGAACCCAACGGCTATGGAAATTCCCCTCCGTGGGAGGGGTGCCGCGCAGCGGCGGGGTGGTGGCGCGGAGCGCAGCGCGGTCGGCTTTTCATATGAGAAACAGCATTAAAATACACTGCCCATCTGAAAACCTGAAAAATTTTCCACAAAAATCCCCCCAGCCCCTTGACCTCCCCCCGCCAAGCCGATACAATAGGAACATAAGATAGAAAGGGGAGCATTCTATGGATAAAGCAGCATTATTTTCCCTCAGCTACGGCCTGTTCGTCCTGGGGGCGGAGCAGGACGGCAAACGCAACGGGATGATCAACAACACGCTTGTGCAGGTGACGGAAACGCCGCTGCGCGTGGCGGTCACGCTCAACAAGGGCGGCCTGACCCACGATATGATCGCGGCGACCGGGCGGTTCTCGGCTTCCGTGCTTTGCCGCGGCGTGGATTTTGCACTTTTCCGCCACTTCGGGTTTCAATCCGGGCGGGATTGTGAAAAGTTTGACGGCAGCGCCTATGCCTGGGCAACCGACGGGCAGGGCTTGCCCTACCTGCGGCAGATGGCCTGCGCCCGGCTTTCCTGCAAGGTGGTGCAGGTGCAGGATCTTGGCACCCACAGCTGGTTTTTGGCCGACGTGGTGGAGGCCGAGCGCCTGGAGGCCGCGCCGCCGGTGACTTATGCGGATTACCACGCGGTGATCAAACCGCAGCCCGTCGCCGCGCCGCCGGCGGCGCAGACCGTGTGGCGCTGCGCCGTCTGCGGCTACGAACACACGGGCGAAGCGTTGCCGGAAGGCTTCATTTGCCCCGTATGCAAACACGGTGCGGATGTGTTTGAAAAAATCAGCGGAACCAATATTGCAACGAAAGAAAGGATGAACACCATGGAACTCAAAGGCAGCAAGACCGAGGCCAACCTCTGGGAGGCTTTCGCGGGCGAATCCAAGGCGCGCAACAAATACACCTTCTACGCCAGCAAGGCGAAGAAGGACGGCTTTGTGCAAATCGCAAAATTCTTTGAAGACACCGCCGCAAACGAGAAGGAACACGCCGAAATCTGGTTCAAAATTTTGCACGGCAACGCCATCCCCGGCAGCGAAGCGAATTTGCAGGATGGCATTGACGGCGAACACTACGAATGGACGGACATGTATGCGGGCTTCACCGCGACAGCGAAGGAAGAGGGCTTTGCGCACATCGCCTACCTGTTTGAAGAAGTTGGCAAAATCGAAAAGACCCACGAAGAACGCTACCGCAAGCTGCTCGAAAACGTGCAGGGCGGGCTGGTGTTTTCCCGCGTGGGCGACATGATCTGGGAATGCGGCAACTGCGGGCACATCCACATCGGCCAAAATGCCCCCGCAAAATGCCCGGTGTGCGACCACCCGCAAAGCTATTTCCAGCTGCGGCCCGAGAACTATTAAGGCCTTTGATTTCAAAGACGATCCCCCGGTGCGGTTTTGCCGCAGCGGGGGATGAAATTATAAATTATCCTTCGGTCTCTGTTTTGCGTTTGCGCCTTTCGGC
>JAITNG010000165.1 GCA_031290595.1 Oscillospiraceae bacterium
GCTGCGCTCCGCGCCACCACCCCGCCCCTTCGGGGCACCCCTCCCACGGAGGGGAATTTTCACACGAACCCAACGGCTACGGGAATTCCCCTCACGGGGAGGGGTGGCGCGGAGCGCAGCGAGGCTGGCTTTTGATGCGGAACAGTATAGCGAAGCCGGGCGCGGCTTGCCGCGCCCGGGCGCCTGAAATGAAGCGCTGCTTCTAATTGCGGAATAGACAAACGCAATTGCGAATGCACGGCGCTTGCATTTTACGCGCACCCGTGTTAAAATAAGCATCACAAACAACTGCGGGAGGTTCCCCCCTATGCCCTTAACAACCGAACAGCAGCAGCGCTATGCGCGGCACATCGCGCTTGGCGGCGTGGGCGCTGCCGGGCAGGCAAAGCTGCTGCGTGCAAAGGTGCTGCTCATCGGCGTGGGCGGGCTGGGGTCGCCTGCGGCGCTCTATCTGGCGGCGGCGGGGGTCGGCACTATCGGCCTTGCCGACGCCGACGCGGTTTCCCTTTCCAACCTCCAGCGCCAGGTGATCCACACCACGGCTGACCTTGGCCGCCCCAAGGCGCTTTCCGCCGGGGATGCCATGCGGGCAATCAACCCGGATGTGACGGTGAACGCCCACCGGCTTTTTGTTACGGCGGCAAACATCCTGCCGTTGCTCGCCGACTACGACTTTGTGTTGGATTGCACGGATACCTTCGCCGCCAAGTTTTTGATCAACGACGCCTGTGTGCTGGCCGGGAAGCCGTTCAGCCATGCGGGCATCCTGCGCTTTGGCGGGCAGCTGATGACCTATGCCCCCGGCAGGGGCGCGCCCTGTTACCGCTGCGTTTTTGCCGCGCCGCCGCCCGCCGGCCAGGCCGCCGAACCCCCCGCCGGCCCCATCGGCGCACTGCCGGGGGTGATCGGTTCGCTCCAGGCGATGGAGGCAATCAAATACATCACCGGCCAGGGGGAGCTACTGCTGGGCTGCCTGTTGACCTACGATGCGCTCAAAACGGAGTTCCGCAAAATCAAACTGCCCCGGCGCACCGACTGCGCCGCGTGTGGCGGAGCCAGCGAAAATTTTGCTTGACAATTCACGCCAACAGCAGTATACTGGCACTATAGGCAGCGTTCTTCAGGGGTGGGTGTAATTCCACACCGGCGGTGATGCGGCGAAAGCCGACGAGCCCGCCAGCTTGGGGCTTTTGCCCTGGCAGATTCCGGTGCGACCCCGGAGCCGACGGTAAAAGTCCGGATCGAAAGAAGAACAAACGCAGGCGGCATTTTGCACCGCCCGCCAAAATTCACACCATCCCCGGCGCACCTGTTTACAGAATAGGTGCGCCCTTTTTGTCGGCTGTGCCGCAGGAGTCGCGAAGCCGATGAAAATTTTGCGCCCTGGCTGCTATACTATTCCTTATCTAAAAGGCCAACCGTGCTGCGCTCCGCGCCACCACCCCGCCGCTCTCGTCAACGGAGTTGACGATGGGTACCCCCTCCCACGGAGGGGAATGTCCGTAGCCGTTGGGTTCGTGTGACACTTCCCCTCCGTGGGAGGGGTGGCGCGAAGCGCCGGGGTGGTGGCGCGGAGCGCAGCGAGGTCGGCTTCTAAACAAGGAACAGTATTTGACCCAACTACAGAAGGATGAAAGGGGACATCAAAAAATGCAAAAGCAAACCTCCAAACCGGCAATCCAAAAAATGGTGCTGACTGCACTGTTGAGCGCCATGGCCATCGGGCTGTTCTATCTGGAATTCCCGCTCTTCCCGGCGGCGAGCTATCTAAAGCTGGATTTCTCCGACTTCCCTGCGCTGGTTGCGGGCATCTTTATTGGCCCCGTTGCGGGCGTTGTGGTGGAACTGCTGAAAAACCTGGTGGAACTGCTGACCAAAGGGCTTGGCACGACGATGGGCTTCGGCAACCTGATGAACTTTGCCGTGGGCGTGGCCTATGTGCTGCCTGCATCGCTGCTCTTCCGCGGCTTCAAGCAGCGCAAAGCCCTCGGCGCGGCGTTGGGCTGCATCGCCGGGCTGCTCGCCATCGTGGCCGTCGGCCTGGGGATGAACTACATCGTCGCGCCGCTGTTCTACCGCTACTTTGTACAACGCGAAATCACGCACGCCGAGATCATCGCCTCACTCGGCTACGCAACGCTGATCAACCTAATCAAAGGCGCAATGTTAAGCGTGGGCGCGATTTTGCTCCTAAACTGGCAAAAACGCGCGCCAGGGTTGTGGCGCACCGGCAGGTAACGGTAAAAAACGCCAAAAAACCCCTTGCTTTTTGCGGCAAGCTGTCGTATAATAGCTTTGTTAGGCAGATGAAGCGGTGAAGGGATGGCGGGATGAAAGCATTTTGGCTTGCGCATTGGGAGGCTATTATACCGATAGTAATTGCAGCTCTTGCGCTTGTTGGCGGGTTGATAAAATTCATATTGGAGCGTCGCGAAAAAAAGAAAGACCGCGCCGTTGCCGCCGCCAAGGAGATGAAACCCACCAAGGCAAACCGCGCCTTCAATGAAGGCAAAATTTATTTCAAACGCGGCGAGTACCAAAACGCCCTGCCAGCATTTGAAAGAGCTGTCGAAGAATATGAAGCCGATGAAAACGCCCTGGCGCTCGACCTTGCCAAGGCGCTCTACTGGGCTGGTTGGTCGCATTATAAGATGGCTGAATATGATTTAGCGTATAGTCGTTACACAGAGGCCGAGGCAATTTACAACAATGACCCGGCGGCCAACCAGCTGGAACTGGCAGCGATTTACAATAACCATGGGGCGGTACACGAAACACAGGGTCACTATGATGAAGCGCTTAGGTGGCATTACAAGGCGTTGGCCATTCGCGAAAAAGTGTTGGGAAAGGATCACCCGGATACGGCAAGAAGCTACAACAACATTGCGTTGGTGTATGATGACCAAGGCAACTATGAAGAAGCCCTGAAATGGTACTACAAGGCGTTGGCCATTAAGGAAAAACTGTTGAGAAAGGATCACCCGAGTACCGCAACGAGCTACAACAACATTGCGGGGGTGTATTACGCCCAAGACAACTATGAAAAAGCCCTGGAATGGTACCACAAGGCGTTGGCCATTAAGGAAAAAGTGTTGGGAAAGGATCACCCGAGTACCGCAACGAGCTACAACAACATTGCGGCGGTGTATTACGCTCAAGGCAACTATGAAGAAGCCCTGAAATGGTACTACAAGGCGTTGGCCATTGATGAAAAAGTGTTGGGGAAGGATCACCCGGATACGGCAATAGACTACAACAACATTGGGCTTGTGTATAAAAAGCAAGGCGAATATGAAGAAGCCCTGGAATGGCACCACAAGGCGTTGGACATTCGTGAAAACGTGTTGGGGATGGATCACCCGGATACCGCAACGAGCTACAACAACATTGGGGTGGTGTATGATGAACTATATCGGTATGACGTAGCTTTGGAATGGTACCACAAGGCGTTGGCCATTGATGAAAAAGTGTTTGGAAAGAATCACCCGGATACGGCAACAAGCTATAACAACATTGGCTGTGTACATGAAGAGCAAGGCGAATATGAAGAGGCTCTGGAATGGTACGTGAAATCCCGCCGGATTTTGCTTGATAAGTTGGGGGAGAATCACCCAAACACACAGACGGGGCTTGCGAACATGCGCCGTTCTTATGCCAAATGGCGGCCTGATGGTGTGCCGCCGTTTGACACCTGGCTGGCGCAGGCGATGGCGGCCGCGCGGGCGGAGTAATACTATTCCTCGATTAAAAGCAGTGCATCGTTCGTTTGCTTTGGGCAAGGGGTATTTTAATCGAGGAACCGTATAAGCCCATGCATAAACCCACCCCCGGCAGCGTAAAAGCCGCCGGGGGATGGGTTTGTTTTAGGCACACCCCGGGCGCGTTATGGCGTGCAACGTATGGCATACAGCGGTGACCCTTCATTTTCCCCGCCCCCGCTACCCCACCTCCGGCAGCAGCCCGGGGTAGAGCAGGTCGTGAATCCCGATGCGCACGTCGTTCCAGTTGAGGAGGATGACCTCTTTGCCATCCCGCAAGGTCAAGCCCATGGGGTTTTGGGGGATGATCGCATCCTTGAAGCCGTAGCCCGCATACTGTGCCAGCCCCAGCAGTTCAAAGTTGCCCATGTTGGTCGTCACCAGGGGGAGGATTGCATCCACGCTGCTGCGAACCTGTTCAAACTTGAGCTTGCGTGCCTTGGCGGCGATTTGGCGCAGCAGGGTGCGTTGGCGCAGGGTGCGGGCGCGGTCGCTGTCGATGTAGCGCAACCGGGCATAGGCCAGGGCTTCCGGACCGTTGAGGTCGTAGACCCCGGGGCCATCGGTGAAGGTGGCGAAGGATGCGCCCATCGCCTCGTATTCCGCTGCATCCAGGGTGACGCTCACCCCGCCGATGATGGAGATCAGCTTTTGGAAGCCCATGAAATCCACCGTCATGTAGCGGTCAATGCGCACGCGGTAGTTTGCTTCAATGCACTGCACCATGTATTCCGGCCCGCCGTAGGCATGGCTGAGGTTCAGCCGCCCGTTGGCGTGGCCGGGCAAGGCGGCATAGGTTGCGCGGGAAATGGAAACCAGCGTCACCTGCCGGGTCTGTTTGTTGGCCGAAACCAGGATCATGGCGTCCGAACGGGGGTAATACTGGTGGTCAAACATCACGGCTTCGTCTTCCCCGTGGTCAACGCCCGCCAACAGGACGTTATAAACATCCGGGTGCGACCAAAGCTCGTTGGCCAAATTGGCGCGGATGTCGTCATCCGCCTGGTCAAAAAGGTCTTCGTAGCCGTCGGTATCCAGCGTTTCCTGGTTGGGGTTGACCTCCAGCTGCGGGGGGTGGCGGTTGATTTTGTTCAGGGTGAACAGCACAAATGCCGGGGGGCCGAGCAGCAGCAGGAGCAGCGCCAGCACAATCGCCGTCGGCCGCACCCAGCGCGGCGCAGCTCTGCGGGGGTCACGGGGGCGACGTCTGCGGTAAGCCATAGAAAACCTCCAATTTTTGATGTGCCCTTTGATGTGTTGCTTTCGACGTGTTGCTTTATACGTGTTGCTTTATACTATTCCCTATTTAAAGCCCAACCGTGCTGCGCTCCGCGCCACCACCCCGGCGCTTCGCGCCACCCCTCCCACGGAGGGGAATTTCCGTAGCCGTTGGGTTCGTGTGACAATTCCCCTCCGTGGGAGGGGTGCCCATCGTCAACTCCGTTGACGAAAGGGGCGGGGTGGTGGCGCGGAGCGCAGCACGGTCGGCTTTTAGATGTGGGATCGCTTTAGACGTTTTGAGGCAAATATTGTTTGCCGTTATTCAGGGTTCTTGGTCAAGGCGTCTGCGCGTAAAGATCCAGGAAAGCGCCGATGATGGCGGAGGCGCCTGTGTGGCCGGGGGAAAACATCAGGTCGATGGTGTTGAAGCTCGCTTCCCCTTTATAGTATTTCGTGACCATCAGCCCGTAGTCATTATCCGGCGTAATATAACCGGCAGCGTCGTTGATCAAATCGAACACCAGCAGAACTTCGCCGTCCCCCATCGCTTCGTTCAGCGGAGCAAAGGGAAAATCCTCGCGGCGAAAAGTGGTGGCGGCCCGGAGCGTATCGCCGCCGACAATCAGTTCCGGCGCAGTTTCGCCGGGGGAGAGCAGCACGCGCACCGTGCGCCCCAGCTCCAAATAGCCGACTTCGGTGACAATCACCGTTTCGTTCGGCCTGGCCGGGTCGCGCAGGGCGATTAAGTTGAGGATCGGGAAGCGGCTGGCCATGTTCATCACGCTGTTGTCGCTATAATAGAGCAGCTCCTTGTGCGCAATGTTGAGGATCGGCTCCAGCTCCTGTTCCGGCGCGGCGACCCAGTCGGCATACCAGGGGCTGTAGGAACCCGCAGGCGCGGCGGCAAGATCGGCGGCTTCCCTGGCCTTATCCACCACCGTGGCTTCGCATTCCGCCTGGGTCATGCTCAACCCAAGCAGCACATAGCCCAGCTCTTCGCCATAGCGGCGGGCTTCTTCCCAGCGGTTTGCGACCACATCGTCGTTGGAAGGCGCGCGCCGGGGGATCACCATTTCGCCCAGCGCCCCCTGGATGAAGATGAAATCATCGCCCGCAGCGTTGACCACGGCTTCCATATAGGGGATGAAATCGGCGGAAAGGCGTTTCTCTTCGTCATCCACGCCGATGGTTTCGCTATGCACGCCAAAGTTGGCGATGAGGATCGGCTTGCCGCCGCTGCCCGGCGCGGGTTCAAAGCGCAAGCGGTTGACGTCGTTGATCAAATTTAAATCAATGCCCCGGTATTGGAAGTAGCGGGGGGTGCCGTCCGGCTCGGTGATGCTCTTTTGCGCAAAATAGAGCTTGCCCGGCTGCATGGCGGCCACAGCGTTTTCCATGCTCTTGACCGTTTGCGCCGTCAGGAATTCCATAAAGGCCGGGTCGGTGCCAACCAGGCTGCCGATGCCGCCCTGCGCCAGCTGGCGCAGCACATCCAGTGGTTGGTGCAGCACGCGCCCCATCCAGCCCCACGCGCCCTGCGTATCAATGCCGCTGTGGGTGTGCGTTGCGCTGACGTTGACGCTGATGATCCCGTGCGCCTTGGCAAAAGGTTCCAGCGCCGCACGGATCACGCGCACATCGGCGTTGGAGATGCCGACGGCATCCAGCACGGCAAACAGCACCGTGCCGCTGCCCGCATCCACCGCCACGGTGCGGACGTAAAGGTCGTCCAGCTTGCCTTCCAGCGGCAAGCCCAGCCCCCAGGGCGCCCCGCCGGAGCCGCCCTTATAATACAGGTGTTCGCCATAATCCGCCGGGGTGAGCAGCTGCCGGTCATAGCCCATCCGCCAGACCGCGCCGGGCAGGGGTTCGCTGCGCCGCGCCGCGCTCCCGGCATAAAAGTTTTCGCTCACATATTCCTGCACGCTTGGCAGCGCGTTGCTGCGGGGCAGCAGCCCCAGCATGGCCGCGCCAAGGTCAAACACGGCTTCCACAACGATGTTGAGCACATGCCCCAGCACCCCCATGAGGCTGTCAAGCACAAAATCCTGGTCAGCGCCGTTGGTTTTGGCCAACTGCACATCCCGCCCGGCGACTTCCAGGGGGATTTTCGCGTTTTCTGCCACACGCGTCAGAACGCGTTCAGCTTCGGCCACAGGGGTGGAAGCCGCAGCAGCGGGCGCAGCGCCGCCCAAAAGCAAGCAGACGCTCAGGAGGACGGCCACAAATGCACGGATAAAATTTTTGTTGTGTTTCATGGGGAACCCTTTCTCAATCAATGCATTACGCCTGCTCTTCCGCTGTGCCGATGGCTTCGCGCGACTTGGCCATGGCGCTCCTGCGCTCGGTCAGGTCGGCATACATCTGCACGCGTTCTTCCTGCGTTATATTATAGAACAGCTTGGGGATCAGGCTCAACACGCCGCCGGTGATGGAGGGAAGCAGCAGCCACATCAAAAAGACCCAGCGCTGGACGCTCGGCGGCTGGTTGCGGTAGCCGCTGCCTGTGCGGAAGCCGATGGCGCTCTTGATCAGCTCGTTGATTGCGCTAAAGAAGTTGTTGAAAACCTTGGCGATCAGCCCCTTGAGTGTTGCGGACATCGCTTCGGTGCGGAAGCCGTTCTTCCATTCGGTGTAATCGAACACCTCGTTGTCGATTTCCGCCCGCACAAGATTGCGCACGGTCAGCGCGGGGCCATAGATCATTTCGCGCACCATCAGCACCGGCACCATGATGCTCTTTTTGGCATAAATCCCGCCGTTCATGGCAAAAAGGGCGACCAGTACCCCCGTTGCGTCGCCAAAATGCGAGCCGAAAACCCAGAGGGATTTGGTCGAAAACCGTTCCCGCAGCCGCGCGGTGAAGAGGTAGGGGATCTGCGTGGTGAGCGCACCGGGGATGCCGATGATGGTTTGCAGCGCCGGGTTTTTGAGTACCGTGGCATAGTAGGCCTCTTCGGTGCTTTTGACCGAAATCGTCCCCATCACCTCCGAAAGCAGTATGCACAGCAGCGGCCGGTTGGTGAAAACAGATTTTATGTTCATCAACAGCTTGGGTTTTTCAAAGCTCTGCGGCACCCGTTCGCGGTAAACAAAGGCGAAATAAAGCGCAAACACCCCGCTGAGAATCGCCGTACCGACGCCGAAGGCAATCACGGCGGTGCGCACATGGGCGGCGGCCACTTCCGGGGCAAGGGATGTACTGGTATCAAAGCCGGCGATCACGAACTGGAGCGTCAGCTGCGGGAGCCGTTCGCCCAGGATCCCCGACCAGAATTCCCGGATGGAGATCAACCGCAACCGGTCATAGGGATCCGGCGTGATGGTGGCGTTGACCCCCGAACGCGCCAGGCTGTTGAAGGTTCCCGTAATATCCGAAAGCATGGAAACGATAACAAAATAGACCACTTTGGGCATGTATTCCGCCCCGGAGCCTAGGAAGAACAGGGGCATGAGGAAGTAGAGCAGCTGAAACGGAAAGCCGCCCAACAGGCTGAACACCAGATATGGCCGGAATTTGCCGTACCGCGTGCGGGTTTTGTCGATCATCGCCGCAAACAGCACATCGTTGATGGCATCCCAGGGGCCGATGAGGAACATCTGCATCCAGCCCCGCAGCCGGTTGCTGATGTTGACCGACTGATCCAAAAAGCGCCCCTTGAAGCTATCAACATTCATGCTGGCGGACATATCGAACATCAGGTAGGCAATGGTTTCGCGTGCGCCAACGTAGCGCCGCCCGGTTGGCCGCTGTTCTTTTGCAACTTTTTCCTTCGCCAACGGGATCCCCCCCTTTGCGTCAATCATAGTATCCAGCAATAGGATACCACACCCGCCCCCAAATTGCAAGTGAAATTGTGAAAAAACGCAGGTTTTGTGGGTTTTATTTTGTTTTATTTGAACCAGGGTTTGGCGCAGCATAGCTGCCGCCCCCCGCCAGATATTCCTTGCGTCCCGTCCGGCTTTGTGCTATACTGGCTGCATAAGCGTTGGGCGCTAGAATTAAGGGGGGAAAACCATGAAACAAAAGCATGGGGATCATTATAAAGTCGAGGCCTTCGATTCGTTTCTTTTTTTATCCGGGAAGCTGACGCAGACCTGCATCAAGCTCCGGCTGGATTTTGCGGCGCAGCTGGATGCGGCGGCGCTCGAAGCCGTGCGCTTGCGGCGGATGAAATGTGCCGTGTCCCTACAAACCGGGATGAAACAAACCCCGAAAAATCAAAATTTCGCGCGGCCGCTGACGCGGCAAGATTGATTGCGTCTGCGGACGCATGGATTACATCGCTTCGCGCTGTTTAGATTCACGATTCCAGATTTAGCCACAAAGCAGGG
>JAITNG010000151.1 GCA_031290595.1 Oscillospiraceae bacterium
TTTTAAATTATGTTTTTAATTGCAGTACAGCATTAACTTGCCGCCCCGTCACTCCGCGCTCTGGTAATTCTCCGCTTGCCTTGTGAACATTTCGTAGTATTTTCCGTGCGCCGCCATCAGATCATCGTGGGTTCCGCCCTCGATGATCTTTCCGTTTTCCATGTGATAGATCCTGTCGAAATTCCGCACGGTGGAAAGGCGGTGCGCTATCATGAGGGTGGTTGCGGTGTTGGATGCATCCAGGATGGTTTGCATGAGCTTGTATTCCGCCATGGGGTCGAGCGCGGAGGACGGTTCATCCAGCACCAACAGGCCAAATTGCCCGGTGAACAGCCGCGCCAGCGAAACCCGCTGCGCTTCGCCGCCGGAAAGCACTGCGCCGTCCTCTGTGAATTCGCGGGAAACCATCGTATCCAAATTGCCGCCCACTTTTTCCAGCACACCTTCCAGCCCCAGCTTTTCGATCACTGCAAGCAGCTTTTCCTCCGGCACATCATTATAGACCGTCAGGTTATCGCGTAAACTCATGGCCAGCACCCGCACATCCTGGAAAGCGATGCCGATGTGCAACCGCAGGTCGTGGATCGCATAGTCTTTGATGTTGATTCCGTTGAGCAGCAGTGCGCCGCCGGTCACATCATACAGGCGCAGCAGGAGCTTGGTCAGCGTGCTTTTGCCCGCGCCGTTTTCGCCCACAATCGCAACGCGCTGCCCCGGCAGGATGTGCAAATCCAGGTGTTCGATGCCAAACGACGCATTGTCGTAGCCAAACGAAACATCTTGGAACGCAATGTCATAGACCCCTTCCGGCGGCGGCAGCTTGCCCGGCTGGATGGGTTCAATCTCGCTCTTGGCTTCAAAGAACGCCGCAATGCGTTCGCCGTGGAGGGTAGATTGCAGGAGAAACTGAATATTGCCGAACGCACCATCCAAATTGGTAACCAACGCGGCGGAGGCAGCCGTCAGCGAAGCATACAGGCCGATTTTGGTGGTATCGCCGTCAATGACGAAAATAACAATACAGGCCAGCACGCTGGCCGCCTGGACGGGCGAAAGGATCCCCTGCACCAGCTGAAAAGGCAAGACTTTTTTTGTGTAATTCTGGTAGACGGACTGGTAGCGTTTTGTCGATACATCCACCGCCTGCAAAAACTTTAGCCCCGCGCCGGAGGAGCGCAGCTCGGCGGCGTTTTCCTTTTGCTTGAGCAACCGGGAAACATATTGGAACGGCCGCCACGCTTCTGTGAACTGCACATGTGCATCCGCTTCCGGTTTTAGCGTCGGCAAGCCGATCACGGCGTTGAGTAGCACAAAGGCCAGGGTCACGCCCAGCACAACCGGCCCGGCGACGGCCATCACCGCGCCCATGGCGAGGATGGTCACGACCCCCTGCACAATGCCCGGGAACGCAAACATGACATTGCGCGCCTGATCGGGAAATTTTTCCTGCGCAAACATGAACTTGGTGAAAAAATCCGGGTTGTCGTAGTATTTGAAATCCGTGAAAAGCGCCTTCTCGTTCACATCGTTGCGGATTTTATTATCAATCTTCGTTTGCGTCATCCGCGTGTAGCGCACCATAATGATCTTTTGCATGGCGGCGATCAGGGCGATGCCCAGGGTATACAGCCCGATGGTCGCTACGATTTCCTTCGGCGTTTTCCCCCGGGCTACGCCATCAATGGCCGCCTTGGGCATGAGGGTCGTCAAATAGGTCGAAAACGGCTGAAACAGCACCGCCATCACCATGCTGACGATATAATACACTTTGCCGTATTTCCAATACGGCTTCATCAAAAACAAAATATAGCGCAGCTTGGCGACGCCTTTGATTTTCTTTTCTTCCATTGAGATCCTCCTGTTTGTTATCAATAATAATTGCCTTCGTATTCTTCCTTGCACCGTGCAATTTTGGCTTCCAGATCCGCAGTGTCAATCTTGGGGCTGCCGTAGTTGCTCACCTGTAGCTTGAGCGTGTATTCATCGTCATACATGGCGTAGTCCACCACTTCCAGCGCCGTGATGCGCCCCTGCTTATCCACCGTCATTTGCACCGGGACGTCGCCCCATTCGCGCAGCTCGCTCTTGAACTCCGCCGCAGCAATGGAAATCAAGTCATCCAGGTCATACTCCGACTCGACGGCTGCAAGAAAATCCTTGGCATAGGCGACCAAATCCTTGTATTTCTTTTCCTTTATCGCATCGAGCAGATAATCTTCCAGCGCATCGGTCAGCGCGGCCAAATCCAGCGTGAACGTGTAAGTCGTCGCGCCGCCCGTGGTGGTCTTCTTATAATCGCTGAAGATTTTATCCTGCACCTCTTTTTTGCCGCAGTAATCTTCAAAGAAGCCGTCCACCAAATTCAGCGCCGGCGACAGCACCTTAGCCAGCTTCGCCTTGCCCAAAAGGCCGGCGTATTCCGTATCCGCCTCCGCTTGCCACTGCGCCCGCAAAGGCTCCGCAACCTCCAGAAGCAAATCCGTGTTCCACTTCCCCTTGCTATCAAACAGCTGGAGCTTTCCACTCTTCAGCAGCTTGTTCGCCAGTTGTTCCACATCAAAGCCAAATTCATCGCTGAGGTCATCGTTGATGTCGTCTGCGAGGAGATATTCTTCCGCATCAAAATGAGCGCCGGATCCATATTCATACCAATAGCCTGCTTGTTCGTTGTAATAAGCAATATTATCCCAATAGTCCGCACCTGCCAGCCCGCGCAGCGCAATTGTGGAGGAACGCACGTCCTTCCCCCATTTGAGAGCGGCTTCATATGTATAGGCGTCTGTTTCATATTCGTCGGTGTAGCCATCCGTTTCATAATCGTATGCTCTGGATTTCCCTCCCACGTCCAGCGTGGCGTTGAAGCCTTCGGTCATCAGCAGCTGTTTTGCGCCGCCCCAGAACGCCGCCATGGGGTGGTTCTTTTTGAGCAAGCCAAAGCCGTTGGTCATCACCCCCGTGACGGCCAGCGCGGCCACCAGCACCAGGGCAATGGCGGGGAGGAGAATCTTTTTTGCGCCGCCCTTTTTCGCCTTGGGGGGCTTGGCCGCCACAGGGGCGAACGTCGCCGTGGCGGGCGGGGGCGCATTGGGCTGCTCAAAATCGGGCGCAGGGG
>JAITNG010000083.1 GCA_031290595.1 Oscillospiraceae bacterium
CAATCTAATTTGGGCTTATTTTTAGGTTCTACCCCGGCGTGGCCATGCCGCGCCCTACTCCGATGGCGCCAGTGGCGCTTTTGTTGCCCTTCCAAGCGCACATTTGGCTGGTTTTGTTGCCAAAACGGCCATTGGCCGCATCCGAGTAGGGCGCGGCATGGCCACGCCGGGGTAGAAGTGAAGTTTTTAGCCCAAATTAGATTGACGTGTTTTCACGGAGCCACAGGCTTCACGGAGCCACAGGCACGGCCACAGGCAGAAAATCAAAAGTGGTCTGACCCAAAAAGGTTGGAAGTCCAACCCCAGATGGTATAATGGAATCACAACAAGACCATTAGCCAAAAAGGGAGAACTTCCAATGAACATTTTATAGCACAAGAAGCGAAAAAGCGTTAAAGCGGTCGTGAAGCTGGCGCTGCGGAAGGGAAAAGGCTTTGGTTTTACCGTTGTCACAAGTCGATGTATTCACGCAGCGAATCGCAGAGTTTAATCGGAGCTGAACCAGGCATTGTTTGATATATTTCTCCTGTATTAGCTTGTTCTACAACAAACGTCAACAACATTCAACCGTGTAGAGCTACAAATGCCCGTAAATTCGTGTCCGCCGAATGAAACTATGCCAAATTCGGATAGATACTCACGATAATCAGAAAAAAACTTCAACCCAAATTTTTGTTCGGCTTCGATGATTTGCTGTTCGGTCACGCCATTCAACGCGTAGAAATTGGTTTTTGACCGAAGCCTTTGGATGCCTAAACCACAAATGCGAACGCCGCCCCGACGAAAATCACCCGAGTCGGGTTCGCATTTGTTCGTGAATGGCGGAAGCGGTGAGATTCGAACTCACGTGCCCTTGCGGACAACCGCATTTCGAGTGCGGCTCGTTATGACCACTTCGATACGCTTCCCTTTGTAGCTTGATTGCGAATAAAATTACAAATGTATTATACCGTTAAATCCGCAGGGTGTCAAGTGGCGGCAGGGAAATATTTTTCGAGAAAAATCCTGTAAAGTTGTGCCGCCATCTTGCAATTCCCCCCCGGATCGTGTATAATGAATCTGGTAATTTGAGAGCAACAGGGGGAACATGCCATGAAACCGGCTGCACAGGCGTTGCTGGATTCCTTTTACGCCCGCGAGGATGCACTTTCCTGCACGCGCGGGGCGCTCACTGCTGCGGTGGAAGCGCTGCTGCGCTGCTTTGCCGCGGGGGGGAAGCTCCTGACGGCGGGCAATGGCGGCAGTGCTGCCGATGCGGAGCATATCACCGGGGAGCTGCTCAAGAGCTTCCGCTGCAAGCGCCCGCTGGAACCTGCGTTTGTGGAAGAATACACCCGCCGCTTTGGCGACGACGGCCTTGTGCAGCGTTTGGAAGGCAGCCTCCCGGCAATTTTTTTGGGGGGCAATTTTGCGATTTTGACGGCGACGCTCAACGATATTGGCGCTGAAGCCGCGTTTGCGCAACAGGCTCTGGGGCTGTGTGCGCCGGGGGATGTGCTGCTGTGCATCAGCACATCGGGCAATTCCAAGCCGCTGTTGGCGGCGATGCGGGTTGCGCAGCTGCGCGGCGCAACGTGCGTGCTGTTGACCGGGCGCAGCGGCGGCGCTATGCGCGAACTGGCCGATATTGCCATCCAGGCGCCCGCCGATGCAACCTATCGGATCCAGGAAATACACGTGATGCTCTATCATCAGCTCTGCGCGGCGGTGGAAGCGGAATATTGGGGTGCAAACGTATGATATATGCGGGGCTTGATTTGGGCGGCACCAAGTGTGCGGCTGTTTTGGCGGAAGCCGGGGACGGCGCGATCCGCTTTTTGGCGCGCAAGGAGGTCAAAACGCAGGGCGACTGGCAAGATGTGGTGAACCCCCTGGCGGCGTTCCTTTTGGAAGAAAGCGCCGGCCGGGGCGTAAAACTCGCGGGCTGCGGCGTCAGCTGCGGCGGCCCGCTGGACGGCCAGGCCGGGCGCATCCTCAACCCGCCGAACCTGATGCGCTTTGAAAACGTGGAAATCACCGCCTGGGCGGAGCAAGCGCTGGGCTGCCCGGCGCGGCTGCAAAACGACGCAGACGCTTGCGCTCTGGCCGAATGGCGCTTTGGCGCGGGGCAAGGGACGAGCAACATGATCTTCCTCACCTTTGGCACCGGGCTGGGGGCGGGGTTGATTTTGGGCGGGCGGCTCCACACCGGCGCACGCAACCTGGCCGGCGAAGTCGGTCACATCCGCCTGGAGCCGGACGGCCCCGTGGGCTACCGCAAAGCGGGGTCGTTTGAAGGCTTTTGCAGCGGCGGCGGGATTCGCCAGTTCATTGCGCTGCGTACCGGCGAGGCCGGTGATGCGCGTTCGCTGTTCAACCGCGCGGAGCAGGGCGACACGGCGGCGATTGCCCTTTGGCGCGAAATCGGCCTGCGCTTCGGGCGCGGCCTGGCTGTGCTGGTCGATATTTTAAACCCGGAAGCCGTCGTTGCGGGGAGCATCTTCGCAAGGGCGCACAAATACCTTTACGCCGCCGCCATGGAAGGCCTGGCGGAGGAAGCGCTGCCGGAAAGCCTGCACGGCTTTCGGCTGCTCCCCGCAGCGCTGGGCGACCGGATTGGGGACTACGCGGCGATTGCGATTGCGGCGACGGACGGCTGACGATTTAGTGTAATACAGCATAAAGAAAGGAAAATTTATGCCATTGGAACTCACCAGCCTGACCAAGCGGTTTGGTCAAAAGGTTGCTGTGGAAGACTTGAATTTGACCATGGCTTCGCCCGGGGTGTATGGCCTGATTGGCACCAACGGCGCGGGGAAGACCACCACCATCCGTATGCTGCTCGGGATGCTCCCGGCGGACGAGGGTACCGCGCTGTGGAACGGTACGCCGATCCCCAAAAGCGGCTTGCGCTATGGCTATATGCCCGAAGAGCGGGGCATCTATATGAAGACCAAAGTGGCGGAACAGCTGCTCTATTTTGCCCGGCTGCGCGGGATGCGCAAGGCCGACGCCCAGGCGGCGGTGCGGCAGTGCCTGGAACGCCTTGGCGTGAGCGAATACGCCAACATGCAGGCCGAAAAACTCAGCAAGGGCAACCAGCAAAAAATCCAGTTGATTTCCACCCTGCTGCACGACCCGGAGCTGTTGATCCTGGATGAGCCGTTCAGCGGGCTGGATCCCCTCAACACCCAGCTGTTCCGGGATTTGATCCAGGAAATGGCGGCGCAGGGGAAATATATCATCCTGAGTTCGCACCAGATGTCGGTGGTCGAAGAATATTGCCGCGAAATCACGCTGATGCACCGGGGCAAAACCATCCTCCAGGGGGATTTGCGCAAAATCAAGGCCGGGTACGGCCACACAAAGCTGGTGCTGGCCGCGCCGGAAGAAGCGGTGCAAATGGCCGAAGGCTTCGGGCTGCGCCTTTGTGAGCGCAGGGCGGATGAAACCGTCTTCACCCTCCCGGCGCAGGGCGGCGACGCACAGGCGGAAGGCTTCCTCCGGGCGCTGCTGGCGGCCAACCTGCTGCCGGTCAAGTTCCTGCTCAGTGAACCGACGCTGCACGAAATCTTCATCGAAAAAGTCGGCTCTGCCGCAGGGGAAGGGGGTGCTGCCGCATGAAACAGGTGTTGACGGCCGCCGCCTTCACGTTCAAGGATGGCGTGCGCAAAAAAGCGTTTATTATCACCAACATCATTTTGATGCTGGTGGTGCTGGTCGCCTGCATCCTGCTGCCCAAAATCGGCAGCGGCGGCGGGGATCTTTTGGCGGGCGAAAACAGCAGCTACGGAGCGGGGCTGACCTGCTTCCTTTTGGATGAAACCGGCAACACCGCGATCCCGAACGCGGAACTGGCGCTCCAGAGCGCCCAGCTGCGCGTGACGGCGCTGGATTCCCCGCTACGGCTGGAAGGCGCGAAGGCACACGTCAGGGAAAACGACGACGCTGCCCTGGTGCGCATCCTCCCCGGCGAAGACGGCGTGCCGCTGCTGGAAATCTATACCAAAAGCATGATGAGCGCCTACCCGACGGCGCTGCTGATCCGGCAGCTGAACGATCAATACCGCGCAGCGCAGCTGGCGGCCTACGGCGTGCCGGATGCGGCGGTCATGCAGCTGCTGCCCGATCTCCCGCTGCAAACGGAATACGTGGGGAACGACAATATATCCAACATGGTGGCGGGCGGCGCACTGATGTTTTTGATGTTCTTCGCCATCTACTATTACGGCATGGCGGTGGCGATGAGCGTCGCGACCGAAAAATCATCCCGCGTGATGGAAACGCTGCTCGTTTCGGCCAAGCCGGGGCGGATTCTGCTGGGCAAATGCCTGGGTTCCGGGGCGCTGGGCTTCCTGCAATTCACGGGGCTGCTGGTGTTTTCGGTGGCAAGCGCAAAGCTGTTGCTGCCCGCGGGCGATGCGCTTCCCTTCCAGCTGCCCGATCTTTCGCTGGGCAAGGCGCTGCTGATTTTGCTCTATTTCATCCTGGGCTATGCGCTGTTTGCGATGCTCAACTCCGTCTGCGGGGCGATGGTGAGCAAGATGGAGGACATCAATTCCGCCATGATGCCGGTCAACCTGATCACCGTGGCGTCGTTTTACGGCGGGTATTTTGCGAACCTTGCGGGCGGCCTGAGCGGCGGGGGCAGCGGCGGCAAGCTGATGCTGCTGATCCCCTTCACCTCGCCCTTCGCCGTCCCCTACCAGCTGTTGAGCGAAGCGCCGGACGCGGGTCTGCTCGCCGGTTCCCTGGCGTTGCTGCTGGCGGCCATCGCCCTGGTGAGCTTCATTTCCATGCGCGTCTATGCAGCGTCGGTGCTGCACTATGGCGAACGGCTGAAATGGAAGGATCTGGCGCGGATGGTTGGACGCAAGTAATTTTCTAAGTAACAAATAACAAATCATATTTTGGGGAACGGGGGTGCGGGCTTGCTGAATTGGCGAAGATTGATTTGCGTTGCGTTGGCGGTTGTTTTGCTGGCGCTGGCTGGCTGTGCCCCCGGCGCAACAACGCCCGCCGGGGGTACGGAATCGCAGCCGACGACCCTGCCGGTTGCTCCGGCTCCTGCGCTCCCGGCGGATAGCATTGCTTTGCCGTTTGCCGCGCGGGACGTCCTCAACCCCTACCTTGCCGAAAGTCTGCTCAACCAGGCGCTGCGGACGCTGCTCTATGAAGGCCTGTTTGCGGTGGACGACAGCTTTGCCGCCCTGCCGGTGCTGGCCGAAAAGGCGGAAAAGCAGAGCGCCTTCCAATGGAAGATCACCTTGCGCAGCGGGCGCGTGTTCCATTCCGGCGCGGCGGTGACGGCGGCGGATGTGGTCTATTCCTTCAAAAAAGCCAAGGCGTCGCCGCTCTTCCAGGCGCGGCTGGCGCACGCCACCGGCCTGTTGGAACAAAAGGACGGCAGCTTGCTGCTGACGCTCAACCAGGCCAACGAATATATTGCCGCCAACCTGGATTTCCCCATTGTACCCGGCGGCAGCGCGGATGCGCCCCGGCTACAGCAAGCGGAAAACGGCTACCACTTCGGCGCGGCGGATACCCCGCCCGGCACGGGGCGCTACCAGCTCAAGCGGAAGGATGACGCCTACCGTTTGGAATACGACAGCCGCCACCCCGGCGCTGCGCCCACGCTGCGGGCGCTGGCGCTATATGGCGTCAATGATACGTCGTCCCTGCTTTATGGGCTGGAGATGGGGAATTACCAGTTTTGCTATGATGATTTGAGCGGCGGCGAGGTGCTGCGCGTCAGTGCAACGGCGGCGCACGTCCCCACCACGAATTTTGTGTATTTGGGCTTCCAGAACAACCGCGCACCGCTCAACGACGTGAAGCTGCGGCAAGCGCTGGCGGCCTGCATCGACCCGACCGCGCTGGCGGAGAGCTTCCAGGGCTTCTTCCGCGCGGTGGAAATCCCCTTCCCCCCGGCCTGGTACGGCGTCAACGCGGCGGATTTTGCGCAGCCCCACGATGTGGCGGCGGCCAAGCAGCGCCTGACGGATCTTGGCTACAAAGAAATCAAGGACGGGGTGCGGGCTTCCAAAACCCGGAAGCTGCAATTCACCCTTTTGGTCAACGGGGATAACCCCTTCAAGCTGGCGGCGGCCAACGCGATCAAAAACCAGCTGGCGCTGTGCCAGGTGGGGGTGACGGTCAATGCGCTGGAAGAGGCCAAATACCTTGCGGCGGTCAAGGCGGGGAGCTTTGATTTTTACCTGGGCGAAGTGCGCCTTACGCCTGATTTGAGCCTTGCGCCCCTGCTACTCAGCGGCGGCGCGGCCACGGCGGGCGTCAACGTCTGGGGCAAGGCGGCGAGCAGTTACGGCCAGATGCTCCAGGGCAACACGACCCCTGCGCAGTTCATCAGCGCACTGCGCGAAGAACAGCCCTTCCTGCCCCTGGGCTACCGCGATGGCATGGCAGCGGCAGCCCGCCAGATGAACCTGACCCCCCGTTGCCGCCAAAACGATCTCTTTTTTGATATTGTCAATTGGAAGAACGGGTGACTTCCCTCTATCTTCCCTATTTTTTATTTAAAATGTAAGGGTGTTTTGTTGTTGAAACGACTAATAAGCAGGGTATGAAGCAAAACATAGAGTGAGGGGAAGAATGCGCATGATTCGGCTCGAAAACCACCTGGGGCTCATTGAGGTTTCGCAGGAATACTTCAATGAAATCGTCGGCAACGCGGTTTCTTCGTGCTTCGGCGTGGCCGGCATGGCAAACACCAATGCAAGGCAAGGGCTGCGGGCGCTGCTGCGCCGCAAGGAAGAATTCCTGGACCAGGGGGTGCGGGTCTATAAGGACGGCAACGGCCTGGTGGTGGATCTGCACATCATCGTCACCTACGGGCTGAACATTTCGGTGATCGTGCGCAGCATCGTCAACAAGGTGCGCTATACCGTGGAAGGAGCCACCGGCCTGGAGGTGCGCAAGGTCAACGTTTTTGTGGACGGGATGCTCAACGGCGAAGATTGAAAGACGGAAATAACGATGGAGGACTTTGGTTTTGCTAAGCGGAAAGATGCTCAAGGCGGGGATGCTCAGCGCGGCGCAGCACTTGGGGTTGCACAGCAACGAAGTGGATGCGCTCAACGTGTTCCCTGTGCCGGATGGCGACACGGGGACGAACATGACCATGACGGTTTCAGCGGCAGCAAGGGAATTGGCGCTGGTTTCGGATGAAAGCGGCTTTGATGAAGCGGCGGAGCGGATTGCATCGGCGATGCTGCGCGGCGCGCGCGGCAATTCCGGGGTGATCCTTTCGCTGATCTTCCGCGGGATTGCGAAAAGCGTCAAGGGGATGCGGAGCGTCGGCGGCTCCGAACTGGCGCAGGCGCTTGCTTTGGGCAGCGAAGCGGCCTACAAGGCCGTGATGAAGCCGACCGAAGGCACGATTTTGACCGTCGTGCGCCAGGCGGCGCAGCACGCCGCCGAAAGTGCGCAGGAACGCGCGCCCGACGCTATCGCCGTCTGGAACGCCGCGCTGCACGGCGCAAGGGAAGCGTTGGCGCAAACGCCTTCCATGCTGCCCGTCCTCCAACAGGCGGGCGTGGTGGATGCGGGCGGCCAGGGCTTGGTTTATGTGATGGAAGGCTTGCTACAAGGCTTTTTGGGGAAAGGGGGCGCAGTTATGACGAAGGAACTCCCGGTGATTTTGGAAGAACCGCACCAGCGCAGCGCCGCCGCAAGCAGCGAGCTGGATATTCAGTTTGCCTACTGCACGGAATTCCTGGTTGAGCGCAGCGCAAAGGCCGAACGCAGCGATGCCGAAACGCTCCGCCAATCGCTGATGCAGCTGGGCGACTGCGTGGTGGTGGTCGATGACGACGAAGTGATCAAAGGCCACGTGCACACCAACAGCCCCGGCACAGTGTTGAGCCTTGCGCAAGCCTACGGCGCATTCGCGCAGGTCAAAGTGGAAAACATGAAACTACAGCACAAAGAAGCCGCCTGGGCGGCAGCAAATACAGAAACACAAGAAAATGAAAGCGCGGAGCGACAAGCCCCACCGCAGGTGGCGCAGGCGGCGTATGGGATTGTTGCTGTGGCCAACGGGGAGGGCGTCACGGCGCTTTTGGGCGAAATTGGGGTGGACGAGGTTGTTGCCGGGGGGCAGAGCATGAACCCCAGCACAGAAGATCTGCTCCGGGCGGTCAACCGCTGCCCGGCGGCGCATGTGTTCATCCTGCCAAACAACAAAAATATCATCATGACGGCGGAACAGGTTGCGCCGCTGACCGAGCGCGGCGTGAGCGTGCTGCAAACCCGTTCGGTGGTGCAGGGGATCGGCGCGGTGCTGGCCTTTGACGAAAACGCAGGCGTAGAAGCCAACCACGTGCAGATGCAGCGGGCAGCGGAGCGGGTACAAACGGGTCTTGTGACCTACGCCGCAAGGGATAGCAGCGTGGAAAACCTGGAGATCCGCAAAGGCGCGGTCATTGGGCTGGAAAACGGCAAGCTCACCCAGACCGACAGCGACCCCGTGCGCGTGGCCGAGCGCGTCGCCCGCCACCTGGTGCGCCGCCACGGCGGTTCCATCATCACAATCTACAGCGGCGAAGGGATCACCGAGCAGCAGACCGAGCAGCTGACCAAAGCGCTGGAACACCGCTACAACGACGGCAGCGTAGAAATCGCCGCCATCCCGGGCGGCCAGCCGCTGTATTATTTTATGATAGCGGTGGAATAGGCCACCCGGTTGGGGGTAATATAAGAATCCATAAAAGCCCCGGCGGCGGCAGGGAAAAATCCCTGCCGCCGCCTATTGTTTTGCGTATTAAAGCCAACCTAGCCTTCGTTTTCCACCGGGGTGCTGCGGCCAAAGCGCTTGTTGAAGCGGTCTACGCGCCCACCGGTATCCAC
>JAITNG010000174.1 GCA_031290595.1 Oscillospiraceae bacterium
CAGGGGGAGCGCATGGGTCAAAAAAAAGTTGATATACGCGTCGTCGTCACCGAAGCATTCGCGCCAGAGCGGAAGAATCAGCGGCGCGTCTTCGGGGGTAACCCAGCGGAATATCATAGCGTATGACCTCCCTTTCAAACTTCCACAGCCAAATATTTTTCCAGCAAAATCGTGGGGTAATACGAGAGCTTTGCCCGCCGCAGGCCTTCGCTGCCGATGTCCTCTTCCCGGTTGATCAGTTCAAAATCGCCCAGGGTGTTGGCGGCGAATTCCCGGTTGATCATCTGGTACGCCCCCTGCATGGCGGAAAACGCTTTCTCAAAATGCGTGCAAAACACGCGGGGATTGATCGCTTCCCCCAGCGTGAAGGCGGCGATTTTGCCTTCCACCCGGAGCAGCCCGCCCCGGCACGCAAAGAGTTCAAAGTTGGCAAAGCAGCGGCGCAGGGCGTTGAGTTCCTGTTCCAGCCCCAGCGGATCCCGCTCGGCGTTGAGTTCTTCCCACCCCATGACCATTTCCAGGCATTCGGGCAGGTCTTCGGGACGGATCTCCCGGTATTCCCAGCTATGTTCCCGCATGAAGCGGGCGACGTGGTTGCGCTTTTGGTGGTAACGCTTGCCCGGCAGCAGGGCAAGGTCTTCCTGCCGATAGATATAGTCCGCATCCGCACGTGCGCTTTCAAAGCGGAAGCGGCCGGGCAGGGCGGCTTCCAGCTTTTCCACTTCTTCGGCGGTGATGCCGCTCAACTTCAGGGGGACGCTGCGCTGCTTTGCGTCTTCGCGCAGCAATGCCAGGGCGGCTTTGACGTCGCCATCCCCTATGGGGAAGCAATAGGCCGAGTCGCTGACGTCTTCAAAGCGGGAAAGGAGAAAGCTGCCGCACTGCGCAATTTCCGATTGATAGAGCGGCGCCCAGGCATAGATGTTGCCAAAACAGAGTTCGCAGCCCATGCGCTCGGCTGCAAAAAGGAGGGGTCTTGCCCAGTGAATATCTTCCGGTTCCGGCGCATGGAACCCAAGCGGGTTCCCGGGCAACGGCGCAGTGGTTGCCGCAGGGGGTGCGAGAACAGATGATGTCATGCATGGCCTCCGTTGAGCATTTGGTTATCCTGTATATATAGTATATCATGAAAATGAAAGGAAATCAAGTCATTCGTGCGCCGTGCGTGAAGAATACAAGACAAAGCCCTCTCCACCGGGGGAAAGACGCCCCCGGCGGAGAGGGCTTTTGCATAGCAACCCGCAATCTGACAGGTCAATCCAGATCATGTCCCAGTTTCTTGAAGCGGGCTTTTTTCACGCTTTCGCGGTGCGGATTGCGCCAGCAGGATGCCGACGAACATCAGTGCGCCGCCCAGCCAGCCCTTCCAGCCCATGGCTTCGCGCAGCAGCAGCACCCCGCCCAGGGCGGCAAAAAGGGATTCAAGCGAAAAGATGATGGCCGCCCGTGCGGGTTCCACGTGCCGCTGCCCCACGATTTGCATGGTATACGCCACGCCGACCGAGAGCAAGCCGCCATAGAGCAGCGGTACCGCCCCGGCGCGGATTCCCGCCCAGGAGGGGGTTTCAAAGAGGAACGCCGCCGCAAGGCTCAACACGGCGCAAACGGCAAACTGCACGGCAGAAAAGCGGATGGGCGTCACCCGGATCGCCAGGTGATCGACCAGGAGGATGTGCAGCGCCCAGAATACAGCGCCGATGAGCAGCATGGCCTCCCCCCTGCCAAAGCCGCCAAAGCCGTCGGCGATGCTGCTTTCTTTGGGCAAGCTGAGGAAGAACCGCCCCGCACAGGCAAAAAGCGCGGCCACCCAGGTCAGCCAGGGGGGCTTGCGCCCCAAAGCGATGCCGAAGAGCGGCACCAGCACAATATAAAGCCCGGTGATGAACCCCGCCTTGCCCGCAGAGCCGGTGTATTGAATCCCGTACTGCTGGAGCGTGCTGGCGATGAACAGCGCCACCCCGCCCAGGGCGCCATAGAGCAGCGTTTGCCGGGTCTTTGCCCGCCCGCCGGAGTGGCGTTCAAAGAGCAGGATCACCGGCAAAAGCGAGAGCGCACCCATCGCGAAGCGAACCCCGCCAAAGGTGAGGCTACCCATGAATTCCAGACCGCGCACTTGTGCCACAAAGGCAAAGCCCCAAATCAGGGAAGTCAGGAAGAGGCAAAATGCGGCGCGGCTTTCTTTTTTATGCAATATAGAGGTTCTCCTTGCTCACTTACAGTATGCTGCTCAAAAATTGCTGCGTCCGGGGGTTTTGCGGGTTGGTGAAGAGCTGTTCCGGCGACGCGTCTTCGGCAATGACGCCGTCGCACATGAACAGCACACGGTCGGCGGCTTCGCGGGCAAAGCCCATTTCGTGCGTGACCACCAGCATGGTCATGCCGCTTTCGGCCAGGTTTTTCATTACGCCCAGCACGTCGCCCACCAGCTCCGGGTCAAGGGCGGAGGTGGGTTCATCAAAGAGCATGATACGCGGATCCATGGCCAGGGCGCGGGCGATGGCCACCCGCTGCTGCTGCCCGCCGGAAAGTTTGGAAGGATAACTATCCCCTTTATCCCCCAGCCCGACCTGTTCCAGCAGCGCCTGCGCTCTTGCCTTTGCCTGTTCGGTGGAAAACCCTTTGACCTTCATCGGCGCGAGCATCACGTTTTCGAGCGCTGTTTTGTGGGGGAAGAGGTTGAAGGACTGGAACACCATCCCCATTTCCAGCAGGAGCTTTTTGTGTTCCTTTGTTTTGACGCTGCGCAGGGTTTTGCCCCTTGCGCGGTGCAAAAACAGCTGACCGTCGATGAAGATTTTGCCGGATTGAATATCCTCCAGCTGGTTCAGCGCCCGCAGGAGCGTGGATTTCCCCGCCCCGGATGGGCCGACGATGCAAATAACGTCCCCCTGGTTCACTGTGAGGTTAATATCCCGCAGCACGTGGAGGGAACCGAAGTGTTTGTTGAGGTTTTCTGTTCGCAGTATGGCTTCCATGGCCGGCTCCTTCTTTCTTGTGTTCATTATTCACGCACCGCGAGCTTCTTTTCAATCAGGTGGAACGTGACGGTGAAGATGGCGGTCATTATCAGATAGATCACCAGCGCGGGGATATACACTACGGCGCTGGCGCGGGCGGATGCAATTTTTTGCGTTTGGAAAGAAAGATCACACAACGCGATGATGGAAACCAGCGAGGTATCTTTGAGAACCATCACGAATTCGTTGCACACCGGCGGCACCATGCGGCGGTATGCCTGTGGCAGCACAACCAGGCGCATCGTCTGCGCATAGCTCAACCCCAGTGCGTGGGATGCTTCCAGTTGCCCCTTGTGGATGGACTGAATCGCCGCGCGGATGATTTCGGCCAAATACGCCGCGATGTTGAGGGAAAACGCGATCCATGCGGCGGTGAAACGATCCTTGATATTCATCGCCGGGTTGATTTTTGGCAGCGTGTAATAAATAAAATAGAGCTGAATCAGCAGCGGCGTACCGCGGAAGACGAAGATGTAGGCGCTGCAAAGCCAGCGCACCGCGCTGGTACCTGTTTCCTTGAGCAGCAGCAGCGGGCGCGGCACGTTGCGGTTGTGTACCCTAAGTATTTTGCCCAGTGCAAGGAAGATGCTCAACACCAGCGCCGCGCTGACCGAAGCCAGCGTCAGCAGCAATGTGATTTTGGATGCTTCCAGTAGCGAAGGCATCCAGGTTATAATTTTTTCAATTGTGGAGGATGAATCCATCCAATACGATCCCCTTTCGTTTTCGGCGCCGCAAAAGAGGGGAGGCGAGGGATGAACCCTTGCCTCCCGCCGTTGGTTGGGCTTGGTTATTTTGTTGTGACGATGCAGAGCGCGTTCGCAACGTAGGGTTCGGTGAGGATGTATGCCGCCTGCCGTTCCGGCGTGATGCTCACAGAAGAAATAACGCAGTCATAGGAACCCTTCCCGAGTCCGTCAAAAATGCCTTGCCAGGCGCTGTCAACAAATTCGACCTTCAGCCCCAGCAGCTCGCCCAGCGCTTTGGCGACGTCAATATCAAAGCCCTGGTAGGTTGTTCCGTCTTCCGTGTATTCCATGGGCGGGTAGCTAATTTCACTGCCAACGGTGAGCGTACCCGCTTTGATGGTCTTGTAGCCGGTGGGGATCACGGGCGCGGTATCCACCGTGCGCAACCCGACGGTGAAGTCGTCGTGGAAGTTTTTGAGAGCCAGCTCCCGAATCGTGCCGTTGTAGTACAGGGTATCAATCGCGGCTTCGATGGTGGCCGCAAGTTCCACGGAGTTTTTGTCCAGGCAGATGCCCATCGGTTCCGCTGTTTCGCTGATCCAGACGCGCTCCGTTTTTTCGTCGCCATAGATGTAGTAGGCCGCCACAACGGAATCGACATACACGGCGTCCACGCGGCCAAGCGCCAGGTCTTCAAAGCACTGCGTGACCTTTGGGTATTCAACCACCGTGATTTTTTTGCCATTTTTATTGGCTGCTTTCATCGCTGCGATGTTGTCGGATGCTGTGGTTTCAGATTGCACGGCGATGGTCTTGCCGATGAAGTCGTCCGGGCTTTCGATTTTGCCTTTTTCGCCGCTGCTCCCGCAGCCGCCCAACAGGGACGCCGTGAGGATGGTGGCGCAGGTGAGTGCTGCAATACGCTTGAAAAGGTGTTTCATGCTAAGGCTCCTCCCAAATTTTATTGACTTGCCAGGCTGGCCAGCACATCGTTGTGCTTGTCCAAAACCATTTTACAAAATTCAACGGCGTTTGTCAATCAATTTAGCGAAATAATGGCCTGCATTTGGCGAAATAATCCCCGGAGGTTAAAAAACCGGCTGTTTTGCCGCGTTCACCGCCCGGTTAAATTTTTCAGCGGCTCCAGGCCTTGCGCCCCCCGGGTGAAAGCGCAGGGCGCGGGGGCGCGCAGCAGGGGGAGGATTTCAGCGTCATAATTGGCCAGCAGGTTGAGGCTGTAGACCCCGGAATGCGCGGGGGCGTCCATGTATTCATCGCTTTCATCCCCGGCGGTGAAGCGCCAGCCGCTATCCCATTCCCCGCAGGGGGCTTCGCGGTAGCAGTAGCCCACCTTTGCGCCGTCCACCAGGATGCGGTCGGTGGCAAGGCAACCGCCGGGTTCGTCCCAATCCGGCAGCAGGGGGCGCAGGCGGTGCTTTTCGATGCGGAACTGCTTGCCGCCCTGTGGCCGCGCGGCGGGGCAAGCGCTGGGGCGGGCAAGGTCAAGGGGCAGGGGAGGCGCATCCCCAAAAAGGCGCAGCAACGCCTGTGTGCCAAATTGGAGCTTGTATTGCAGCTCCTCTTCATAGAGGGGAAAGAGCCGGTAAAAGCGCAGGGTGTTGCCGCCGGGCAGCGGGTAGCGGCGCGGCTCCGCCGGGGGCGCTTCCTGCGCATCGAGCAGCAGCACGGCGCTGAAATCCGTGTTTTCCGCAAAGGGTTCCCCGTTGGGGATGGTATGCCCCCAGCCCAGCCAGGAGGCTTCCTCCGCCGGGAGCCGCGCCAGCAGCTTGAGCCAGCGCAGCGGCCAATACAGGCATTCATCCCGCCCGGCCAAATCCCATTCCGGCGGGAGCATCAGCGCCAGTTCAACCCGCTCGGATTCCTGTGCGCAAAGTTCCGGCGGCAGCTGCATGGGGTATGCGCCCATCCCCAACGTGACCACCGTCTGCCAGGGTCGCCCCGGCTGCGGCGCAACGACGCAGAGGTCGGCGCGCAGTTCCGGCGAAATCACTTCGCGCAGCACATGCCCAACGGGGCCGAACTGCGCCCGGATGGCCGCCTCGGCAGCAGCCAACGCTTCGGGGCTATAGACATATTTGCAAAGGGTTTCCTGCATCATAAACACACCTTTCGGGGGGGACTTTGTCCAACGTATGCAAAAGGGCAAAAGAATATGCGCGGGTAAAAAGAGCCATAAGCCCGTTTGCCCGCGCACAGAGTATTCTATTTTCGCGCTTTTGCGGTTATCCGTTGTCGCCGGTCTTGTTCATCACCGCCAGGGGGTCGGCCATCTTGCCGTTGACGGTGATTTCCAGGTGCAGGTGGACGCCCTCAAGCGATTCGCACGGCACCTGGGCAATCACGCCGATGGATTGCCCTTTCTTGATCTCCTGCCCCTCCTTGGGCGTGCTGTTTTCGGAAAGCCCGCAGTATTTTGCCACCACGCCGTTGCCGTGGTCAATGGTCAGCACAATGCCCCAAAGCGGATCGGTGTACAGGCTCTGCACCGTGCCATCCTGGATGGCGACGACCTCTTCCTCCGCCTGGCCTTCAAAATCCACGCCGTTATGCACGCGCCAGTCGCCCATGGTCTTGGATTTCACCATCTCCCCGGCGCTGTAATCTTTGCTGATCCTTGCGCCGAAGGGGAGGGCAAAGCTGCCGGTGTAGGGCATAGTATCCTTGCGGGCGGAGGGCGCGGCGGTGGTTGCGCCGGCGTTCACCTGGGATCGGGTATCCGCAACGCCGGTGACGGGGTTGTTGGCCTGGGCGGCGGTGGGGGCTTCGGTGACGGGCGGGCGGGTGAGATAATCCCCCCAGTTGATGGTGGGGGTGTTGTTCAGGCCAACATCACTGGGCGCAGCAAAGCTGGTGGGGTTCAGGCTGTTGCTGACCGCGCCCCAGACCCCAACCCCGGCGGCAATGACGGCAAGGGCAATGGCGGCATAAAACCCGCTGCCCCTGGGGAAGCGAAAGCGCTTCTTTTCCTTTTCGATGAGCATATGGCAAGCATCCTTTCGTATTGTATAGAATCAACTGCTTGCCAATAGTTTGAGCGCTTTGGGGGAGGGTTATACCAGGGGGGAGAAATTTTCGGGTCACCCCAGCAAATCCCCCCGTAGCCGGGTCAGGATCGCCTTTTCCCTGCGGGATACCTGCACCTGGGTCATGCCCAGTCTTGCCGCCGTTTCGCTTTGGGTCATGGAGCGGTAGTAGCGCAGCTCCACCAGCTGGCGGTCGCGTTCTTCCAGGGTGTTTAGCACCTCGCCCAGGGCGATGCGGTCGCCGATGGCCTGTGCCGGGGATTCGACAGGGAGATCCCATTCGCCGCCCGCGCCGTCGTCTTCGGTCAGCGAAAGCACAGGCATGGCCGAAGCCAGGAGCATGGCGGTTTCAGCGGCTTCCAGCCCCGCGTGCTGCGCAAGCTCGCAGATGCTCGGTTCGCGCCCCAGCTGTTCGGCAAGCTGCGCCTGTGCCTGTGTGAGGGCGCGGGCGCGTTCCTTCATGCTGCGCCCGACCTTGATTGCGCCGCCTTCGCGGAACAGCCGCCGGATCTCCCCCAGGATCACAGGGACGGCATAGGTGGAAAACGCCGCGCCCCGGGTCACATCAAAACCGTCCGCCGCTTTGATCAGCCCCACGCAGCCCGCTTGCACCAGGTCTTCAAATTCCACGCCCCGCCCCTTGAGGCGGTGGGCGCAGGTGTAAACCAGGCCTATGTTCTTTTCGATGAAGGTTTTACGCATATCTT
>JAITNG010000059.1 GCA_031290595.1 Oscillospiraceae bacterium
AATTCCCCTCCGTGGGAGGGGTGGCGCGAAGCGCCGGGGTGGTGGCGCGGAGCGCAGCATGATCTGTTTTAGATGAAGAATAGTAATAGTTAAGGAGCTTTTATGCGTTATTTCAAAAAAATAGCCGGCGAGCGGGTTTATCTTTCGCCCGTCAACCCGGAGGACTTGGCGCTTTACACCAAGTGGATCAACGACCCCGGCGTTGCCAAGTATATTGGCCAATACAGCCACCAGTTCAGTTTGCCCAAAGAGCGCGAAACCCTGGAACGCATGGCCACCAGCGATGACGACCACGCGTTTGCCATTGTGCTGAACGACGGCGACCGGCTCTTGGGCAACGTCGGCATCAATCAGATCAACCGCAATTACCGCCACGGGGTGCTGGGCGTCTTCATCGGCGAAGCGGAGGACCGCAGCCAGGGCTTTGGCGCGGAAGCCATTCGCCTGGTGCTGGGCTACGCCTTCGGCACGCTGAACCTGCACTCGGTGGAACTCTTTGTGCATGGCGACAACGCCCGGGCGATCCGCTGCTACGAAAAAGTGGGTTTCCGCGTGGCAGGGCGCGTGCGCGAAGCGATTTTTGTGGGCGGCCACTACGTTGACCGCATAAGCATGGAGATACTGGAGAGCGAATACGATGCTGGATGAAGAGCGGCCTGTTTCGCCGGAGCTGACGCAGATGGACAGCGAAATTGAATATTCGCTCCGCCCAAAATCGCTGCGCGAATACATTGGGCAGACGAAGGTCAAAGAGAACCTTTCCATTTATATGGAAGCGGCGCGCGGGCGCAAGGAAGCGCTGGATCATGTGCTGCTCTATGGCCCGCCCGGCTTGGGGAAAACCACCCTGGCCGGGATCATAGCCAATGAAATGGAGGTCGGCTTCCGGGTGACCTCCGGCCCGGCCATCGAAAAACCCGGCGATTTGGCGGCCTTGCTGACCAACCTCAACACCGGGGATGTGCTGTTCATCGATGAAATCCACCGCCTTTCCCGCGCAGTGGAAGAGGTGCTTTACCCCGCGATGGAAGACAACGTCATCGATATTATCATCGGCAAAGGCCCCTCTGCCCGCTCCATCCGGCTGGATCTGCCGCACTTCACCCTCGTGGGCGCAACCACCCGTGCCGGGCAACTCAGCGCCCCGTTGCGCGACCGCTTCGGCGTGATCCTCCGCCTGGAGCTTTACAGCCCCGCAGAGCTGGGGCTGATCGTCCGGCGCAGTGCGGATATTTTGGGCATTGATGCATCGGAAGACGGCGCGCTGGAACTGGCTTCGCGTTCCCGCGGCACGCCGCGCATCGCCAACCGGCTGCTCAAACGCGCCCGCGATTTTGCGCAGGTGCTGGGCAGCGGCGTGATTGACCTGGAAAGCGCACAAACCGCCCTGAACAGCATGGATATTGACGAACTTGGCCTCGACCTGATCGACCGCCGCCTGCTGCGCCTGATGATTGAGCAATACAACGGCGGCCCCGTGGGGCTGGAAACCATGGCAGCCGCCATCGGCGAAGAGGCCATCACCATCGAAGACGTATACGAGCCCTACCTGATGCAAATCGGCTTTTTGGGGCGCACCCCCCGCGGTCGCATCGCCACCCCGGCGGCCTACGCCCACCTGGGCATTTTGCCAGCCGCGTCGCAGCAGGGGCAGGGTGTGCAACTGGGGCTGGAGGACGTATGAAACGTCAAAAAAGTCTATAAAAATGCTTGCATTTACATTATTTTCCTGGTACAATATAGAAGTAGCGTTGCCTATACGGTAGGCGGTCAATTCTTTCCCCCGGAAGGGGGTGTTGTGTATGGAGTACATGGTACTGCTGGTGGTCATTATGATTTTACTGGTAAGGCTTCTCCCAGCCGACAAGAATTAGCCGCCCCCAGCTTTCCCAGCAAGAGCGGCTAATTCTTCTTCTTTTGCAAATGGGGGGCTGACCGTCTATACGGCAGCGCTACATCTTTATTATACTGGCGTTTCATCGCTTTGTCAAGCGTTTTTTTAACATAAAGCCCCCATTGCAACATATACTAATACAACTATAAATATTTGCCGCGGGAGGGCGCACATGGGCAGATTGTTCGGAACCGACGGCGCAAGGGGCATCGCCAACACAGAGCTGACCTGCGAACTGGCCTTGCAAATTGGCCGCGCCTGCGGCGGGCTGATCGGCTGTGCCGCTTTCAAGAATACGGTTGAGCAGGTTTGCTTGGAAAGCGCTCGCCCGCCGAAAGTGCTGATAGGGATGGACACGCGGGCTTCCTCTTCCATGTTGGCCGCTGCCATGGCGGCGGGGCTGAATTCCGTTGGCGTGGATGCTGTGCAGACCGGCGTGGCGCCGACCCCTGCGGTGGCGTACCTCGTCCCCCACGGCGGCTACAGCGCCGGGGTGATGATCTCGGCTTCCCACAATCCCTGCGAATACAACGGCATCAAGCTCTTCCAGGCGGATGGCCACAAACTGCCCGATGCGCTGGAAGAGCAGATTGAAGCCGTCATTTTGGATGAAACAGCGCCGCCCCCGGCGAAGATCGGCGGGCAGGTTGGCCGCACGCTGGTGGATACGGCGGCGCTTTCGGCGTATTTGGATCACCTGTGCGCCACGGTATCCTATGGCTTGGCGCGGGATCTTGCGGCACAGGGGCGGCGGCGCATTGCGCTGGATTGCGCCAACGGTTCGGCCAGCGCCACTGCGCCGGAGCTGTTCCGCCGCCTGGGGTTTGCCTTTGACCTGCTTGCAGCGGCGCCGGACGGCGTGAACATCAACGCGGATTGCGGCTCGACGCACACCGAAGCGCTCCGGGCGCACGTGCGCAGCCATGGCCTGGATGCGGGCTTCGCCTTTGACGGCGACGCCGACCGCCTGCTTGCGGTGGATGAAAACGGCGCACTGGTGGATGGCGACAAGATCATCGCCATTTGCGCCAAGCAGTGGAAAGCCGAAGGCAGGTTGCGGCGCGATTCCGCCGTTGTGACGGTGATGAGCAACCTGGGCTTCCACACCTTTTGCCAGGCAAATCACATCGCGTGCGAAACAACCGCCGTGGGCGACCGTTATGTGCTGGAACGCATGACGGAGAAGGGCTACAGCATCGGCGGCGAGCAATCGGGGCATATCATCTTTTCGGATTTCGCTTCCACCGGCGACGGGCAGCTGACGGCGCTCCAGCTGCTGGAAGTGATGCGCAAAACCGGGCGGCCGCTTTCCGCACTGGCGGGTGAAATCGAAACCTTCCCGCAGGTGATGGTCAACCTCAAAGTTTCGCAGTTGGGCAAACTGCGCTGCAACGGCGACGCCGAAATCCAAAATGCCGTGTGCCGCGCCGAAGCGGAACTGGGCAAAGCCGGGCGCGTGCTGGTGCGGGTATCCGGCACCGAGCCGCTGATCCGCGTAATGATCGAAGGCCGGGATGCAGAGCGCATCCGCACACTGGCGCAAGAGCTTGCGGATGTTGTGAAGGCACGGCTGCTGTAAAAAACATTATTTTAAAGCTCCGGGCGACTGCTAATGCAATCGCGGGTTGTATTGCTGTTTTCAGGTTGCCCGGCGCACTGCTAGTGCTGCCCTATGCAGTACCATGTTCACAATACAACCTGTGATTGGCATTGCGCGTTTTTTAATTGCGTCCTACATTTTAACAATAGCAAGCGGTTACTTCTTTTTTACTGCGCAGACGAAAATTTGTTGCGCAGCATGAAAAAGTCCTTTACAAAACGCCGCCGCCATGCTATACTTAAACGCGTAAAGATGCGCTGTGCAGCACCTGCCGCTGGCGGGTGCTTTTCAGTAGACGACTGCCGGGGAAATTTGTCGCCCTACTGCATTATTTATTATTTGATCAAAAGGAATTGCCATGCCAACACCTCTCATTGACTTCCAGAACGTCAGCTTCACCTACGCCGGGGAAGGTGAGGAACAGCCCGCCGTGCGGGAGCTTTCCTTTGCCCTGGGGC
>JAITNG010000081.1 GCA_031290595.1 Oscillospiraceae bacterium
TTGGTCATTTCCGCCAGGTTTGCGCCTTTGCCCCCCAGCAGCTCGCGCAGCTTCCCGCTGCCTTCTTTGAACAGGTATACGTACTTGACTGCCATGTTCATGTTTCCTCCTAATTTCAATTTAGCTTGAATATTATACCAGAAAGCACGCCAAATGCCAAGGCCTTTCCTGCAAATTTTGCAAGAAAAGATTCAGCAAAGGCTCGCCCACTTTTTATCTAATTTGCCCGGCGCCTGCGGTGCGGCCCCTCACCCTTCCCCTGCAATGCGCTCTGCCAGCCAGACGATGTTTTCGCCCAGCCTTTGCATGGTTTCCACGCCCTCTTCGTCCTGCTCATACTCCCCGGGCACCAGCGCCAGGCTCATGTTCCAGTAGCTGCTGCCCGGCACGACCATGTCGCTCAAAAGGAAGAAGTGGTTGATCGAATCCAGCACATGGATGCTGCCCGCCCGGCGGACGGCGCATACGCTTGCGCCGATTTTGTGGCTAAAGCGCATCCCGTCTTTGCGCGAAATGAAGCCTGTGCGGTCAATGACCGCCTTGATTTCCGGCGTCAAATCTGCAAAATAGGTGGGCGAACCCAGCACAATTGCATCCGCAGCCGCCATTTTGGGGTAAAGCTCGTTCATCCAGTCTTCCACGGCGCAGCGGCCAGGGTGCCGCCCGCAGCCGCCGCAAGCGACGCAGCCGCGCACCGGGCGGCCGCCCGCCTGATAGAATTCCGTCGCGAACCCCGCCGCCGCGCAGGGTTCCAGCACGGTGCGCAGCATGTGGGCGGTGTTGCCCACCGGGTTGGGGCTGCCATTGATTGCAAGAACTTTGATTGGCATTTTGATGGCCATAGGGAGCCTCCGTGAAAATTATTTTTGGGCGTTGATGTAATCTAAATATTTGCCGCACATCTCATTGGCCAACGCCATGGCTGCGTTGATTTGCGCATCGTTTTCCTGTAGTTTGCGCGCCTGCGCTGCTGCCGCTACGTAGGCTGCGTAGCCCTCCTCGCCCAGTTCCGCCGCCTTTTGGAGCCGCAGGGCTTCTGAAAGGTAAGAGCGTTCCAGCACCGTGCGCATCACCGCTTCCGTGACGCCTTCGGCATATTGCTTGCGCAGCGATTCTTCGAGCGAAATCCCGCTGCTGCGGGCGGCTGCCTGGAGCTGCTGCATGTTCTGCTCGATTTCCTGCCGCTTGCTTGCCTGGATCTGCACGCCCGTTTTTTCCGCCTCATCGCAGAGCGCCAGCACTTGCAGGGCATATTTGTTGGTTTCCCCCCGCAGGTATTCCTCCATGGGCTGGGTCGTGCCGTCGGCGTTCTTCCGGCTTTGCCCAAAGGGGGATTTTGTGCTATCCCACCCCGTCATGCCATAGGCGGCCAGCTGCTGCGCGGTCTGCACCTCCTGCACATAGGCGTTGAAGAAATAGAACGCCCATTCCGGCGCACCGATGGCTGCACCGCCCACCGTGACGGCGGCGCCCCCCGGCGCGGCGGCGGACGCGGGCGCTTCGTTGCCCTGCAACGCCTTGAACATCCAGGAAAACAACAGCGCAGAACCCACGCCGCAAACAACAACGACGAAAACAACAATGGCAATCGTCTTTGCTTTGGCCTTGGCTTTTGTTTTTTGCTTCATTTTCTTTCGGCCTTCCTTACTGCTTTGCGGAGCTACTTCAGCTCCTTCTCCCGCTGCTCCTCCAGGTATTCGTCATAGGTCGTCGTCTTATCATAGAAGCTGCCGGGCGTTACGTCGATGATCCGGCTGGCGATGGTCTGCGTGAACTGGTGATCGTGCGAGGTGAACAGCACCGCTTCGGTGTATTTGGTCAGCCCTTCGTTGAGCGCGGCGATGGATTCCAGGTCGAGGTGGTTGGTCGGTTCATCCAGCAGCAAAGCGTTTGCGCCTGAGAGCATCATTTTGCACAGCATACAGCGCACCCGTTCCCCGCCGGAAAGCACCTTGGCCTGCTTGTTGGCTTCATCCCCTGCAAAGAGCAGCCGCCCCAGCCAGCCGCGCACATCGGTTTCAAAAATCAGGTTGGAATAGCGCCGCACCCAGTCGATCAGGGAATCTTCCACGCCATCAAAAAAGGCGGAATTATCGCTGGGGAAGTAGGAACGGGCGGTGGTGACGCCCCATTTTACGCTCCCGCTGTCCGGCTCCACTTCATCGGCCAAAATGCGCAAAAGCGTGGTTTTGGCCAGTGCGTCGGTGCCGATGAAAGCGACTTTTTCACGCGGTTGAATCGTGAAACTGACGTGGTCAAGCACCAAACGGCCGCCGATGCTTTTGCACAGATCCGTCACCGTCAGCAGCTCGTTGCCCACCGGGCGGTCGGGCTGGAAGGCGAGGTAGGGGAAGCGCCGGGTCGAAACCGGCAGATCCTCCGGCTTGAGGTTATCGAGCAGCTTCTTGCGGCTGGTGGCCTGTTTGGATTTGGAGGCGTTGGCGCTAAAGCGCTGGATGAATTCCTGTAGCTCCTTGATTTTCTGCTCGTTCTTCTTGTTTTGATCGCGCTGCTGCCGCTGGGCAATCTGGGTGTAGCTATACCAAAAATCATAGTTGCCCATGAACATGGTGATTTTGCCGAAGTCAATATCCACCGTGTGGGTGCAAACCTGGTTGAGGAAGTGCCGGTCATGGCTGACCACAATCACCGTGCCGGGCAGATCCTGCAAAAATTCTTCCAGCCAGTGGATCGCTTCCACATCCAGGTGGTTGGTCGGTTCATCCATCAGCAGCACTTCGGGGTTGCCAAAGAGCGCCTGTGCCAGCAAGACCTTGACCTTCAGGTCATTGGGCAGCTCTGCCATCTTGAGCGCGTGGTATTCGTTGGTCACGCCCAGGCCGTTGAGCAGGATTTCTGCATTGCTTTCGGCGCTCCAGCCGTCCATTTCGGCAAAGGCTTCCTCCAACTCGCTGATGCGCATCCCGTCGTCTTCGGTGAAGTCCTCTTTGGCATAGAGTTCTTCCTTTTCATCCATGATGCTGCAAAGCGCCGTGTTGCCCAGCAGCACCGTGCGGATGGGGTCGAAGCCGTCAAAAGCAAAGTGATCCTGCGCAAGGACGGAAAGCCGTTCCCCGGGGGTGATGAAAATATCGCCCTTATCGGGTTCCAGTTCGCCGGAAAGAATCTTCAAAAACGTGGATTTCCCCGCCCCGTTCGCCCCGATGAGGCCGTAGCAGTTGCCGCGGTTGAAGGTGAGATCCACATGATCAAAAAGCGTGTGGCCGCCAAATTGCAGACCGATGTTGTTGGCTTGAATCATTGTTGTTTTTTGCCCTTTCGTTGGATAATTTTAATCAGCCCTGGGGCGACTGCGGCACAGCCGAAGAGCCGCACCGCAGGTGCTAGTATTGCTTTGCTTTGCGCAGTTCTTCTTCCTTTTTCTCGTATGCCGCGCGTTCGGTTTCATTGGCCGTTATGGCCGCCAGGCCGCAGTGCCACCAGGAGCCGTAGCCGTCGGTCATCGTTTTGGGCAGCACCTTCATGTCAATCACGGTGCAGCGCGTTTCCGCTTTGCTGGCTTCCAGCGCGGCGAGCAGCTCTTCTTTGGTGTGCGCGTGGTAGCCCACTGCGCCCAGCGCTTCGCCGAGCCTTGCGTAATCGATGTTCAGCAGTGCGCCGCTGAGCTGGCCGTCGTCGCCCCGGCGGCGGAATTCCGTGCCGAGGTTGCCCACGCCGTTGCCCATCTGCAAATTGTTGATGCAGCCGAAGCCCGCGTTATCAAAGACCAGTATGTTGATCTTTTTGCCTTCCTGGATCGCCGTCACCAGTTCGCTGTGCAGCATCAAAAAGCTGCCGTCGCCCACCATGGCATAGACTTCCCTGCCGGGTTCGGCCAGCTTGCAGCCCAGCGTCGCCGCAATCTCATACCCCATGCAGCTGTAGCCGTATTCCATGTGGTAGCTGTCTTTGTATTCCGTCTCCCACATCCGCTGCATATCGCCGGGCAGGCTGCCCGAAGCGCCGACCACGATGGCGTTGGGCGCAATCGCCGCGCGCACGGCGCAAAGCGCTTCGGTCTGGGTCAGCGTGCCGCCCAAATCCCGGATGAAGTCTTCGATGCTCGAGGGGTTTTGCGCTTGCACAATCGTGCGGAAATCCGCACTGTAATGATAGGCGGCCAGCGCCTCCATTTCGGCTTGCCACGCCGCTTTCGCCCCGGCAATTTCGCCGCCCCAGGCGCTTTGGTATTCCGCTTCGGCCAAACAATCCCGCAGCGCCAAAAGCGTGGCATGCGCATCGCCCAGCAGATACGCCGCATCCAGCTTCTGCGCATGGAAACGGTTGAGGTTGATATTCAAAAATTGGCAGTCCGCATCAAAAAGCCATTTGGAGCTTGTGGTGAAATCCGAAAGGCGGCTGCCGATGGAAATCACCAGGTCGGCCTGTTTGGCCAGGGTGTTGGCGGCGCTGTTGCCCGTCACGCCAATGCCGCCCAGGTTATAAGGATCGCTGCTTTGCGCGGCGCTCTTGCCCGCCTGGGTTTCAGCAAACGGGATTTTGAACTGCGCACAGAAGGTGCTGAGGGTTTCGCCCGCTTCGCTGTAGCGCACGCCGCCGCCGCAGATGACCAGCGGCCGTTTGGCCGCCAGGAGCAGCTGCATGGCGTCGAGGATTTCTTCCACCGGCGGCACGGGGCGGCTGATCTTATGCACCCGCCTGGCGAGGAAGGATTCCGGCCAATCATAGGCTTCGCCCTGCACATCCTGGGGCAGCGCGACGCACACCGCGCCGGTGATGGCCGGGTCGGTCAGCACCCGCATGGCGTGGATCATGGCGCTCATCAACTGTTCGGGCCGGTTGACCCGCGCCCAGTATTTGCACACCGGGCGAAACGCATCGTTGGTGGTGATGCTGTCGTCATATTCCTGCTCCAGCTGCTGGAGGACGGGGTCGGGCTGGCGGGTGGAAAACGCATCGCCCGGCAGCAACAGCAACGGGATGTTGTTGACGCTGGCGCACGCCGCCGCCGTCACCATGTTGGCCGCCCCGGGGCCGATGCTGGAAGCCACGGCAATGATCTTGCGGCGGTTGTGCTGCTTGGCAAAGCCCGCCGCCATGTGCGCCATGCCCTGCTCGTTTTTGCCCTGGTAATATTGCAGCTGGCCGGGGTCGGCGTCCAGCGCCTGGCCAAGGCCAAGCACAATGCCGTGGCCAAAGATGGTGGCCACGCCCGCAACGAACTTTTCGGTGTGCTGGTCGAAGCGGACATACTGCTGATCGAGGAATTTGACCAACGCCTGCGCGACGGTCATGCGGATGGTTTGCATAGGGGATGCCCTCCTAAAAATAGTGTTGACAAACGTGCGCTACTGCGCTATAATAAAAGAGTAAAAGGTGTGCGGCGCCACAGTTCGGCGGCGAACCCCTTAGGCCTACGTCCTTAATTTTGGCAGAAAACCAAAAAGAAGTAACCGTGACTTTATCAGAGTGTGGCGGTTACTTCTTTTTTACTGCGCAAACAATCGCCAACACCAGGGTAAGTACCAATGCAAGTGTCAACGGATCCATTTACACGCCCCCCTTCCGGGATCCTCT
>JAITNG010000054.1 GCA_031290595.1 Oscillospiraceae bacterium
TGGCGCCAACAGAGTAGGGCGCGGCATGGCCACGCCGGGGTTTTAAAATAACGTTTTTAGTTGCGGATAAAATATAAAACCGAAAGGAACTGCACAGGTGCCACAGCTTGATCCTTTGCGGCAAAGAGCCGGGCGCATCACTGCGCTGCTGGCTGCGCAATACCCCGGCGGCGGCGCTTCCGCTGCGCTTTGCTCCCTGGACGCCCGGGGGGCGTTTCAGCTGTTGGCGGCGGCGCGGCTTTCCGCCCAATGCACCGATGCACGGGTGAACCTGGTGACGCCGGGGCTGTTTGCGCGCTACCCCACGGCGGAAGCCATGGCGGCGGCAGACCTGGAAACCGTGGAAACGCTGGTGCATTCCTGCGGCTTCCACCACACCAAGGCGCGGGATTTGATCGCCATGGCGCAGCAGCTTTGCCAGCGCCACGCGGGCGAAGTGCCGTCTTCGATGGAGGATCTGACCGCCCTCCGGGGGGTGGGGCGCAAAATCGCCAACCTGATCCGCGGGGACGTGTTCGGCCTACCCGCCGTGGTGGCCGACACCCACGTGATCCGCATCACAAACCTGCTCGGCCTGGTCAACAGCAGCCAGCCCGAAAAGGTGGAAGCCCAGCTACGCGCCCTGCTGAACCCCGCGCAGAGCAACGACTTTTGCCACAGGTGCGTGCTGCACGGCCGGGCGGTGTGCATCGCCCGGCGGCCGCAGTGCAGCGCGTGCGTGCTGCAAGCGGAATGCGAAACAGGCAAACTGACATGAGCCACAAACCAAAAAACAACAAAACAAAAGGAGATGCACCATGTTGAATCCGCTCGATTTCCCCATCGCCGCCGGCCCGTTTGCGCCGACCGTCGAAAGCCTTGCCACGTTCCAATGCCCCGATTGGTTCCGCGACGCCAAGTTTGGCATCTGGGCGCACTGGGGGCCGCAGAGCGTCCCCATGTTCGGCGATTGGTACGCCCGCAGCATGTATTTGCAGGGGAACGACCAATACCGCTACCACTGCCGCAAATACGGCCACCCAAGCAAGTTTGGCTACAAAGATATTTTGCAGCTGTGGAAGGCCGAAAATTTTGACCCCGCCGGGCTGATGGATCTCTTTGTGGAAAGCGGCGCAAAATACTTTGTGGCGCAGGCCATGCACCACGATAACTTTGATAACTTCGATTCCAAATGGAACGAATGGAATTCCACAAAAATCGGCCCCCGGCGGGATATTTGCGCGGAATTCCAGCGGGAAGCGAAGCGCTGCGGTCTGCCCTTCGGCCTGACGGAGCACCTCGCCGCCAGCTACACCTGGTTTGCCACCAGCCATGGCGCCGATAAAACCGGCCCCTATGCGGGGGTTCCCTATGACGGCGCCGACCCGCGTTTTGCCAGCCTTTACCGCGAAAACGACAGCGAAACGCTGCACGAAAACTGGTACACCCTCAACGAAAAATATCACCAGGATTGGCTGCGCCGCATGACCGATGTGATTGAAAAATTTGCGCCGGATCTGTTTTATTCCGATGGCGAAATGCCGTTCCACGATTACGGCTTCCGCATGGTGGCGCATCTTTATAACACCAGCGCGGCGCACAACGGCGGCGTGAACAACGCGGTCTATAACTTCAAGCAGCAGCAGGGCGATACGCACCATCTGGATACAACGCCCGGCATAACGAAGATCGGTGTGCTGGATTATGAGCGCGGCACTGCCGAAACCGCCAGCGCCGAACCCTGGCAGGATGACACCGCCATAGGCGACTGGTTCTATGACGTGCGGGCAAAATACAAGAGCGTGCCGGAAATCACCGACACCCTGGTGGATGCGGTTGCAAAGAACGGCAATTTGCTCCTCAGCTTCCCGCAAAAGCCCGATGGCACGATTGATGACGAAACGCTGTTTATCCTCAAAAACATCGGCGTGTGGTGTAAGCAAAACGGCGACGGCATTTATGGCACCCGCCCCTACAAAAAAGCTGTTGAAGGCACTGCCAAGCACAAGGGCGGCGCGTTCCAGGAAGGCGCCGTCGCCTTCACCAGCGAAGATTTCCGCTTCACGCGCAAGGGCAACACCATTTACGCCTTCCAAATGCGCGAAAGCAGCGAAGGCCGCGCAACCATCAAGACGCTTGGCCGCCTCTATGAACAGGAAATCGTGCGCGTAACCATCGGCGGCCAGCCGGTGCAGTTTGCGCAAAAGGACGGCGCACTGCTGGTGGAAACGCCCGCAAACCCCCAACCCGGCCTGGCACGCAGCATCGCATGCGAATTGGCGGGGTGAGGCAGCTTCTACCCAAAAAAATTTTCCTTGACATCCCCGCAAAACTCTGTTATACTATATCATGTTCTGCCAAAGACAGCTGGTGCCGGGGGTTCCCGGTTAAATGAGCCGCAAGGCTCCGCCCGCCGAGGGGACTGCGCTGCGTTGCATCTTTACATGATTACGTGCGCCCCTTGCTGTTTGGCAGGGGGCGTTTTATTATTTGCCTACCCAAAAGACGAAACGAGGTGAAACAAACAATGCCGAGCGAAAAAATCCTGGATCAAAAGAAGCAAGCGGTTGCGGAACTCGCCGAAGTCCTCAAGAGCGCCGTGACGGGCGTCCTGGTGGAATACAAGGGCATCAGCGTGGCCGAAGACACCAAGCTGCGCACCGATTTGCGCACCGCAGGCGTGCAATATGCCGTGGTGAAGAACACCCTGCTCAAGCTCGCCGCCGAAGATGCTGCGCTTGGCGGCCTGGGGCAATACCTCAAAGGCACCACCGCCCTGGCCACCAGCAAGAGCGATTATGCCGCCGCCGCACGCATCCTTTCCAAGTTTGCGGCCACAAGCAAAACCTTCACGGTCAAATCCGGCTTCCTGGATGGCACGGTCATCAGTGAAGCAAAGCTGGAAGCGCTTGCCAAGCTGCCTTCGCGCGAAGTGCTGCTGGCGACCGTCTGCAACGCCTTCCAGGCGCCCATCGCCGCCTTTGCACGCGCCGTGCAGGCTGTGGCGGATCAGCAAAGCGAAGCCGCATGACTACTTTTGGCAAATTCCGGTTCGCGATTGACAGCGGACAACAAACAATGTATAATAAATAAACAGGAGGAATCGTAATTATGGCATCCGAAGCGATTGGCAACATCATTGAACAACTCAAAACCCTGACCGTCCTGGAGCTTTCCGACCTCGTCCACGCGGTGGAAGAGGCGTTCGGCGTTTCCGCAGCAGCAGCCGTGGCCGTGGCCGCCCCCACCGAAGCCGCCGCCGTTGAAGAGGAGCAGACCGAATTTGACGTGATCCTGGCCGAAGTCGGCTCCAACAAGATCCCTGTGATCAAAGCCGTGCGCGAACTGACCGGCCTTGGCCTGGCGGACGCGAAGGCCGTTGTGGATGGCGCGCCCAAGGCTGTGAAGGAAAAGATCTCCAAGGACGATGCAGAAGCCGCCAAGGCCAAGCTCGAAGAAGTCGGCGCGAAAGTCGAAGTCAAATAAGCACTGCGTTGCCTTTGGTGGTTTCGCAGCTCCAAAAGGGGAGTAGCTTAGAATTATCTGCTGTCAACAACACTGCCGCCTTGCGCGGCTGGCAGTAGACCTGACCTTGGTTGGGAAGCAAGACCTTTTGGCGGGGATTTCTCTCCGCCAAAGGGTCTTTTTGCTTAGAAAGGAAGGCGTTATGCGTCATTATTTGGAAGACATCGCCGATGTATTTGCACAGGCCGGTAGCAGCTTTGAGGGCCTCAGCGCCGAAGAAGCCGCCCGGCGGCTGGAAGCAAACGGCAAAAATAAGCTCACACAGGCCAAAAAGGATTCCCTGCTCAAACGCTTTTTGGCGCAGCTGAAGGATCCCATGATCCTCATCCTGATTGCGGCGGCCATTATTTCCGCCGTGATGGCGGTGACGAAAAAAGAGTTCCCCGCCGATGTGGTGATCATCCTGGCTGTGGTTTTGATCAATGCGGTGCTGGGCGTTTATCAGGAAAGCAAGGCCGAAGCCGCCATTGAAGCGCTGCAGGAGATGAGCGCCGCCACCAGCCGCGTGCTGCGGGGCGGGCAGGTGCGTTCGGTCAAGAGCGAAGCGCTTGTGGTGGGCGACGTGATCCTGCTTGAAGCGGGCGACGCGATCCCGGCGGACGCACGCATCTTTGAATGCGCCAGCATGAAAATTGAAGAAGCCGCGCTGACGGGCGAATCCGTCCCCGTCGGCAAGCTGACCGAACGGCTCAAACCCAGGGAAAACGACGACGTCACCCTGGGCGACCGCAAAAACATGGTCTATATGGGTTCCTCCGTCGCCTATGGCCGGGGCAAGGCCGTGGTCGTTGCAACGGGCATGGAAACCGAGATGGGCAAAATCGCCGACGCCATCGCCCGTGCGGAAGAAGGCGAAACGCCCCTGCAAATCAAGCTCAACCAGCTGAGCAAAATTTTGACCTGGCTGGTGCTGGGCATCTGCGTGTTCATCTTCGGCTTCAACATCATCCGCAACCTGGTGACGAAGGGGGAAGTGGGCGGGTTTGCCGATTTCCTGGGATGGTTCATGACAGCCGTCAGCCTGGCCGTGGCCGCGATCCCCGAAGGTCTGGCCGCCGTTGTGACCATCGTGCTTTCCATCGGCGTGACCAATATGAGCAAAAAGCGGGCGATCATCCGCAAGCTCACCGCAGTGGAAACCCTGGGCTGCGCCCAAATCATCTGTTCGGATAAAACCGGCACCCTCACCCAAAATAAAATGACCGTGGTGGATCACTTCTGCCCGGAGGAGGCCGCACTGGCCACCGCAATGGCGCTGTGTTCCGATGCAGAACTGACGGAGGACGGCGGCGCCATCGGCGAACCGACGGAGGTCGCCCTGGTCAACTACGCGCTTTCGCTGGAACTCCCCAAAGGCACGCTGGCAAAAAACTACCCGCGCATCGGCGAAGCGCCCTTTGATTCCATGCGCAAAATGATGAGCACCGTCCACCAGGGTGCCGACGGCAACGTGGTGCAGTTCACCAAGGGTGCGCCGGATGAGATCCTCCAGCGCTGCACCCGCATCGCCACGGCGCAGGGCATTGTGCCGCTGACGCAGGAACACCGCAACGAAATCCTGCAAGAAAACACGCGTATGGCTTCCAAGGCGCTGCGCGTGCTTGCGGCGGCGGAGCGGCGTTATGCTGCGCCGCCCGCATCGTTTGAACCGGCTGACCTGGAACAGGATCTGACCTTCCTGGGGCTGACGGGGATGATTGACCCCGTGCGCCCGGAGGTGAAGGGCGCGATTGCCGAGTGCCGCAGCGCGGGCATCCGCGCCATTATGATCACCGGCGACCACAGGGATACCGCCGTCGCCATCGCTACGGAACTGGGAATCCTGGAAAACGGCCGCAAGGCCATCACCGGCGCGGAGCTCAACAACATCGACGACGCAACCTTTGCCGAAACCGTGGGCGATTACGCCGTCTATGCCCGCGTGCAGCCGGAACACAAGGTGCGCATCGTCAACGCCTGGCGCAAACGGGGCATGGTCACCGCCATGACCGGCGACGGCGTGAACGACGCGCCCTCCATCAAGAGCGCCGATATTGGCGTGGGCATGGGCATCACCGGCACGGACGTCACCAAGAACGTGGCCGACATGGTGCTGGCGGACGACAACTTTGCCACCATCGTCACCGCCGTGGGCGAAGGGCGGCGCGTCTATACCAACATCCGCAAGGCGATCCAGTTCCTGCTCGGTTCCAACCTTAGCGAGGTGCTGTGCATCTTCTCGGCCTCCCTGCTGGGCAACACGATCCTTTTGCCGGTGCATCTGCTGTGGATCAACCTGGTGACCGACTGCTTCCCCGCCCTGGCGCTGGGGATGGAAAAGCCGGAACACGACATCATGCAGCAAAAGCCCCGCAAGGCCAAAGACGGCATGTTTTCCGGCGGGGTGGGCTTCGACGTCTGCTACCAGGGCTTGCTGGTGACGCTGCTGACCACGCTGGCCTATTTCATCGGCGAATT
>JAITNG010000183.1 GCA_031290595.1 Oscillospiraceae bacterium
TCCAGGTAGGCGCGCAGCGCTTCCACAATGCGCTCTTCGTCATCAACCACCAAAATTCGCTTGCCAGCTGCCACAACTTTGACCCTCAAATTTCAACTTGATGTGTGTATTATACCACACTTCCTCACGCCAAGTCAAAGGGTTTCAGGAACTTCATGACATCCACGGGTTTGCCATCGACTTCGACCGATACCGAGGCATACGCCCAGCCTTTCAGCAATGCGGGGTCAACCCCTGCGGCGATGAGCGGCTCCGGGTTGAGGACGAACACGATGTCCTTATCCTGCACGCTGTCGTCGTAGCTGTTGGTTTTCATATCCTTTGCCCATTCAAACATATTGCCGTCGCCCAATTTCACGCCGTAGTGATCCAGGGAAGTGTGGTAATTGATCGTATCGCGGTACTGGTTGACGATGAGTTCGTAAGCGGATAGAGCCGTTGAAGTTCCGCTCACTTTGTCATTGCCGCCCAGCTTCGTGCCGACCATCAGCATTTTCACGCCCATGGCGTCCCCCTCATAAAAGGCGTAATTATCCGGCAGCTTTTCGGGGTCAAGCCCTGCGTCAAGAAAGGGCTGCGCGTCGAATTCCAACATAACGTCGTGCAGGGGGCTTTTGCTGTAATCATCGCTCCAAATAAAGCGAACGGAATCGTCCGGCGCGGTCAACGCCCATCCCGCGTTCAGTTCGTCCGCTTTTACGCTGCCTGGTATGGTTTTCAGCACCGCATCAAAAGAAGCGATGGATTGCTGCCCGACCACATCCAGCGATTTCAGCCCCGAACAAGCGGCAAGCGTTGCAACAAGCGCCAGTCCTGCGGCAACCGCCGCGATACGTTTGATTTTCTTCATAGGTTATGCACCCTTTCTTTCTTGGCCTGTCGCCTTAAATCTTTTTAAGCGCAGTGCATTTGTCAGCACAGAAACAGAACTCAGGCTCATTGCCGCCGCCGCAAATATGGGGTTCAGCAGCGGCCCGCCCAGCAAATAGAGCAGCCCCGCCGCAATGGGGATGCCGACGACGTTGTAGCCAAACGCCCAGAACAGGTTTTGCTTGATGTTGCGGATGGTGCGCTTGCTCAGGTGGATCGCCGTGGGGACGTCCATCAGGTCGCTGCGCATCAAAACAATATCGGCGCTTTCCATGGCGACGTCTGTGCCGGAGCCGATGGCGATGCCAATATCGGCCTGTGCCAGTGCGGGCGCGTCGTTGATGCCGTCGCCGACGAAGCCGACCTTTTTGCCCTGCTGCTGTAGCTCCTGCACGATTTTCGCCTTGTCGCCCGGGTAGACTTCGGCGTATATTTTCTCGATCCCCACCTGCGCCGCGATTTTTTCGGCCGTCTTTTGCGCGTCGCCCGTGAGCATCACAACCGTCAGCCCCATGCCCCGCAGGGCGGCGATGGCGGCGGCGCTGCTGGCCTTGGGTTGATCCGCAACCTCAATTTGCCCCAGCCGCACGCCGTCGGCAAAGAGTTCAACCCCGCGGCCGATGCGCACCTGCCGCCCGTTGATCCTGCCCTCCACGCCCTCGCCGGGGATTGCGCGGAAGTCTTCCACCTCCAGCAGCTCCCCTGTGTAGGCGTTCACAATCGCCCGGGCAATGGGGTGTTCGGAATGCCGTTCCAGCGACGCCGCAAGCTGCAACACGTCGCCTTCAATGTGCGTCACAACCGGCTTGCCTTCGGTGATGGTGCCGGTCTTATCGAACACGACGGTGTCGAGCTTATGCGCGGTTTCAAGGGCTTCGCCGCCCTTGATGAGGATGCCGTTTTCCGCACCCTTGCCGGTGCCGACCATGATGGCCGTGGGCGTGGCAAGCCCCAGGGCGCAGGGGCAGGCGATCACCAGCACGGAGATGAAGATTGTCAGCGCAAACGCCGTGTCCTTTGTCGCAATCCACCAGGCGACCCCGGCGACCAGGGCGATCACAAACACAATCGGCACAAACACGCCGGATACTTTATCCGCCAGGTTGGCGATGGGGGCTTTGCTGCCCTGCGCATCCTCCACCAGCTTGATGATCTGCGCCAGCGCCGTGTCGCCGCCGATTTTTTCCGCCTTAAACTGGATGCTGCCGGTGGTGTTGATGCTCGCCGCATAGACTGCGTCGCCCGCTTTTTTATCCACCGGCAGGCTTTCGCCGGTGAGCATGGATTCATCAATGGCCGTGTGGCCTTGCGTCACGGCGCCGTCCACCGGGATCGCCCCGCCGGGCTTGACGCAGACAATATCGCCGATTTGCACAAACTTGATCGGGATTTCCAGTTCCGCGCCGTCGCGCAGGACGAACGCCGTGTTGGGCGCAAGCCCCATCAGCTTTTTGATGGCCTCGCCCGTCTTGCCCTTCGAGCGCATTTCGAGCGATTTCCCCAGCAGGATCAGCGTGATAATCACGCCCGCGCTCTCAAAATAGAGGGCGTTCACCGCCGTCGTAAAATTGCCGTTCGCAATCCGGAACACATTATAGACGCTGTAAAGAACAGCCGCCGTGGTGCCGATGGCGATCAGCGAATCCATGTTGGGGCTGCGGCTGAGCAGCGCTTTGTAGCCGACGGTATAGAACTTGTAGCCCACGCCCACCACGGGCAGCACCAGCAGCAGTTCCAGCAGGGCATACAGGAGCGGCCAGTTCATCATCATGCCCCGCAGCGCGACGGCAAAGGGCAGCGTGATGAATTTGATCATGGGCGCCATGGCGATATAGAGCAGCGGGGCGGAAAACACCGCCGATGCGGCGAGCTTGCCCCACATCACGCGCTGCGCTTTTTGGCGGCGCAGCGTGTCTTCATCGGCCTTGGGCGGCGCAACCACCTGGTAGCCCAGCTTTTCGATGGCGGCCTTGAGCGCTTCCTGCGCAATGACTTTGGGGTCAAAGGTCACGCTGGCCGTTTCGCTTGCCAGGTTCACGGCGGCCTGTTCCACGCCGGTTTGCTTGTTCAGCGTGCGCTCAATCCGCGCGGAACACGCCGCGCAGGTCATGCCACGGATGTGTAAAACTTGGGTCTGCATAGATTACCTCCCTTTAATAAGACGCCTTCCAATTGGCGAAGATCGCCTTGTTGGCCTGCAAAAAATCATATGAAATGGTGATGCTTTCGTCCGTTACGGTCTTATCCCCGTCAGTGATCGGCCAGGGGTTGCAGCCGCCCGCATCCAGGCCAATGCGGCTCATGGGGAATTGGTTGTGGCAGTTCTGGCATTCCACCTTGCTGCCCTTTTGCACAAAATAGGCCAGCGGCGAACCGTTGCACACCTGGCAGGTGTTGAACGCCGTGCGCAGCGTGCCGTCGGGTGCGCGCACCGCAAGGATTTCCATCGTGACGCCATCCACCGCAACGGTGAAGAACGTGGCGGTTTCGCCGATTTCGCTGACGGGGATCACCAGGTCTTCGCCTGTGCGGATGGTTTGGCTGTTGCCGCTCTTGGCAGCGCCTTCCCCCTGCGCCCCACAGGCGGCAAGCAGCAACAGCGTAAGCACCAGTATGACCGGCAACATCCATTTTTTGTGCGTGTGATGCAACATGTCGATTCCTCCTTTTGTTTTTATACTGTTTCGCAATTAAAAGCATTATTTTAATTTTATGCGCCTGGACACGGCACGCCGTGTCCCTACAAAGGTACATAAAAATACAGAGGTACGTTGGCGCTTTATCTCGGTTTGTAGGGACACGGCGTGCCGTGTCCAGGCACCTGAAATGAAGCTCTGCTTTTAATCGAGGAATAGTCTTAACCGCAGCAGTTGCCTACCGGCTGGTAGTCTTCTGCTCCTTCTCCCTCGCCCTCCGCTTGCGTTGCAGGGACGCTGCCGTCCGCCGTCGTCACCGTGATGGTTCCCTGGATCATCCCCATCCAGCAGCTGTAGCGGGTGACGCCGGCCGCGCCCGGCGTGAATTCGATCACATTTTCGCCCGGTTGGAACGTGTGCGTGACGCCGTATGCACTGAGCAACATGCGGTTGTTGCAGCCGTTGATGCTGCCCTGCGGCGCGGTGATGATCCACTTGACGGGTACCCCCGCCTGCACGGTGATGTTCGGGTAGCGGTTTGGCGCAAGCTCGCTGCGCACAATCTGTGTGCCGTCAATGATTTCAACGCTGGCGGCGGCCGGTTCGCTTGCCGTCTGCTGTGTGAAGTGCGGCAGCTGGAAGCCCGTCAAACGCCAGCCCTGCGTGAGCATCGCCAGCCCCAGCACGACCACCAGCACCGCGCCCACCGCCATCACCCGCTGCGCAAACTTCTTCCCCAGCGCCGCGACGAGCGACCCCAGCCCCAGCATCAGCGGCACAGTCCCCAGGCTGAAGAGGAACATCGCAAGCGCACCCGCCAGGGGGTTGCCGCTGGCCAGCGCAACGATCTGCATACTTTGCAGCGGCCCGCAGGGCATCAACCCGTTGAGCAGCCCAACAATCAACGGGCTTTTTGATGTGCTGGTGTTAAGTTTTTTTGTGAATACTTTGGGCATCTTCACTTGCCATTTGCGCAGGGAGGGGAAAATTCCCAGCATATTGACGCCCATGATCACCATGAACACGCCCGCCAGGAGCTTTAGAATCCCTTGCAGCAGCAGCGGTACGCCCACATTTTGGCCGCCGCCGCCAGCCAGCCAGCCCACCAAGCCCAGAACAGCGCCGATGGCGGTGTAAGAGATCACGCGGCCAAGGTTATAGAGCAGCGCGGGCAGGAAGGCCGCAAAGCGGCTCTGCGTTTCAGCCGAAGAATCTTTTTTGGGGAGGCTCTGCGAAAGGTTGATGCCGCCGCACATCGCGATGCAGTGCACGGAGGTGATCAGCCCGATGACGAAGAGCATCCCGTAGCCCATTTTGCTATCCGCCAGCTGGCCGGGCGCGAGCAGGTTCAAAACCCCAAAGTGCTGCAAAATCAGGAACAGGGCGGCAATGACGCCCAAAAAAGCGGCGGTGCGCCCCGCCGTGCTTGTTTTACCGTTGCCATCCAAGATCTGGTACCCCAGCTGTTCGATGATTGCCGTGATTTGCTGCATGGAAATAACAGCCGCATCGTATGCGACCTCGGCAACGCCCGTGTTGTAGCTAACGTTTGCGCTTTGCACCCCTGCGGCGCCGCGCAGTTTCTTTTCAATCCGATTTTGGCAGGCCACACAGCTCATGCCGCCAATGCGCAGCTGCGCACGCTTGATCCCGGATTCCATCCGCAGCCCTCCTTTCACCGTTGTTTGCTGTTAGTATAGCAGAAGAATGTGGTGAAATTGTGGGGATTCAAAAAGTTTTTTCTAGGATTCCAAAGCAAAGAAGTTTGTTGACATTTCCAAGAAAGTGGAGTATAATGGAATTGTAATAGGGTACAATAATAAAATGTGGAGTACATCCGCTTATGGAAAAAACGTTGGATAATACAACCGCCAGGGAATGGTACTTGGCGAAGCTCTCAAGCATTTCAGAACAAATAAATCCAGCGTTGCCATTGGAAGAACGTGCGAAACAAGCATTCGATTTGCGCAATATGTATCGAACGCAAACGCGGGAGTTGATGGAAGATGCGGAAGCGCGGGAACGGCTCGACCGAGAAAAACCAAACCAAACGTTTGAAGAACTAGTCGCTTTGAAAATAGCTGAAAAAGGATACACAAGAGAGCAGGCGCTAAAGTACATTCTGGAGAGCGCAACGAGAGCAAACATAGGCGTAAATCGCAGCTTAGGGCTTTAGAAAGGATGTGTTGGTGTGGGAAAAAGAGAGTGGAAATTTGAGCATCTCATTTGCGATCAAGCGGATGGGGAGGTTTTCAAACGACAGTGCGCGGCCTTGGAAGCGAACATCCCAGGTTTAAAAAAGGGGAAGCTGTACCAAGACGTGGACGGCTCCGATTATCAGATCTACACATTGAAAGGTGCGGAAATTGAGGTCGGAAACGACACATACCTCGACCATGTTACCGTTCTATCTGACGTTGACTTGCTTCCGTACTTTCAGCAGCCGAACCCCGCCGCGCCGCGCAAACAGGTCAACCGAAATGGGGCGGCGCGGTCTGCGCGGGTGCGTTAAGCCTTGCCCCAACATACAACCCAAGCACTCTTTCACCGGGGTGCTTTTGTTTTGCCCAAAATAACAAAGTTAAGACTTGCTAAGGAGTGAAATTTATTGTATAATAGTACAAACTACGATAGGGGAGGGGTATCCTTGCCATTTTACATCGGCGTGGATGGCGGCGGCACCAAGACCGCCTTTGCTTTGTTCAACGAAAAGAAGGAGCTGCTGCTGCTCCGCGAAGGGCCGGGCAGCAATCATGAAAACCTGGAAGGTTCTTTTGACCAGGCCGCGCAGATCCTCTGGGAAGGCATCCACGCCCTGCTGGCCGAAGCCAACAAGGCGCTTTCGGAAATCGACTTCACCCTGATGGGGCTTGCCGGGGTGGATCACCCCTTCCAATACCATGCGCTGATGCAGCGGCTGACCCGGCACGGGTTGGAACGGCTCGAAATTTTCAACGACGGCTTCATCGTCATCAAGGCGGGGAGCAAAAGCGGCGCGGCAATCGGCCTCAACTGCGGCACAGGCACCTGCTGCAACGCCATTGACCGCACGGGGCGGCGGGTGCAGCTGGCGGGCTTGGGCGATTTTTCGGGCGATATAGCCAACGGCACCTGGATTGCAATCCAGGCCTTCCGTCTGGTCTATGACGACTGCGTGCTGGGGCTGGAACATACGCTGCTCAAGGACTTGCTGTTCAAAGAATACGCGCTGCAACAGGCGGAAGAACTCCCGCTGCTGCTCGCCGCGCTGGAAGGCGGGGAGGGCGGCGAACACAGCAAGGCGCTGATCCGCCTTTTTTTTGCCGCCGCCAACGCGGGCGACGCCCCGGTGCTGCGCCTGGTGGAGCAAATGGCGCTGCGGGGCGCGCAGCTGATCGCCGCCCACCTGCGCACGCTGGATTTCCCCGACCCGGCGGAGGTGGTGCTTTCCGGTTCCATCCACACCAAGCTCCCCAACAAGCCTTATTTGGATGCTTTGATGCAGAAGGCCGAACAACTCAGTGGCCGCAAGCTGCAATTCCGTCTGCTGGAACAACCCCCGGTGGTGGGGTGCATCCAGTGGATTTTACAGGAGTATGCTTCACATGACGACTGAAATTTGGGACGTCTATGACGCCGACCGCCATTTGACCGGCGAAACCATGCTGCGGGGCAGCGCCTTTGCGCCGGGGGCGTATCATCTGGTGATCCACGTGATCGTGTTCAACCCAAAGGGCGAGATGCTCATCCAGCAGCGGCAGCCCTTCAAGCACGGTTGGTCAAACATGTGGGATTTGAGCTGCGGCGGCAGCGCCGTGGCGGGCGACACCAGCCAGACCGCCGCCGCACGTGAACTCTTTGAAGAAATTGGCCTACGCCACGATTTCACCGGCCAGCGCCCTCACATGACGCATTATTTTGACGAGGGCTTTGACGACAACTACATCATCCACGCAGAGCCGGAGCTGGAAAGCCTGACGCTGCAATACGAAGAAGTGCAGGCGGTGCAATGGGCAGGTCTGGAAGAGATCCTGCAAATGATTGACGAAGGAACATTCATCCCCTACTTCAAGAGCTACATTGCGCTGCTGTTCGAGATGTGGAACAGCGAAAACGGGGATACGCGAGAGCGATAGTGATTTTGGACACAATATTGATAAAACACAGGTGAAAGAAGGGAACTTGATGGCAAAGACAATTCAGATTCGTGTAGACGACAATACGAAGGATGCGGCAGATGCATTGTTCAGTTCGCTTGGGTTGGATACTGCTACCGCTGTGCGCATATTTTTGGCAGCAGCTATGGAAGTGGGCGGGATTCCGTTCTCTGTGGCGCACCATGCGCAGCCAGAAGCGGACCCGGATGCAACGATTCGTGCATCCATTGCCCAGCGAAAAGCCGGTATCCCTGGCTATTCGCTGGAAGAGTTCAGGGCATCTATGCAGGCGGCAATCGCAAGGGGGGCAGCGTGACACAGCAAACTCAAATATTAAAGGAGGTAGCATGAAAATGGGCATCAACTGTTCGGCGAGTTCGTATCCCGAATGCCAAGATTTCCTTCATATTGATGAAGATGGAAAGAAGCAGACAATTAGCGAGTTTATTTCTAATCACAAGGATGAGAGTATATCAACACTTGAAAACGTTTTGAATCGGTGCGATATTGACTATCGTGGGGATGTGAAAAAATATACGGAAATGAGAAGTAGCGATCTTGCCCTTTCTGAAAGGCTTCCATGCTTCTATTTACAGACGCATTTTTTGCTAATAAGGAAACCCGACAAAGCGGCTGAATACTTCGCTCAAAAAGCAGGGGAATGCTTGCAGTTTGCGAGATTCTTTACAATGATTAGTGCATCAATATTGGATACAAATGAAAACATTAGTTGGTCACCGGGATATGTTTCGATATTTTGGTTTCGTTGCATATATTTTGGGACTGCCACAACATGGTTTACAAATTGTTTTGATCACATTCTTCAAATAGTTTATTGGGGGTATGAATTGTTTAAAGAGATTCCTGGCTATAAAGACACATGGACGGATGAGAAGATTAATTCAAAATGCAAGTATGCTTTTGTGGTTGGAAAATTGAGATCGCGAGGACGCGAAGACATTTGCAGCATTCTAGAATCATGTTGGAAAAAGATTAAAAAGGTTCGGGAATGGTCGAACCATATAAAGCACAAAGGTGGAATTGATTACAAATATTTAGTTGCAAAAACACCTTGCGAAATAGCTATAAAAGCTATAAAGAAAACAGAAGATGAACTGATAAGGATCGAGGAATTTAAGTCGCCAATTGAGGTGGATATTGATGAAAATATTTCAGTTTTGATTCAGGCACACGAAGACTTGTTCAGCTGTTTGAGCGAAATTGTTAGAATTTTCGATTTTGACAGCAGAACAATGAAATTTAAGTAAGGAGAATAACCAACCCTATGAAAGAAATCAACGTAACCGTCATCGGTTCGGGCAGCACCTATTGCCCGGAATTGATTGACGGGTTCCTCAAGGCGCAGGGGTCGCTCAAGCTGCGCCGCATTGCCTTTATGGATATTGACCGGCGCAAGCGCGAAATTGTGGGCGGGCTTTGTCTGCGGATGCTCCAAAGCGCCGGGGTGGAATGCGAAACTCTGCTCACCGATGACTTGGATGAAGCCCTGCGCGGCGCGGATTTTGTCGTCACGCAGATCCGCGTGGGCAAGTTGCCCGCCCGGCACCTGGATGAAACCATCCCGCTCAAATATGACCTCATCGGGCAGGAAACCACGGGGATCGGCGGCTTCTTCAAGGCGCTGCGCACCATCCCGGTGATGGCGCACATCTGCCGGCGCATCGAAGCGGTTTGCCCCGACGCCTGGCTGATCAACTTCACCAACCCCTCCGGCATCGTGACCGAATTTGTGCTGAACAACACCAAGGTCAAGTGCATCGGCCTTTGCAACGTCCCCATCAACATGATTGACGACACCCGCGAAGAAGCCGGTGCGGATGCTGAAATCACCTACCTTGGCCTGGACCACCTCAGCTGGATCACGGGAGTGAAGCTGCCCGGGCGCAGCGAAAACCTGTTGCCCGCGTTTTTGCAGCAGGGGTTTTCGACCAAGGTGATGGAAAACATCAAGGACGACGGCTTCACGATGGAATGCCTGCGCACCGTGGGGGGGATTCCGTCTTCGTATTTGCAGTATTATTACAGCCGGGAAGCCAAGCTCCGCCACCAAAAGGAGGAGGAGAAGAGCCGCGCCCAGGTCTGCATGGAAATCGAGGAGCAGCTGCTCGAAATGTATGCCCGGGAAGAGCTGTGCATCAAGCCCGCCCTGCTGGATAAACGCGGGGGACACAAGTATTCCCTGGCGGCGGTTTCGCTGATCGATTCCATCGCCAACGATAAGCAGGATGTTCACGTGGTCAACATGCTCAATAAAGGCGTGCTGCCCTTTATGGAAGACGGCGACGCGGTGGAAATCGCCGCCGTGGTCGGCAAAGACGGCGCAGTCGCCGTGCCGGTTGCGCCGGTGGAAAACCAGCACATCATTGCCCTGATGCGCATTGTGAAAGCCTATGAGCGCCTCACGGTGGAAGCCGCCGTCATCGGCAGCGAAGCGACAGCCCTCAACGCCCTGCTGGCGCACCCGCTGGTGGGGGATTGGGAAAAGGCCTACCATTGCTTCAACGAGATGAAGGAAGCCCACAAGGCATATTTGCCGCAGTTCAATCAATAGTTCCATAAAATATTATATATTTAGAAAGACAGGTGCATCTTATGCAAACAAGTATTATCAAAGTGGACGGCATGGCTTGCGAACACTGCGTGAACGCCATCACAAAGGCGGTGGGCGCATTGCCCGGCGTGGGCAGCATTGCGGTGGATTTGGCCGCCAAAACCGTGACGGTGGAACACGACCCCGCCGCCGCGCCGCTGGAAAAAATCACAGGCGAAATTGAGGAGCAGGGGTATGACGTCGTCTGACCCGCCACCGCGCCGCCGCTGGTTGCTGCTCGATGCGCTGCGGGGCGTCGCCGTGGTCGCCATGGTGGTGTATCACACATTCTACACCCTGGCGGAGCTGTTCGGCTCGCCGTTTGGGCGCAGGGTGTTTGCTGCCCTTGCGCCGGTGCAGCCGTTGATTGCGGGGACGTTCATCTTGCTTTGCGGCGTGTGCTGCCGGTTTTCGCGCTCCAACGCAAAACGCGGCCTGTTGCTGCTGGGCGCAGCGTTGCTCGTCACGCTCGCCACCGCAGGGTTGCAAATGCTCGGCTACGATGAAGTCATCACCTTTGGCGTGCTGCACCTTTTGGCACTGGCGGTGCTGCTGTTTGTGCCGCTGCAAAAGCCCCTGGGCAGCCGCCCGCCCCTGCCGCAGCTGTTGCTTTTTGCGGCGTTGTTTTGCGCAACCGATTTCATTGCGCAGCAAGGCGGTCTGCGGCTGGGGGGCATAGCGTTTCAACTGCCCAACACCGATTTCTTCCCTCTCTACGTGCTGGGGTTGCCCAGCCGAACGCTGCAATCAGCGGATTACTTTCCGCTGTTGCCCTGGTTGTTTCTGTTTTTAACAGGCACGGCCATCGGGATCTATGGCCAACAGGGCAGGTTCCCCGCCTGGTGCGCAAAATCCCGCGCCAAACCCCTGCAATGGATAGGCCGCCACGCGCTGGTGATCTACCTGGCGCACCAGCCGGTGATTTTCGGCCTGTGCTGGGCGGCAGAACAGGTGTAGCCGCTGTTTTTCATGTCTTTATAAATCACAGGAGGTCATAACCATGCCCAACATAGAACTTTGGGACGCCTATGATGCGCAGCGCCGCCCCACGGGGCGCACCATCCCACGCGGGCCGATGCCGGCGGGTGATTACCCTGTGGTGGTGCATATCTGGTTGCAGCAAAGCGCGGGCGATTTTTTCATCACGCAGCGTTCCCCCGCAAAGGGGCTTGCGCCGCTGTTGTGGGAAACCACAGGCGGTTCCGCACTTGCCGGGGAAGATAGCCTGACCGCCGCGCTGCGGGAAGCGCGGGAAGAAACCGGCTTTGCGCTGCTGCCTGAAAACGGCTTTGTTTGGCGCAGCTACAAGCGGGAATACGGCGACGGCGGTGACTTTGTGGATGTTTGGCTCTTCCGGCAGGATGTGCGCCTTGCGGATTTTGCACCCCAGCCCGGCGAAACCATCGCCGCGCAGTTCGCAAGCCCGGCGCAGATTCTAACCATGGCACAGGCGGGGCAGTTCTTTAAGAACAGCTATGCGGAAGAACTTTTCGCGTTTGCGGCGCAGGGGGCGCAACAACGAAGGGAGTCGGTTATGCCCATCCAAATGATCGTCACCGACCTTGACCGCACGCTGCTGCACACGGATAAAAGCATCTCAGATTACACCGTGCAGGTGCTGCGGCGCTGCCGGGCGGCGGGGATCAAAATCGTGTTTGCCACGGCGCGGCCGCTGCGCGGTGCTTTGCCCTATACGGATGCAGCTGAGAAGCCCGCCGGGGCGCCTTGGGCCAGCACACTCGAAACGGACGCGTTGGTTTTGCACAACGGCGCACTGCTGCTTGCAGACGGCGAAATATGCGCAGAACACAGAATCCCGGTGCAGGATGCGCGGCGCATTTTGCTGCAAGTTTTGCGGCAGCACCCAGGCGCTACGCTTTCGACCGAAATTGCCGGGCATATGTATGTGAATTTTGACCTCCCGGCAGTTCCGTTTGAACCGCGCAGCTTTGTGCGCTCCGATTTCACCGATTTGCCGGATGAACCGGCATACAACGTGGTGGTTGGCGGCGTTGCGCAAAACGATCTGGCGGCGCTTGCAGGGCTGACGACGGAGGAAATGTATTTCCAGATGCTCACGGGGCAGCAAAACGTGCTTGGCTTTTTTATGCACCGCGCGGCGACCAAGGCAAACGGCGTTGGCTATTTTGCCGCACGCTTTGGCATCCCCGCCGCCAACATTGCCGCCTTTGGCGATGACCACAACGATATTGCCATGCTGCAAAGCTGCGGCACGGGCGTTGCCGTGGCGAATGCCCTGGAAGAAGCCAAGGCGGCGGCAAAATGCACCTGCGGCAGCAACGATGAAGACGGCGTAGCCGAATGGCTGGAAAGGAACGTGTTATGAAAACGCTCTACCTATCCGATTTGGACGGGACGCTACTTCGTTCCAACGAGCGGATTTCAATCCGTACAGCCAAAACGGTGAACCGCTTTGTGCGGCAGGGCGGGTTGTTTTCCTACGCCACGGCAAGGTCGCTCTACACCGCCGGGAAAGTCACTGCCGGGATGAATGCGGAGTTCCCGGTGATTTGCTACAACGGCGCGTTCATCCTCGGCAACGCGACCAAGGATGTGTTGCGCGAAAATTATTTTCGCGACGATGAAGCGACGCACATCCGGCAGGTGCTGGCTGCGCACGGCGTTTCGCCGATTGTGTATGCATACATCAACGGCAAGGAGCATTTTTCATTCATTAAAAGAGATGCAAACCAGGCGATGCACTTTTTCCTGGATAGCCGGCTGGACGACCCCCGCCGCCGCGCTGTGCAAACAGAAGACGAACTGTTTCGCGGCAGTTGCTTCTATGTTTCGTGCATGGGGGAGGAAGCCGCACTTGCACCCCTAAATGCAATTTTCGCACAAGATGCGCACGTCAACTGCATCTATGATAAAGAAATTTATTCCGGGGCGCAGTGGTGCGAACTGTTGCCCGTCAACGCCACAAAGGCAAACGCGGCATTGCAGCTCAAAGCAATGCTTGGCTGTGACCGCTTGGTCGCTTTTGGGGATGGCCGGAATGATATATCGCTGTTTTCCGTCGCCGATGCAAGTTATGCAATGGCCAATGCGGCGCCGGAACTCAAAGAAATGGCAACCGCCGTCATCGGCAGCAACGATGAAGACGGCGTAGCCGAATGGCTGGAAAGGAACGTGCTATGAACCTTTATATCAAACAAAAAGCGCTCTCCTGGCGGTGCCGCTTTGGCGTGATGGATTCCGCGGGCAACAACCGCTGGTTTGCCGAGGGCGAGGTTTTCTCCTTCACGCACAAGCTGCATGTCTATGATGCGCAGGGCAACGAGGTTGCGCTGATCTACCGCAAAAACTGGACGCTCTTTGAGCGGCAGTATCACATTGAACTGGGCGGCGGGCAGCACTTTATGCTGGTGAAAGAGCTGACCTTCTTCAAGAGCAAGTTCCGCCTGGAAGGCTTGCCGTGGCGCATGGACGGCGACTTCTTTTCGCACGATTATTCGCTGTATGACCAGCAGCGCGAGATCATGCACATCACCAAGCAGTGGCTCACCTGGGGCGACACGTATTCCATCGAAATCCCCGACCCAAGCAACGAGCTGCTGTGCCTGTGCATCGTGCTGGCGGTGGATAGCATGGTGGAGGACGCGGCGTCGAACTGAGGGGAGGGAACAACATGAAACGCATTCTGGTTTTAACGCTCGCGCTGGGGCTGTTGCTTTCGGCTTGCGGCACCGCGCCGGTTGAAAATGCAACGTCAACTCAAGCGGCCACGGCGACTGCGCCAACGCAAGCGCCACCGGGCGCGGAGCCGCCAAAGCCGTTCACTGATGAAGACATTTCTGCCATTGAGGCGCAATTCCCCACGATTGGGGATTATGTGCAGCGCGTGCCGGCGCTTTGGTATCAAATTACGGTGTGGGGCGCGGCGTCGGGGACGATTCACGTTGATTTTTATGATGCAAAGCCGGAAAGCAGCAGCGGCGACGGCGCTTGGGTGAGCCGGGAAGACGGACATCCCACCCTGTGCCTGGATTCATATGATGAACTTGCGGGCTATTCGGATCAAGGTTATTTTGTGGGCGAACTGACACAGACCTTGCCCGCCGCGATGCTGCAACTGAACGCGCAGCTTGCGTATATTGATTTCAGCAGGGTCAATCTTCCGCTGCCCCGCGGCCTTGCCATCGGCGAAACGGCTGCAAAGCTCTATGCCGCCTATCCGGATCACCGAACGCCGGAGCAGAACAGCGTCCTTTATGATGTGACGGAACTTTACCCAAATGCAAAGCCGGAGTGGGGGCGTGACGAAACCACCTTCCTTGGCGGGCGCATCAACGGCGATCAAGTGAAATTTACATATATTAAGCCGGACGATCCGGCCAACCCCGATGCATATGTGAACCCCTACGGCTTCCATTGGGAGCTGACGTATTTCCTGGGCGAAGACGAAAAAATTGTAAACATCACCTATACAGGCTGGGCGCACGAAAGTTAATGCAGCCGAGGGCTGAATCTGCTGGAATTTTGATGATTTTGAGGTGTGGCCATTGGAGATTGCACAGAATTTGACTACGCAACAGGCGCTAAAGCAGTATTTTGGCTACGATACGTTCCGCGAGGGGCAGTCGGGGCTGATTTCTGCGTTGCTTGGCGGGCGCGATGCGCTGGGCGTGATGCCCACGGGCATGGGCAAGTCCATCTGTTACCAGCTCCCTGCGCTGCTGCTGCCGGGGGTCACGCTGGTGATTTCGCCGCTGATTTCGCTCATGCGCGATCAGGTGCAGGCGCTCACCGCAAACGGAATTGCCGCGGCCTACATCAACTCTTCGCTGACGGCGGTGCAGCTGAACAGAGCCATGGAAAACGCTAGGGACGGCGCATATAAAGTGATCTACGTCGCCCCGGAACGGCTGCTTGCGCCTTCTTTGCTGGCGTTTGCGCAAGCCGCTGAAATTGCGCTGATTGCGGTGGATGAGGCGCACTGCATATCGCAATGGGGGCAGGATTTCCGCCCAAGTTACCTTGATATTCCGCAGTTTGTGGCCGGGCTGCCGCGCCGCCCGGTGCTGGCGGGGTTCACCGCCACAGCAACGCCGCGTGTGCGCGATGATGTGATTCAAACCCTGGGGTTGCAGCAGCCGTTGCTGGTGACGACGGGCTTTGACCGCCCGAATTTATATTTTGAGGTGCAGCGCCCTGAGGATAAATATGCCGCGCTGCAAAAATACCTGAAAAGCAATGACGGCGCGGGGATTGTCTACTGTTCCACGCGCAAGGAAGTTGAGAAGGTGAGCGAAAAGCTGAACGCGGGCGGCTACGGCGCGGCAGGGTACCACGCCGGGCTGCCGGGCGAAGCGCGCTCCGCAGCGCAGGATGATTTTCTCTATGACAGAGTGCGTATTATTGTGGCGACAAACGCGTTCGGCATGGGGATTGACAAGTCAAACGTGCGCTTTGTGATACATTACAATATGCCGCAGAACATCGAAAGCTATTACCAGGAGGCGGGTCGCGCAGGGCGTGACGGTTTGCCTTCGGATTGCGTGCTTTTTTATGCACGCAAAGATATTATGACGGCGGTGTTTTTGATCAATCAATCGGAAAACCCCGAAGAGGTCAGGCGCAAAAAGCATCTGCTCGATCAGATGGAGAGCTACTGCGAAACGGACGGCTGTCTGCGCGGCTATATTCTGCGTTATTTTGGCGAAGAGATGCAGGAGGACTGCGGCAACTGCTCCAATTGCAAGGGCATTTTCAGCGAAACGGATGTGACGGTGGATGCACAAAAGGTGCTTTCGTGCATCGCCAGAATCAACAAGCAAAACCGTGCGTTTGGCTACACCGTGATCGAAAAAGTGCTGCGCGGCAAGGCGGATGACTTCATCACCAGCCGCCAGCTGGATCAGCTGCCCACGTTCGGCGCGATGGAAGGCGCAAGGCAAGCCTATGTGCGGCGTGTGTTTGACCGGCTGGTGGCGCTGGGCTGCATCACAATGGCCGAAGGGGAATACCGCACCGCATATCTTGCGCCCCAGGCGCGTAAGGTGCTGTTTGACGGCGCAGCCGTATTGATTCGCGGCGAAAAACCAAAAGCCAAGCAAAAAATGCAGCGGGATGAGCCGCGCTACGCCGTGGCACAGGATCTGATGGAAAAACTCAGGGCGCTGCGCCTGGAAATCGCCAAGGCCGGCGGCGTGCCGGCGTTCGTGATTTTCAGCGACGCAACGCTGGTGGATATGTGCCAGAAGCACCCGCAAAACGAGGAAGAAATGCTACGGGTCAGCGGGGTAGGCGAGGTCAAGTTTGAACGCTATGGCGAAGCGTTTTTGCAGGTGCTGCGGGCGGCCACGCCCAGTGTGCAGGTGCAGGAAACAAGGCCGGAACTGACGGCGGCGCAGCTGCGCGAACAGGTGGAAATCAGCGACACGCCGATTTCCATCAACCGGGTTGCCGATTGCATCAACGCCGTGCTGCTGCAAGCGGGCAAGCAAAAAACAAGCGGCCAGGCGCTGAACAAGCTGCTCGAAAGCGAAGGCTTCATCCAAACAACAGATGCGGGCAAGCTCCCAACCGCCAAGGGGCTTGCGGCGGGCGTGACGGTCGTCACGCGCACAGGGGTGCACGGCGAGTTTTTGCAATGCCTGTTCGGGAGCGAAATGCAAGCGCTCTGCGTGGCGCTGGCAGGGGCGGGCGCGTGAGGCGTGTAGGGGCAGAAAGAATTTTAGGTTGTACTCCGGCGCGCCCGAGGCACGCCCTACAAAAGTCCGGCCAGAGGCCGTTTACAGTATTCCCTCTTAAATGGTTGTTAAAAAGGAAAAGTTTATTTTCCACCCCGGCGTGGCCGTGCCGCGCCCTACTCCGATGGCGCCAGTGGCGCTTTGTTGACCAGCCTTTTACTGCTGGTTTGTTTTGTTGTCAAAACGGCCACTGGCCGCATCGGAGTAGGGCGCGGCATAGCCACGTCGGGGTGGAAAATAAACTTTTAATTTTGGCAAGCATCACAGAGGGGAACAGCGTAAACGGCCTTTGGCCGGACTTTTGTAGGGCGTGCCTCGGGCGCGCCGGGGCTTTAAAATACACCTCGCCCCATGCGAACATGCGATGAAGTGTTTTTAATTGCGGAACAGTATTGAGCGGCTTTTAAGCCGAATAAGAATTTCCCCATTTTCTTGTTGCTTTGTTGCGCGGAATTCGCTATAATAGTTGCAGCACAATCCTATGAAAGAATCCAACAATAAAAAACAGGAGGCTGGCAAGATGAACGAGATCCCCCGCCCGGAACACCCCAATCCCCAATGGCAACGCGCCAACTGGCGCAACCTCAACGGCGAATGGGAATTTGACTTTGACTTTGGCAACAGCGGTGAAGCCCGGGGGCTGCCCGCAGCGCAGCGGCTGCCGCTGCGCATCCAGGTGCCGTTTTGCCCGGAAAGTGCGCTTTCCGGCGTCGGCTTCACGGATTTTATGCCCGCCGTGTGGTACCGCCGGACGCTGGAAATCAGCGAAGCGGAGCTGCAAGGCCGGGTGCTGCTGCACTTTGGCGCAGTGGATTACACTGCGACCCTCTGGGTCAACGGCACGCAGGCCGGGCGGCACGAAGGGGGCTACACCTCCTTTGCCTTTGAAGTCAGTTCTCTGCTCCGTGCGGGCGAAAATGTGTTGGTTTTGCGTGCGCAGGATGACACGCGCGACCCGCTGATCTGTTCCGGCAAGCAGAGCGAGCGCTACGCCTCGTTTTCCTGCCTTTACACCCGCACCACCGGCATTTGGCAAACGGTGTGGGCTGAATTTTTGCCGCGGACGCATATTGCCGAAGCGAAGTTCCGCCCCGACCCGGAAAACGGCTGCCTGCACCTCTATGCCAAAGTGGAGGGTGCGGAAACCTTCCGGGCAGTCGCCAGGTGGCAGGGGAGGGAAGTCGGCTGCGCCAGCGCAAAAAGCAGCGGCAATGCGGTGCGGCTCACCCTGCCCCTGCATGAATCCCATCTGTGGGAAGTCGGCGCGGGCGGCCTCTATGATTTGGAGCTGACCTACGGCGAAGACAGCGTAAAGAGCTACTTTGGTTTGCGTTCGCTGCAACTCGACGGCTACCGCTTCCTGATCAACGGCAAAAGCGTCTTCCAGCGCCTGATCCTGGATCAGGGCTTTTACCCCGACGGCGTCTATACAGCGCCCAGCGACGCTGCTCTGGAACGCGACATCCTGCTCTCACAGGCGGCGGGCTTCAACGGCGCGCGGCTCCACGAAAAGGTGTTTGAGGCGCGGTTCCTTTACCACGCCGACCGGCTGGGGTACCTCTGCTGGGGCGAATTCCCCAACTGGGGCGGCGATGCGGCCGACCCGCGTCTGCTGCACAAGTTCCTGCCCCAATGGAGCGAGGCCGTTGCGCGGGATAGCAACCACCCGGCCATCGTGGGCTGGTGCCCCTATAACGAAACCTGGGACGGGCAGTTCAACAGCAATCTCCGGCTGATTTATGAAACCACCAAGCGTCTGGATCCCGACCGCCCCTGCATCGATACCAGCGGCTACGTCCACACCGCAACGGATATTTTCTGCGTGCATGACTATGAGCAAAACCCCGCGCAGTTCGCGCAGAATTACGCCGGATTTGCCGAGGGCGGCGATGCGTTCCACGACAGCAAGCGCGGCTGCGGCTACAGCGGGCAAGCGATGTTTGTGAGCGAATACGGCGGCATCGGCTGGGATATAGAAGGTGGCTGGGGCTACGGCGCCGCGCCGGTGAGCGAGGAAGAATTCAAGGCGCGTTACAAGGGCTTAACAGATGCGCTGCTGGATCACCCGAAGATGTTCGCGTTTTGTTACACCCAGCTCACCGATGTGGAACAGGAGCGCAACGGCGTTTATACCTATGACCGCAAGGCGAAATTTGACCCGGCGTTCTTCAAAAAAGTCAACGAGCGCAAGGCCGCGATAGAGGAGTAGAAAGCTGCGATGCAATCACCCGTACTGCACGCCCTGCTGGGCGGACTTTTCACCTGGGGGCTGACTGCCCTGGGCGGCGCTATGGTCTTCTTTTTCAAGACGCTGCGCAAGGGTTTGCTGAACCTGATGCTGGGCTTTGCCGCCGGGATCATGATTGCCGCTTCCTTCTGGTCGCTGCTTGCGCCCGCCATTGAACTCAGCGGTAGCCCGCTGCCCGCCCTGGCGGGGTTTCTGTTGGGCGGCGGCTTCCTCTGGGGTGCGGATAAGCTGCTGCCGCACCTGCACATGCAGCCCGGCGCACAGCCGGAAGGGCGCAGCAGCTCCTGGCGGCGCAGCGCCCTGCTGGTCGCCGCCATCACGCTGCACAACATCCCGGAAGGCCTGGCCTTTGGCGTCGCCTTCGGCAGCGTGGCGGCGGACCCGGATCAAATGGCTTCCGCCATCGCGCTGACCATCGGCATCGGCATCCAAAACTTCCCCGAAGGCGCAGCCGTTTCGGTTCCCCTGCGCCGGGAAGGGCTGAGTCGCGCCAAGAGCTTCTTTTACGGCCAGGCCTCCGGCATCGTGGAACCCATGGCCGGTGTCCTGGGGGCGGCCCTCATCCTTTCCATGCAGCCCATCCTCCCCTACGCCCTGGCCTTCGCC
>JAITNG010000181.1 GCA_031290595.1 Oscillospiraceae bacterium
TCTTTTGGCTGAGGAACGAAAGGCAACGTTTGCGGTCAAACTCACCCGCACCCAGTGCGCCGGTGGGGCAGGCCTCTATGCAACGGCGGCACTCCATGCAGCCCACCGCCGCGCCCACGCATGTTTGGTGCGCATTGCGCGGCAACGTTATGGTTGCGGTGAGTTCGCCCAAAAAAATCCAGCTGCCAAATTCTTCCGTGATCAGCAGGTTATGCAGCCCCCGCCTACCCAGCCCGGCTTCTTCGGCCAGGGCGACTTCCGGCAGGGGCGAATTGTCACAATACCATGCAAAGGACGCCCCGGGGTACTGTTCCCCAAGGGTGCGGCAAGCCTCTGCCAGCCGAGCGCCGCAGACCGTATGATAATCCCGCACAACTGCATAGCGGGCAATGTTGCGTCCGGCATACTGCGCTTCCGGCAGCAGATAGGGGAAGGCGGCCACGGCCACCTGCACCGCCCGCTCCGTGGCTTGTCCGCGCCGCAACAGGGCTTCCTGCGGCGGGAAATCACACACGCCCCAGAGGGGAAACAGGCGGTCAAAAAGAGCGGAAATGTCACATCCCACAGGAATCCGACGCCCCCTCCGCCTACGATTGGCTTACTTTATATACATAATAACACAGGCGTTGGGGGAATGCAAGAGGGAATGCAAATTATCTTGCTAAAAATGCAGCCGGGGTCGGCTTTAAGATGCAGGATGGTATTAGCGGGCGCGGCAAGCCACGCCCCTACACATTTCATGCGCCTTTGTAGGGACACGGCGTGCCGTGTCCAGGTGCCTGAAATGAAGCACTGCCTTTAATTGCGGATTGGTGTCAAGCATGATCCGCATGGCTTTTCTCCCATCGTTCCTGTCGGATTTCCTTGACCATGGCTACAACATCCTCTTCATTTCGTAGCCCCAACCGTTCCGCTTCACCCGCAAAGGCTTCCTGCATATGGTTGATTGCCACCAGCGCGGCATTTTCAACATAATACCGCCCGCCTTGCTCAATGAACAAAATCTTGTCGCCATCTTTCAAATGCATTTTGCGGCGAATATCCACCGGGATCGTTATTTGCCCTTTGGATGTGATTTTTGCAACGTCCATTTCAAAACCTCCTTACTTTCCTTACCAATAGTATACACCCTCACACCCAAAATTGCAACCTCCTTTCCTGTGAAAAATATTTGCTTGACATTTTCTATATTGGTGCTATAATAAAGTTGTAAGTTGCCCAATGGGTCAATTTATCCATTTTCAAAATAAGAGAGGGGTTTCGCAAATGACTGAGGTATTATCGGCATTGAATCAAATTTTGGACGGGCTTGGTTTCGATCCCAAAGTGGGGCAGGTTTTCATTGACATTATTGCATTCCTCGTGGAAAAGCTGCCTGCCATCCTCAGCGGTATCACCGGCTAATAAGCCCACGGCTGCTTGAAGCAAGATCAAAAGCAAACCGCCTCCCCGTGCAAAACGGGGCGGCGGTTTTGTTTTTTTTGCAAAATTCTGCTTGACAAATAAAAATTCCATGGTATAATATCTGCATAAGAGCGAACCGTTTATGAATATTTCGCGTAATATGCAGAAATAGGTGGGTGATTATGAAGAAAATATTCATCGATGGCCGCGCTGGCACCACCGGGTTGCGCATTGAGGAGCGTCTGAACGCCCGCAGCGACCTGGAACTGCTGACCCTGCCGGAGGCGTTGCGCAAGGATACCGCCGCGCGGGCGCAAATGTGCAACGCGGCGGATGTGGTCTTCCTTTGCCTGCCGGATGACACTGCGCGTGCGGCCGTCGCCCTGGTGCAGAACCCCGCCACAGTCGTGATCGATGCTTCCACCGCCCACCGCACCGCGCCCGGCTGGTGCTACGGCTTCCCGGAACTGGGCGAAACCTACCGGGCGGCGGTGGCGGGGGGGAAGCGCATCGCGGTGCCGGGCTGCCACGCCAGCGGCTTTGTGGCGCTGGCCGCGCCCCTGCTGCGCAGCGGGCTGCTGCCGCGGGATGCGCTGCTGCACTGCTTCTCGCTCACAGGCTACAGCGGCGGCGGCAAGGCGATGATCGCCGCATACGAGGCCGAAGGGCGCAGCGCCAACGACGCACTGGCCGCGCCGCAGCAATATGCCCTGGGGCAGACGCACAAGCATCTGCCTGAAATGCAGCGGATTGCGGGGCTGGGAACGCCGCCGGTGTTTTGCCCCATTGTCGCGGATTACGACTGCGGGATGGAAGTGACCATCCCGCTGCACCGCGCCCAGCTGCGCTCCGGCACGGCGGCAGCAGATGTGCTGCACTGCCTTTCGATGGCTTATGCCAACGCTGCGTTAATACAAGTACGCGAACAAACCAATGAAGCTGCAAACGCCAATATCCTGAAGGGGAAGGACCGCATGGAAATCACCGTGGCGGGCAACGAAGAACGGTTGCTGCTGATCGCCCGGTTCGATAACCTGGGCAAAGGGGCTTCCGGCGCGGCGGTGCAGTGCCTGAACCTGGCGATTGGGGCGGAGGAAACGGAGGGGCTGGTGTTATGATCACAGATAGCTTTGATTTGACGACCGAAGCCGTGGTGCGGCCACAGAGCTTTGCGCAGCCGGTGGCCGGCTTCCCGGAAGTGGCGGTGATCACCTTCCGGCAGGAAATTGCGGATTTGATCCCCACGCGGTTCGGCGGCGAGGTGATCCACACGCTGCACGCGGGGTTTCGGATCCCGGTCTATAAAATCCAATATAAAGGCGTGGCGGTGGCCGTCTACCAAACGCTCATCGGCGCGGCAAGCACGGTGGCGCTGGCGGAGGAAGTGCATTCCCTGGGCGCAAAACGCTTCGTGGTATTCGGCTCCTGCGGCGTGCTGGATCGTGCGTTGACCGCCGGGCGGCTGATCGTCCCCACGGCGGCCTACCGGGATGAAGGCATAAGCTATCATTACGCCCCGGCGGCGGATTGGATCGACGTACCCACAGCCGCGCGGCTGGGCGAAATTTTAGATGCGCTGCATCTGCCCTATATCACAGGGAAAACCTGGACGACCGACGGACTATACCGCGAAACGCGCAAAAACGTTGCCCTGCGCCGGGCGGAAGGCTGCATCACGGTGGAAATGGAATGCGCGGCGCTGGCCGCCGCCGCCGGGCTGTGCGGGTTCGAGGTCTACCAATACCTCTATGCCGAAGACAACCTGGATTGCGAAACCTGGGAACGACGAACGATGGGCAACGTCCCGATGGACACAAAGGAGCGCTATTTGCGCATCGCCCTGGATGTGGCGAAACAGGTCTAATGCGAGTCTGCATCTAAGAGGCCGACCGTGCTGCGCTCCGCGCCACCACCCC
>JAITNG010000006.1 GCA_031290595.1 Oscillospiraceae bacterium
TGTGGTATAATACACACATCAAGTTGAAATTTGAGGGTCAAAGTTGTGGCAGCTGGCAAGCGAATTTTGGTGGTTGATGACGAAGAGCGCATTGTGGAAGCGCTGCGCGCCTACCTGGAAGCCGAGGGCTACGCCGTGAGCGTGGCCTTCAGCGGCGGGCAGGCGCTTGAAGTCTTTGCGCAGGACGCGCCCGCATTGGTACTTTTGGATCTGATGCTGCCCGATATATCCGGCGAAGAGGTTTGCCGGCGCATCCGCCGGGGTTCCGCCACGCCCGTCGTCATGCTCACGGCCAAGGCGGCTGAAAACGATATGCTCACCGGGCTGACCATCGGCGCGGACGATTATATTGTGAAGCCCGCAAGCCCAAAGCTGATCCTGGCGCGGGTGGCCGCCGTGCTGCGGCGCACGCAGACGCCGCCCCCTGCGCAGAGCGCGGTTAGCTACAACAGCGGCTATTTGACCATCGACCACAAGAATGTGCTGGTGAAAATCAACGGGCAAGCCGTCGATTTGACCCCGACGGAATTCAAGCTCCTGGCGTGCCTGGCAAAGACCCCCCGCAAGGCCTTTACGCGCGATGAGCTGATCACCTTTGCGCTGGGCGAAGATTACCGGGGCTACGACCGCACGCTGGATACCTACATCAAAAACCTGCGCAAAAAAATTGAGCCGGATCCCAAACAGCCGCAGTTGCTCCTGACGGTGCATGGGGTCGGCTATCGCTTTGGCGGGGAACAGGGGTGAAAACGATGAAGCTAAAAACACGGCTGACGCTGACCTTTGTTTTGATCGCCGTGGTGCTGCTCGGTGCGGTCAGCGTTGTGACAAACCTCCTGTTTGACCGGGTGTTCCAAAACTATGTGGTGCAGGCGCGGGAGCAAAAAAGCGCGGGCATTTTGCAGCAGCTGGAAGAAAGCTACCGCCCCGCGCAGCAGGGTTGGAATGCGGAAACGCTGGAAAGCATCGGGGTTGCCGCCATGGGCAGCAGCCTGATTGTGACCGTGCGCACCGTGGAGGACGCGGAGCTGTGGGACGCGTGGAAGCACAACAACGGCATGTGCACCACGATCCTGGAAGAGATGGCGCGCAACGTCTACAGCCGCTACCCCAACTTCAAGGGCGAATATATGCAGGATCGGCACGCAATCCTGGTGGATGGCGCACAGGTCGGCTGGCTGGATATTGGCTACTACGGCCCGTTTTATTTCACCGATAACGATCTGACCTTTCTGCGCACATTCAACTGGATGCTGGCCGGGGTTGCGGTGATTGGCTTGGTGCTGGCCGTCTTCATCGGCCTACTCACCTCACAGGGGCTTTCGCGCCCCATCACCAGCGCCGTGCATATGGTGAACCGCATTGCCGGGGGCGATTTGACGCAGCGGCTGCAAATAAAATCCAAAACAGCGGAGCTGACCGAACTCTCGCAAAGCGTGAATCACCTGATGCAGAGCCTTGATACGCTGGAACAGCTGCGCCGCCGCATGGCCAGCGACGTGGCGCACGAGCTGCGCACGCCGCTCTTCACGCTGCAAAGCCACGTGGAAGCCATGCTTGACGGCGTTTGGGCGCTGGACGCCAGCCGGTTGCGGGTCTGCCACGAAGAAATTTTGCGGCTCAACGACCTGGTGGGGGATTTGCAGCGGCTTTCACAGATGGAAGCGGAACAGCTGGAAAAGCTGGAAAAGCAGCCCTTTGACCTCAACGCGCTGGCACAAGAGGTAGTGCAGCAATTTGAAGCGCAAGCCCTGCAAAAAAACATCAAACTAAAATTTGAAAGCGCCACAGGCGGGGAAATTTTTGCTGACCGGCAAAAAATCAGGCAGGTGCTGGTGAATCTGCTGGCCAATGCGGTGAAATTCACCGAACAGGGCGAAATACAAGTGCTGTGCGCGTTGGAGGGCGACAACGCCGTGTTACAGGTGCGCGATACCGGCGTCGGCGTCCCCGCCGAAGATTTGCCCTTCCTGTTTGAGCGTTTTTATCGCGTAGAAAAAGCCCGCACGCGCAAAACCGGCGGCGCGGGCATCGGCCTGGCGATAGCCAAAGCCTTTGTGGAAGCCCACGGCGGCGCCATCACCGCCGAAAGCACCGTAGGCGAAGGTTCGGTGTTCACGGTAATCCTGCCGCATTCGACTCTTACTTGACATTTGCGCGGCCACCTGTTACAATATTGAAAACGATTGAAACGGGGGAACTGCCTTGAAGACCGAAACCGCCTGTTTGCACGCCGTGCGGGATGCTACGCACTCCACCGGCGCTGTTGCCGTGCCGATCTATCAATCCGCGACTTTTGCGCACCCCGGTGTTGGGCAAAGCACGGGCTACGACTATGCCCGTCTGCAAAACCCGACGCGTGAGCATGTGGAAAACCTCGTCTGCGCCCTGGAAGGCGGCGTGGGCGCGCTTGCATTTGCCAGCGGCATGGCGGCCGTCGCCACGCTGATGGAGCTTTTTGCGCCCGGCGATGAGATCATCGCAACGGACGACCTCTACGGCGGTTCCATCCGGCTGTTCAACCATGTTTTGGCGAAGAACGGCGTTCACGTCCGCTATGCGGATACCTCGGATTTGGCGGAAACCCGGGCGGCGATCACGGAACACACCAAGGGGATCTTCATCGAAAGCCCCACCAACCCCATGATGAAGCTCACCGATATTGCGGGCGTAAAGGCGCTGTGTGCCGGGCGCGATATTTTGCTGATGGTGGATAACACCTTCTTGACCCCCTACTTCTGCCAGCCGATTCCGCTGGGCGCGGATGTGGTGATCCACAGCGGCACAAAATACCTGGCGGGTCACAACGATACTCTGGCGGGTTTTTTGGTGGCGGGCAGCCCTGCCCTCACCGAAAAACTGCGCTTTTTGCACAAGACCATCGGCGCGGTGCTTGCGCCTTTTGATGCGTTTTTGGTCACGCGCGGCATCAAAACCCTGGCCATCCGCATGGAAAAATCGCAGCAAAACGCCCGGCAAATTGCGGCGTGGCTCCGGCAACAGCCCAAGGTGGAAAAAGTGTTCTACCCCGGCATCGGCGCGATGATCAGTTTTGCGCTGGCAAGCGAAGCCGACGCCATCCAGGCGCTGAACAAAACTGCGCTGATCCTCTATGCCGAATCGCTTGGCGGGGTGGAAACGCTGATCACCTACCCCATGACCCAGACCCATGCCGATGTGCCGGAAGGCGAGCGCCTCGCCCGCGGGATTGACGCGCGGCTGCTGCGGCTTTCGGTGGGCATCGAAGCCGCTGCGGATCTGATCGCGGATCTGGAGGTTGCGCTGCAATGACGGATGACTATGACCCCCCGGTGAAAATCCCCCTGCAATACCAGCGCACGGAATATGACTGCGGGCCGACCAGTCTGCTCAACGCCGTCAGCTTTTTGTTTGCGCGGGAAGAGATCCCGCCCGATATTTTGCGTTATGTGATGATGTATACCCTCGATAGCTACAACGACCAGGGCGAGGCCTGCAAAAACGGAACCTCCCAAATGGCCATAATGTTCCTCGCCAACTGGCTGAGCCAATATGCCACGGCCAAACGGCTCCCCATCGCTTGCGAATACCGCAGCGGCGAACGCGTGCGGCTGAGTGAAAACAGCGAGCTGACACAGGCGCTGCGGCAGGGCGGCGCGGTGGTGGTGCGGCTGCACTTTGATTGCTGGCATTATGTGACGCTGACGGGGCTGACCGAAGATTCCGTTCTGCTCTTTGACCCGTATTACACGCAGGGCGGCCTGGAAGCGGAGGGCATCGCGCCCGTTGCGGATATGCCCTGCGCGGCCAACCGAAGGGTTGCGTTCAGCGTGCTGAACCAGGAGGGGCAAGACCTTTACGCCATGGGGCCTGTTGATACGCGTGAAGCGGTGCTGCTGTTCAACACCAACACCCGCCAAACGCCGGAAAGCACGATTGAATACTTTTTATAATTGCGCAGCAAACTGCCCGCACCAACATTGGTGCGGGCAGTTTCTTTGTTGCCTATTCGACGGATTTGAGCGATTCCACCATACTGATGTTCTTGATCCTGCGGTGCATCAAAGCGTTGATGCCCACGGCAAACACGATGGTGATCAGCGCCGCGAAGATGTAATTCAGGGGCGCCAAGGTGCGCACAAACATCATGCTCTCAATTTCCGCCGTGCGGATGACGAAGCCGTGGATGGGGATCCCCAGCAATAGCCCCGCCGCGATGCCCAACACCGTCAATATAATATTCTCGCGGTAGATATACATCGAGGCTTCCAGATCATAAAAGCCGAGAACCTTGATCGTCGCCAGCTCGCGCACGCGTTCATAGATGTTGATGTTGTTCAGGTTATAAAGCACCACGAAGGCCAGCGCCCCGGCAGCCAGCACAAACACGCCCACGATGACCTGGCGCATAATGTTGATCATGGCGCCGACTTTATCGATGATCGCGGAGTTATAGACGACCGCCACGACCTCCGATTCATCCGTCAAATCGCGGGAAAGCTGCGCACGATCCTCCTTGGCGCGGTTAATATCCGCCTTGCTGCCGCTGGTAATATCCAACGCGGGGTCGAGCTTGAGCAGCACCGCGTTGAAGGAGGTCGCCTGCAAGTCAAAATAGGCCTCATAGGTTGCGGGGGTCATGTAGACGTAGTGATACACATAGTTGCGCACAACGCCCGCCACAGGGATTTCCTTCTTGACCGAACCTGCCTGGATGGTGATCGTATCGCCGCGCTTGAGATCCATCAGTTCCGCCGTTTTGCCGTTGATGTAGACGCCGCCATCCGCAAACGCCAGCTCCTCGCCGGTCTTATCGTCGTTGAACGCCAGGAATTCCGGCACTTTTTCCTGATCGCGCGGGACGGCCATCACAACCTCAATCTGCCGCCCGAAGGCTACAGTTCCGGCATACATGTTCTTCATGAAGATCGGCAGCGCTTCGCTGATGCGCCCGGGCTGCTCAAAAACAGCCATGGTTTCGGTGTCCTCCGCCGTGATGGGGGAAGTGAGCAGCACCTGGCCGTCAAACTTCATCACGCTTTCGGGGCCAAACTGGCGGTCGAGCATGGTGCCGATGGAATTCCCGATGCCAAAGCCCGTCAGCAACAGCGCCGTGCAGCTCATGATGCCCGCAAAGGTCATGATGAAGCGCTTTTTGTTGCGCATCAGGTTGCGCACCGTCACCTTGCCGTTGAAGTTCAGGCCGCGCCAAAGGGGCGTGATGCGCTCAAGCAGGATGCGCTTGCCCGCCTTGGGGGCTTTGGGGCGCATCAGCTGCGCTGGCCGGAGCTGCAAGGAACGGAACACCGAAAAGATCACAGCGCCCACGGTGGAAAGCACGGCCGCACCCAGCGCAACCACGGCGGTATCCAGATAGAACGCCGGGGTCATGGAGGGGATCAAATACAGAATGCTATACGCCTTAAAGATCGCAATGGGGATCAGCGTGAAGCCCAGCGCCAGCCCCAGGATGCTGCCAAGCACTGCGGTGGTCGCGGCATAAAAGAAATATTTGAACGCGATGGCGCCGCCGGAATAGCCCGCCGCTTTCAGCACGCCCAACTGCAAGCGCTCGTCTTCGACCATGCGGGTCATGGTGGTCAGGCTGACCAGCGCCGCAATCAGGAAGAACAGCACCGGGAACACCAGCGCAAACGACTGCATGTTATCCGCCGTATCGCCAAAGTTGGTGTAGCCCGCAAATTCATCACGCGTGGCGATGTTCCACATGGCGTTGGGCAGGGCTTCCAGGGCGCTCTCGCCCTGGTGCACGCGGCGCTCCGAAAGCGGGAGCTGCTCTTCCATCACGCGCATAAAAGCGTCGCCGTCGGCCAGCTGCTGCTGCGCCTTGGCCAGTTCCGTGGCCAGCGTGCGCCTCCCCTGCTCCAGTTCCAGCTGCCCCGCGTCCAGCTGCCCCTGGCCGTCGGCCAACTGCCGCTCTGCGGCGGAAAGCTGGGCATAGGCCTCCACAAGCTGCTGCTGCCCCTTCTTGAATTCTTCCAGCTGCGCCATGAGGGGTTCGGCTTCCGCAAGCCGCTTTTTCCCGTCGTCAATCTTCTCCTTGCCTTCCGCAAGCTCTTCTTCCTGGAGGTTCAGCTGCTCTTCGGCTTC
>JAITNG010000047.1 GCA_031290595.1 Oscillospiraceae bacterium
TCGGTGCCGGTCTTTTGCCCCAGCCCCATGGCCATGCGGTATGTGTTCAGTTTTTCGTAGCCCAGCAAGCGCCCCATCTCATAAAAGAAGGAATTGCAGCTATCCACCAGCGCCTTATAGACGTTGATTGGCTTCCCGCCATGCAGGGAATATTGGTTGCATTTGTAGTTGGAATCCAAATAATGATAGGTGCCGTTGCAATAGAACGTAAAATTTTCGGTGATCACGCCCTCCTGGAGCGCCGCAAGTGCGCCGGAGGGTTTGATGGTGGAACCGGGTTCATATGCGCCCTGCAAGGCGCGGTTCCAGAGCGGCGCCACGGGGTCAACCGAAAGCGCGGCCATATCCGCGGCGTATTGCGTAATATCGTAGCCGGGGTAGCTGACGCTGGCCAGCACCTCAAAGGTGTTCACATCCAGCACCACAACCGCGCCCGCCGCCGGGACGTTGGCGCGTTTGGCCTTGAACTCTTCCATATACTTGGGGAAAATATCCTGGATTAACTTTTCCAGGTTCTTATCGACGGTGAGCACGACGGTGTTGCCCTGCACGGCGGGCTGGATCGTTTCGGTCGAAGCGTCGCCGTTGGAATCCACCATCACCTGCTTGAGTCCCTCCTGCCCGCGGAGCCAGCTTTCCGCCGCCCGCTCAATGCCGGAGGAGCCGTAAACGTCGTTGAGCTTGTAGCCGTCGGCCTTGTGCGCCTCATAATCCGTCGCGCTGATGGCGCTCACACGCCCCAGAATGTGCGGGGCAAGCGTGCCGTCGGTGTAAGCGCGGATTGGCACAATTTCCGTCATCACGCCGGTGTAAAGGGCGCTGCTCTCCTTGATTTTGGAAACCAGCAGCTCCGCCACATCTTCGGCGAACGTGTAGGGCATGGTCGTGCTGTAGTTCAACCGCCACATACCGTATTGCACGGAGGCGATCTTACGCGCCGTCACCGCATCATAGGCTTGCAATGCATAGCGCTCCACCAGGGCGTCCATGCAGTTTTGCGCCGTGGCGTATTCGTTCAAATTGAGCTTGGCGCTGCTCTTGAGTTCCTTGATTTCCGCCGTGTGATCCGGCAAAAACGCCGCCGCGCCCGCTGCATCCAGCGTGATGGGCAGGCTGTCGATCCAAGGGGTCTTGTGTTCTTCAAACAGTGCAATCAGCGACGCCAGCAGCTCGTTGCGGCGCGTTTGCCCCTCCGCGCTGTTGCGGTCGGGGAAGAACGGATGCTCAAACACAATCGAGATGCTGGGCTTGTTTTCCACCAGCGGAATGCCGTTGCGATCCAGAATCACGCCGCGTGCGGCCTGCACCGGCACGCTGCTGCTCGTGATGGCATGGATTTCCGCATACGCGGGGCCGTCCATCAGCTGCACCTTGATCAGCGTGACAGAAAAGCCTGCCAGCACTGCCACCAGCAAACCCACAAGCCAGCCCGTCCTTTGGTTGAGCTTTTTGAGGTTGAATGTTTTCATGTCACTTCCCCTATTCCCTTTCCGCTGCGCGGATCTGGCCGATGTTGCCTTCTTCCTTGATGTGTTCCCCCACCTGCCGTCTGCTGGTTTTGCGCACAACCGCCCGCACCAGCCAATAGCACAGCGGCAGCAACGCCATTGTGTAAACCAACCGGGGAAGGTAAAAGCGCAGCAGCGCCTCAAAATCCAAGCCGACCCCCGGCACCAGTGAATCCAGCGCCCAGCGGGCAAAAAGATACAGCGCCGCAGCGGCGAAGCCCAACAGGCCGACCGTCAACAGGTTGCAGTTGAACAAATAGCGCATCAGCATGGCGCAGATAAAGGCAATCACGGTCAAAAACAGCGCGTGCCAGCCGCGGGGATCCTGCGCCGAAACATCCCACAGCAACCCGGCCAATGCGCCGAAGCAGATCGCCGGAACCTCCTGTTCCAGCACCGCAATGCTCACCACAAGCGGGAGCAGCAGCAGCGCACGCACCCCAAAAAACGCCGGGAGCCACGGCACATTTTGCGCCATGGCAGCAAAGAGAACCAGCAGACCCAACAAAAGCCTGCGCAAATATCGATTTCGTTTTTTGCCGCTACGCGCCGTCGTGTATGCTAGCATTCAAATTCGTCCCTTCGCCCCGTACCCGTCAACACATCTAAAATTCTGTTAGGACGAATACATCCCGCAAGGATTCAAAGTGCGCCGCCGGTTTCAGGATCGCTGTCGCCGAAAGGCTTTGGTCGTCCATCCGCACTTCCTGCACCGTGCCGACAATCAGCCCGGCGGGGTAGTATTTGCTTTCGCTGGATGTGCAGATCAACCCGCCGCCCGCAATCGCTGTGCTGCGCAGCAGTTCCGGGATGCTCAACAGCCCTTGCTGGGCGAGCGCCGGGGTTGTGTTCGTCCAGCCGAATTCACCCGTCGCGGTTTCGTAGACGATCACATGCACCTCCGGGTGCAGGATGGTCTTCACCGTGCAGCTCGATAGCTCCGTCGCCGTCACAATGCCCACCAGGTTTTTGCCCACCAGCACAGGGTCGTTGACGCTGATGCCCGCAGCGCTGCCCCGGTTGAGCGTGAAGCTGCCAAACTGCCCGGCGGGTTCGCCGCCAATGATGCTCGCTTCCTGGAACTGATCCTTGGGGTTTTCCTCTTTGAGTTCCAGGAACTGCTCATATAGCTCCAGCTTCTGCCGGGTTTTGTCATAATCCACCAGGCGGTCGCGGTAAAGCGCAAGTTCTTCCTCTTTTGCAGCCAACTGGGCTTGCAGCGCTGCCGAAGAGCGGAAGTAGCCAAAAAAATCCCGGAAGGAATTGGCCGCCGATGCGCAAAGGCTCTGCAAAGGACTCGTCACCCAACTGAGGGCCGAAACCACGGGCGAAGCCTTCCCCCGCGTGGCCAGCGAAAGCGCGGAACCCGCCACCAACACCGCCATCAGCACCGCGAAGCTCTTGAAAGCAGCCGTCTTAAAAAATCGCTTCACAGGAAATTTTGATGTCCTTTCCCAAACAATTAGATCAAACGCAGATCACCCTGGCGGCGACTGCGGCACAGTCGCCAAGCCCGCCGCTAGGCGTCGTCTTCGTTGGCTGGGTATAGGTGGGTGTTTTCCAGGCAAATGCCGGTGCCGTCCACTACGCAATCCAGGGGCTTTTCGGCCACATGGACGGGGATCTTGGTTTCGGCGGAAATCAGGCGATCGAGGCCGCGCAGCAGTGCGCCGCCGCCGGTGAGCATAATGCCGTGGTCAATGATGTCCGCCGCAAGCTCCGGCGGTGTTTTTTCCAGGGTGGCGCGGATGGCGTCGAGGATCTGGCTGACCGGGTCGGCCAGGGCTTCGCGGATCTCTTCGCTGGTGATTTCCACGTGCTTGGGCAGACCATCCATCAGGTTACGCCCCTTGATGGTCATGCCGCCCTCCTCTTCGTAGGGGTAAGCGGAGCCAATCTTGATCTTGATGTCCTCCGCCGTCCGCTCGCCAATGAGCAGGTTGTATTTCTTTTTGATGAAGGCAATGATGGAATCATCAAAATTATCGCCGGCCACGCGGGCGGAACGCGAGGTCACCACATCGCCCAGCGAAATCACCGCGACTTCCGATGTGCCGCCGCCAATGTCAACCACCATTCTGCCGGTGGCTTCGCTGACGGGCAGACCCGCCCCGATGGCCGCCGCCATGGGTTCTTCAATGACGCGGACTTCCTTGGCGCCCGCGCCCTTGGCCGCGCCATAGACCGCGCGGCGCTCCACCTCCGTCACGCCGGAGGGGATGCAGATCAGCACCCTTGCCCGGCTGAAGGGGGAATTGTTCATCGCACGGCGGATGAAGGCCTTGAGCATATCCGCCGTGATGTTGAAATCGGCAATCACGCCATCCTTCAGCGGGCGCACCGCTGTGATGGAACCCGGCGTTCTGCCGATCATTTCCTTCGCCTGTGAACCGACCGCCACCACGCGGGGCGGGTTGACCCGCTGGTCCACCGCAACCACGGAAGGTTCGCGGATCACGATGCCTTTCCCCTTCACAAACACCAGGGTGTTTGCGGTGCCAAGGTCAATGCCAATGTCCTGTGAAAAAATCATACGCTTTCTCCTTTATACAATACAGCTTGTGAATTATCAAATGTGAATACATCGCTATTTGGCTTCGATCAGCCCCACGAGCGAATAAAATGTTTTTCCGTCTTCATATTCCTGCGCAGTCACCTGGTAGTTGACTTCGGCACAAAAATCGCCGGGCTGCACAATCCCGTTGACCTGGATCATCGCTTGGCTTTCGTCACCGCCCGGGATGTCGTATTCCAGGAAGAACGCCTCTTTGCCAAAAAACTCTTTTGTGAAGGAACGCACGGTGGAATTGGTGTTGCTGGCGCTCATCATATCCTTCCAGGCGCTTTCACGCGCCTGCAACTGCTTTTTTAGTTCGTCATAGCTTTCCTTGCTGGATGCATACGACATGCTGGTGGTCGCCGCGCCGTCGGTATCCGGGAGAAGGACAATGCGTTTGGTGTCGCGCGAAACCACCCAGCCTTTGGGCAGCTTCACGGTGAAGTCTGCGACTTCCAACACAGTTTTGCCCCACTTTTTTTCATGCACAAAGCAGGGGTATTCCATCAAAAGCGTCACGTCGCTTCCGTCCGTTTGCGTGACCACGCGGCCATATGCCTCGGTTTGCAGTTCAATGATCATCCCTTCGGCATTGGTGACGGTGTTTTTATGCGCATCGGTTGCCAGCAAATGCTCCCCGCTGAGGGGATCATCAAAAAGCACCCCGCCAACATCCTTGCCACAGGCAGCCGCGCCACCCAGAATAATCAAGGGCAGCACAATCGCCGCGCCCCGCGCCATATGACGCCGAAAACCATCCTTCATGTTTTAGCCATGCCTTTCATTTTCGCCCAAAGTAGCAACTATGCATAGTATCCCCAAGCTACCTACAAGTATAGCAGATTCTACCATGCTTTGTCAATAAAAAGAGGGGGTTCCGCTTATTTTTTTACGGATTTTTTGGAAATATACGCCGTTCAAAACAATTTTACGCGCGGGCGCCCCCTACGGGTTGCCCGCGCATATCATTTTATCGCATAAACCCATCAAATAAAAATCTGCGCTACCCCGCCGCTGACGCTTTGGGGGCTTGCACCAGGAGCAGCCCCGTGATTGCCGGTTCCCCGCGGAGCGTTTGCGTCGCCATCGTGGCGGGGGCGGTTGCATCTGTGTTGTGCACCACCGCCAACGAAAAGGCTGCGCTGCTTGGCCGCGTGGTGGTCGTTTCCGTCGTGCTTTGGGCGGCGGTCTGGTCGCTTGGCGCCTGCACGGAAGACGGCGCGGTCGTTGTTTGCGTTGTCGCCACCCATTGATCCGCAAAGCTGGTGGATTCCGGCTGCATTTCCTGCCCGCTTGGCTGCGCCGCAGGGGTCGTTTCCGTCGTGCTTTCCGGCGCGGGGGGCGGTTCCGCCGTCGCTTGCACCGCCAGGTCAACGATTTCGATTGCACCGACGATCAGCACATATTCGAGGAAGTATGCATCGTCATACCCCGCCAGGGCGCTGCCGAAGTCCGCTTCCAGGTCGCGCTCTTTCAGGTATTCGTCCAGCGCTTCCTTGCTCTGCACGGTTTCGGATTGCCCGGGGAGGGGGACGATGGCCAGGTTTCCGTTGCTTTCCAGCCCGTTTTCGCTTTGGTAGGCCGCAAGCGCGTCGTATTCATCCGCCCGGTTGTTGAGGCGAACCATCTTGACCTGACCTGCGTTTTCCGACAAACGGAGCAGAAGGTTCATGTCAATCAAATCCACATCCGCCTCCGCTTCGTCTTCCGCCACAATCGTGGGGGATTCCACCAATAGCTCGTCCACCGTTTGCGGCGGCAATGCCTGCCGCTGGCTCATGCTTTGGAACACGGCCACGGTGATCAGCACCAGCGCCAGCATCCCTGCCGAAGCGCCAATGGTGCGGATGCGCCGGTTCCGTTTGCGTATGGCGTCTTTTTTCACTTGTGCGCGCAAATGCACGCTTGCGCTGAATTCAGCTGCGCTCTTCACCGAACACCTCTTCCTTTCGCAAACCTCCCCGCAGCGCCTGCCTGGCGCGGTAGGAAAGATTGTCAATTTGCTTCTTGTTCTTTTTCATCAGCGCTGCAATCTCATCGTAGCTCATCTCTTCCAAATAGAGCAACCGCAGCACTTCCCGGTATTCCTCCGGGATGCCGTCCATCGCCTGTTCCAGGGTTTCCGCCCGTTCAAGGGTTTCGTATTGTTCTTCTGTGGAAGGCAACTCGCATTTGAGCGAATCGGCGTCGAGTTCTTCAAAGGCCTGCCCGCCGCGCCGCTTTTCGCGCCGCAGGTAATCAATGGCCTTGTGCCGTGCCACCGCAAAAAGGTACGTCTTGAGCGAGCTTTGGAAGTGGAAACGGTTTTGATGCACCAGCAGTTCCACAAAGGTGTCTTCCGCCAGGTCTTCCGCTACATCCAGGTTATGCACATAACCATGCAAAAAGAAGATCAGGTTTTGCCGGAACGCTTCGATAATCACATCAAAGGCGCTTTGTTCCCCTGCGCAGAACCGGCGGTAGGCTTCTTCCGTTTCACCGGGGCGCGTTTGCTGCTGCTTCAAGGCCACTCAGTTCCCCTTCCACGCGACCCTTTCATACCTTTGTCGATTCAGGTCGCAAAATTCCTTTTTTACGCGGCTGTGCCGCAAAATAATTGCTATTTTAGGCGATGGCAACTAATGGGATATAGATTCCATAAAAAATTTCCGCAAATAATCCTGTACGCCGTGGGCGGCTTGCACCGTGGCGATGGTCAAGAAATCTATATCACAGTTGCCGAACTGTATATCAAATCCTGCTGCGCGGATCAGCTGCGTAAAAAAACTGCGCTGGGTACGACCATTCCCCTCGCGGAATGGGTGCAGCATATTGACGTTATGATACGCCTGTGCGATTTTCTTTGCATAATCCGGCGAATATTTGGCCGGGCGACTAAGAATTTGAACTCTTGCAAACAACGGTGTTGCAATGTGTTTAATGTCATCTGCACCAACAAAGAAAGTACCTTTTTTGGACATATCGACATCACGAATTTCGCCCGCCCAGCTATAAATATCTTCAAACAAGAAGCGGTGAATTCGCTTATAATGCGCAAAAGAAAAATCGCCGATGAGCGGATGTGTTTCCATTTCCGCTGCCTTGATTAGCGTAATTTCCCCCTCTACCTGCGCCAGCGTCGCTTCATCGCGAATTTCCAACTTGTTGACAAGGCATAGGGTATCCTTGTAGCAAGCGTGGTTAGAACTCTCAATCGAATATGCCATTACGTATCCACCCCAGCCCGCTGCT
>JAITNG010000087.1 GCA_031290595.1 Oscillospiraceae bacterium
TTGGAAGGCGTTATAGGTGGCGTTGTTGATGTTGCCGGTGATCATCTTGGCAAACAGGGCGTTGAAGGCGGCGGTCATGCCCTCGCTGCGCACGCCGGTTTTGTATTCCACATAATCCAGCATTTCGTAATTGAGGATGCCGGTCGCGTAGCCGTTCAGCGGCCCCAGGGTTTCAAAAAAGGTATCCATCAAAATGATGCCCACCAGCGGCGGCAACGTGTGCTTAAACTTGCGCGGGTCAAGGAAGTATTTGATTCCGTTGCAGGCCATCAGCAGGATGCTGTTGATGATATGCATCCGTTTGGGGCCGCCCACCCGGTTGACCACCATGCCCATGAAGGGGTAGAGGAAGGTGATCGGGATGCCGGAAAACTGCTTTTTGAACCAGATCAGCGCTTCACCGCGCATCTCTGTGCCGCCGATGTTATATTTGGGCATGATGTAGCGGTAGATCGGCAGGTCATCTGAAGAAGGCGTGAACACCGTGATGAACGAAGCGATGGCGTTCAGGATCAGGTATTTGTTGTATTTGAGGACGTAAATGGTTTCGCGCAGCGTGCGCTTCTTTTCCTGCTCCTCGGGGTGTTCTTCGGCTACAGGGTTAAAATGCACGCGGTGGCGGGCGAAGGTGTTGAGCCAACCCGCAGTCAGGGCAAGGGGGAACATGATCAGGGTGCCGTAAACATAGATCCGATAATCGCTGAACTTGAGGCGATCCTTCGCAAAGCCCATGATGATATTGGGCAAATTGGCGATGGGGTAGCCGCACTGGTTGCCGACGCTGTTCCAAACCATCGTTTTGCCGCGCTCATCGGAATACGGCGTGATGCCCGCAAAATATTTGGTGTAAGAAACCCCGGCGAAGGTGCCAAGAATATCCTTGAACATCGTGAAGGCCGTCAGCAGCACAACGTGCCCCAGGGGCGTCAGGCCAAGATCCAGCAAAACCAATACGTTGAAAATGCAGACAATCAGCGTGTTGATGCGGTGCAGCCAACGGTAGGTGTTGTCATCCATCGGGTTGCGGTCCATCCACTGGCCGACGAGGGGGTCGTTGAAAGCATCCCAAAAGGAGCTGATAACGCCGCTGGTCGTCAAGTGGTTCGGGTTGACGTGGAAGGTGTAGCGGAACAGCCGATCCTGCCCGTTGAAGCCGCTGGCGGCGGTGCCGAAAAAGCCGTTGAGGCCAAAGAGCAGCTTTTCCCACGGCTGAAGGTGGCCTTCCGGCAGATCCTCGCCTTTCATCCACTTGACCGGGTGGTGCGCCAGTTCCTTGATTTCGTGCTGGGCGCTTTCGGGGATCTTGGTTTTTGCGTAGTCAACAATACGTGCCATCATGTCCTCCTGTAATTTGTATTATCCCAAGGCGATTTCAACCTGGTCGTCCGGCGTTTCGTCATAGACCAGCGAGAGCAGGAATGCGGGGATGTTATCCACCCCAATTTTGGCCAGGGGTTTGCGCAAAAATGGTTCCAGCCGGTGCGCCACCGCCAACAGGGATTGCCCCACCGGCGTTTCGGGGCCGTAATGCTCTTCCCCGGCAAAGATGTTGCGCACGAATTCCAGGAACAGTTCCTTCACCGAAAGGGAACGGGCGGCTTTGGGCATCTTGTGGCGGCACCAGAGCAGCGCCCCCAGCCCGCCGACGGTCACTTTGTTGGCAAATTTGCCAATCAGGGTGATGGGTACCCGGAACTTCAGCACCGTTTTGGGGTCAACGCTGAAGCCCACCGCATGCATCGCCAGCTGGTGAATATCGTTCGCCGCGCTCTCAATGATCCCCCGCAGCAGGAAATCGAAGTGCTTTTGCAGGTAAGCGCGTGCGCTCATGTCGCCCTTATCCCAAACAAAATCCTGGATAGCGCGGGTTGTGACGTGCAGACGGCCGTCCTCCAGTTCCAGCACCCGGAACACGCCGGGGTAGCCGCTCAGGGCGGCGGTGTTGACGTCCCAATAGGGGTTGCCTTCCGGCGTGACGATGGGGGCGATGTTGTTCATATGGGAATGCCCGGTGAACAGGCAGCGCAGCCCGGCGTTGGCCAGGGTGCGGGTAACTTCCTCCCAATCGCCCAGCATGTCGCGCTTGGATATGAGGGGATAGATGGGCGTCGGCGGCTGGGAGGGGTGGTGCGTCATGCCAAAGATGTATTCCCCTGCGGCCTTGGCCTCGGCGATCTGCGCCAGCGCCCATGCCATCACGGATGCATCGAAGCCGCAATAGCTGCGGCCGTTGCCGTCGTCATTGAGGCAGAGCAGACGATAGCCCGGCGCAAGCTGCGCGGTGTAGGAAAATCCGTCCGCTTCGCAGCGCGCAATGGCGTCGCGGGGGCCAAATTCGTAGTAAAGCCCGGGCAGTTCATCGCGGAACACCTTGCCTTCGGGGTGTTCCAGCGGGGGCAAACCGCTTTCGTTGCGCTCGTCGCCGTGGGTCTGGTCAAAATCGTGGGTCGCGGTGATGGCGATCACCCGCTTGCCCGCCGCCTGCACCCTGCGCATTCTTTCGATGAAGCCCTTGTGCTCCTCCGCATGGCCGTCGCAGCTCAAATCGCCCGAAAGCAACAGAATATCGCAATCCGGCTCGGCAAGGAATTCCGCCAGCGCAGCATCCAGAATCGCCGCACTTTCAAGCATACACTTCTGGTCAACGTGGGGCGCTTCTTTGGGCATAGGGTCGCGCAAAAACAGATGCGTGTCCGTAAACAGCCAAAGTTTTGTCATTGTTCGATCACATCCTTCTTTTCATAATAATATTCAAAAACCACAAAATTTAGTATACCAGTTCCACCGTGGCCTCCGCCCCGCCCTCTGCCAGCAGCACCCGCCCGGCGGCGGGTTCCCAAGCGCCGCCCGTCACAGTCAGCACCTTGCGCACGTTGAAAATCGGGAGTTCCAGCGAAACGCGCATATCTGCGGGCAAATCGCTCACTTGCAGGGTGATCCGGCTGCCGTGGGTTTCGATGCGGAAGCCGAAGCGCCGCCCCAGCGCCGGGATGTTGCGCAGGGCGATCACCTGGCCGTCGGCGATCCATTCCACCGGCACGCCCCTGCCCAGCAGGAGAGTGCCGTCCGCCCGCTGGGCGACAAGGCTTTCAATCAACGCCTTGGTGCAGGTCGCCTGCCCCCACATGTGCGGGCAAGCGCCGCCGCCGCCCGCTGCGTGGGGTCGGTTCCACGGGCTTTTGGCACGGGGCGGGCGAACGCCCTCCCACCAGCTGAACGGGCCGCTCTGGCTCTCGCGCAACATAAAAAGATAGGCTTGCACGCCAAGGTCGCGGTATTTTTCGCCCCGCAGCGCCGCTGCTGCGTAGCCCGCGTTGTAAGCGGAGGAGAACATGCCGTGGGGGTAGCCGCCAAAATTGGCCGCAGCCGCGCCGGTCGCGCCCGCCTGTTCCCTGCGGCGGAAGCCGTGCGCATAGGTCGCGTCAATGGCCTCCGTCATCACGCCGCCCTGGGGGAGGTGCAGCAGGTAGCCATCCCACGCCCAGCGGCCAAAGAGGAACATCGAAGCCCAGTTCGCATCCAGCGGATTTTTACGCGCACCCAGTTCATTGGGGTTTTCGGTATCCATTGGCAGATAGGTCAGCTTGTGGCGCTGCATCGTGCGGTTCAGCGCCTGGCTCACGCCCTTCGCCAGGCGGTAGTATTGCGCCCGTGCGGCTGCTGCAACGGCGCTGCGCCCCAGGCGTTCGGCCAAAAAGGCATATGCCCCCAACCCCAGCAGCGCCGACCAGTTATCGCAAAGCCAGTGGCCGTAGCTATCAATAGCGGCGGTTTTGCGCATGATCCCGCCGGGTTCCATCTCTTCCAGGAGTGCGCGGTGCCGGGCGGTGAGTTCCTCCCAGGCGTCCCTCGCGGGCTTCAAGTCGCCGGTTTTCATGTAATACAGCGCATAGACCCAGGGCAGCTTCCAGCGTGCATCGGGGTATTGCAGATGCGCCAGGATGTGCGCGGCATATTCCGGGAACCGCTCCGTTTCGCCCACCGTCAGCAGCGCCGCCAGGATGCCCACTGCATCGTGGTCAAACACGCGCTCATAGCCGTTGCCGCCGGTGCGCAGTTCCCCGCCCTTGCGGAAAATCATCGTAAACACGAACCCCGCACGCAATGCGTTGATCAGCTCCGGCGCCGGGAGTTCTTCGATGGTCAGCAGCGGCTCCAGCCGCCGTTCCCAACCGGCCTTCATGCGGGCGTATTGGGCTTCCCAGCCGCCCGCAGTCTGCAACAACGCCAACGCAGCCCCGCGCCGCGCCGCGACGGCATATTCCAGCACACAGGTTGCGCCGGGCTGCACAGCCCGCGGCGGCGGATCCCCCAACCGCACCAGATCGCCGGATACTTTGGGCAGCTTTACGGCTGCGGCGGATCGGTTTTCCGCCGTCATGCGGGTGAACACGACCGTTTCATCCCCAAGGCCTGCGCAAAAACTTTCGATTGTGTAGCGCACGCCGCGTTTTTCGTATTGGCTCACCGGGCAGGGCAGCCAGCCCTCCCGCAAGCTCCAGTCAATTTTACCGGGGATGCGGCGAACGCCGAAGGTGATCCTCCGTCTGCCGCCTTCGCGCAGCAGGTAAGAGCCGTCGATATAGGCGACCACCGGGCGGCCGCCGTCTTCGCACCCAAAGGCGGTGACGAGTTCCGGCCAGCGGCGGAAGGCATAGCCCCAGTGGCCGAAAAAGCCCGCCGTGCGCCGGTTCTGGAGCCGGAAAAAGAGCGAAACCACACCCGGCACGCGGTTGAGCAAAGCGAGCGCCCGCCCCTGGAAGACCTCACGCCGGCTCGCCGTCAGGTCACTTGTTTTCTTCATAACAGTATTGGCTTCGCCCAGTCATACCAGAGTTCAATTGCGCGTAAACGCTGCTCGTTGAGGGTTTGGCCGCTGCGGGTCACCCATTCCATCGCCGCGCCCTGCAACCCCGCCAGATATTTTGCCGAAGCGGTGAAGTGCCCGGCCAGCACGTCATCCAGCAGCAGGATGTGCTTGTGCGCCAGCCGCGCCGCCGCCAGGTCGCCCTTTTGGAAGGCCGCCCATTGCCGGACGAACAGCTGCGCCCCGCAGGTGGTGGTGGTGGCCGCCACGCCCCGCGCCCCGGCCTCATAAGCATCCTGCAACAGCGGGATGTTGGCTTGCAGCACCGCGCTTTCGCCCTGCACGGCGATCTTTTCCCCAATCCCCGCCATGGTGCAGGTGGTATCCTTGACCGCAACGAATTTGCCCGTGGCTGCCAGGCGGCCAAAGGTTTCGCCGCTCATGCGGTGGGGCGAAGCGCCGGGGAATTCATACAGCACGATGGGCAGAGGCGTGTGGCTTGCCAGTTCCGTGAGGTAGGTGAACATGCGCTCCTGGTCGTCGCCGTAGCCTTTGGTGACGAAGATCAGCCCCTGCACGCCCGTGGCCGTGATGCGCTTGACCTCCTCCACCTGCGCTTCCCAGGAAGGTTCCAGGTTGGCAGTGGCCACCACGGGGGTTGCACCGGCGTGTTTGACCGCCAGGGCGGCGAGCTTTTCCCGTTCAGCCAGCGTGAGATAAACCATTTCGGAAGAACCGCACACGCCAAAAAGGGCGTTTGGCCGGTGGGAAACCTGCCATTCCACATAGCCTTCGTAGGCTTTGTAATCCACTTCCTTCGCCCGGGTGAAGGGCGTGAGCAGCAGGGCGTAAACGCCGCGGAAATCTTTTGCGCTGGGCATAATTCTCCTCCTAAAAAGCCGTCTTTTTTATGTTGAAAAATGCTTTGTCAATAAAAATCGGGGAAGTTTTGGTCTTATTCGCCAAAATGCTTTTTATTCCGCCTTGTTTATGGTATAATGAATCAAATTTGAAAAGCAGCGGAGGTCAATTATGTGCACACCGATCCCGCATCCACCCAACGGAAGCATGATTTCCTTCTCGCTGGACTGGGATCATCAGGCGATGACGCTGGATGATTTCAGCCCAAACCTGCGCCAGCTCTACCCTGCCGGGAACACCCTATCCCCGCTCGCACCCCTGATTCTGCCACTGGAATACCTCAGCCAGCAGTTCGCCCTCGAAAACGGCGGCGCACACGCGCAAAACCCCGTTCACTTCCTCATCGACTGCCAATACGAACACGACCGCGTCGCCTTCCGGCTGCACATCAGTGAAGAATACGCTTCGGTGGTCAATGTGCCGCCGGAACAGCTGCGCGAAACGCTGCAAGACCTTCTGACGCCCAGGGAAACGGACATTGCCGTTCTGCTCTTCCAGGGCGACACCATCCGCACCATCGCCGGCGGCCTGTGCATTGCCGAAGGCACCGTCAAGCGCACCATCTACAACATCTACCAAAAGCTGCAAATCAATTCCCAGGTGGAACTGATCCGGGAGATGTACGTCCTGCTGGCACAGCGTGCATCCGGCAAAAGCACCGAATAGCACCCGCCCCAGAACAAACCCAGCCCGGCCGTTTGCGTTTTGCCGCAAACGGCCGGGGATTTTTGGCGCAACTATTGCAGCCAGATGGAAAGCAAACCGTCGCTAAACCCGCGCGGCCCCCAGAGGTAATAGAACGCCTGGTTGAGGAACCAGCCGATGGGATCCAGGATCATAGAGGCATAATCCGGCTCGGGTGCGTTGCGCACGCCAATCTTGACCAACACCGCTTCCAGCCTTGCACCTGCGGCTTCCACGTCGCCCGGGGTAACGATGGTGGGTTCCAGCGCCCGCTCCACATCCGCAATGGCCTCGGCCAGCGCCGCCTTGTCCTCCGCCGAAAGGTCGGTGGTATCCACCTTTTTGGCGATGGGGAGCAGATCGTTGCGCAGCCCCTTGGTTTCGCGCTTATAGCTGAACTGCTCATATTCGCCCGGCATCGAAAACACCGTTTCGTATTCCGTTGCGGTAACCAGCCGGGTGGTCAGGCGCATGATCACGTCGTTTTTGGATGTGCCTTCGTGGGTCTGCCCCTTGAAGTAGAAGGTGTTATCCGGCAGCGTGCCGGTGGAAGCATCCAATACGCCATCGGGCGAAAGGTGGTTGTGGCCGTCGCTGACCGCCTGTTTGTAGCCTACGGGCAGCGTTTCGCCCACTTTGGCCGCGGTGCAGCCCATGGAGGTGGAATCCAGATGGATGATGCCGTCGGCGTTTTGATCCTTATAGGAACCGACGATGGAGAGGAGCTGCACGTCATAATCCACAATGTCGTAGACATGCACGCCCAGCTTCACCATATCTTCAATGTTCTTGCGCGAATCCTTTTGCGCTTGCCAATAGGCGTCGGTCTGCTTGCGGATTTCGTCGTGCTTGCCGTCTTCGAGCCACAACTTACGCGCAGCTTCATAATCACCGCTGGGGACGAGCGACCACATTGTGGTGGAATAGCTGATCACATCGCCCACAAGGCCGTCCAGCACGGAATTCAGCAGCCCCTTCACCACGCTCTTGGGCAACAGGCGGATCACGATATTGAGCAGCCCGCCCAGGTAGCCGTCCACCAGGCCGGGGATCATATCGCGGTACAGCTCTTCGTTGGAAACGCTGAGGTTGCGCAGGAACAGGTCGCCCACAATGCGGGAACCATCCAGCGCGGGGATGATATAAACGAC
>JAITNG010000196.1 GCA_031290595.1 Oscillospiraceae bacterium
CTTCCGGGATCCTCTTTGTTGCCTCGTTCCTCCAGAGGGAGTCGGGGGTTTCGCCGCCGGGCGTTACAGTAACGCCGCACACATAGATTATAACGGCTTTGGCAGTCAATGTCAATCGAACATCGAAATATTGTTGCGGCAAGAATGCCGGCTTCCCCCTTGCCTTTTGTGCGCGTTTGTGGTAGAATGAAAGAAAGGGCAGGGAGGGATATGCAATGCGTAAGCCTATGATTCAGCTACTGGCCACCGACCTGGATCGCACCCTGCTGCGCGGCGACAAAAGCGTATCGGATTACACCGTGCGTGTGCTGACGCAGTGCCGGGCGCGGGGGATCAAGATTGCGTTTGCCACGGCGCGTTCGGAAGCGGCTTCCGCCCGGTTCAGCGCACGCTTTGCGCCGGATATTTTCATATCCAACGGTGGTGCATTACGATTTTGCAGACGGCATCGACTGCGACGCCTACAAACGCCGATTCCATCTGCGGCAGCAACGAAGCCGACGGCGTGGCCGGGTGGATAGAGGAGAATGTGTTGTGATTATCCTCAATTGAAAGCGTTATTTTAAAGGCTCCGGGCGACTGTTAGTCGCCCGGAGCCTTTATCCCGGTGCCAAAAATGAAGCGCTGCTTTTAATTGCGGAACAGTATAAAAAGCTGCCGGGGGGTTGTTGCTGTCACCGTGCCACCGCCACGCATTACTTCTTTGCGCGTTTCTTGTCGTATTCCGCCATGCCGGTTTCGTCAAAGAGGCGGGCGGCTTCTTTGCAGATGTTTAGGCTCAGGTTCAGGCAGTCGGTGTCGATGTTGTCTATCGTGTCTTGGCGGGTGTGGTAGTAGCGCTTGGCTTCGTGGCTCACCGCCGTGAAGCCTGTGGAGCGTAGGCCGTACATGGAAAACGCTTCCGCATCCACTGCGCCGGGGTAAAGTTCGCTGTCGGGCATATCGACCCCGCAGACGCGGGCGGCGTCGTGGAGCAGATCGCCCACGGCCTTATCGTTTTGGACGGTGCCGGTGCAGCCGAAGTTGCACACGCGCATCTCTTTGATTTCGCGCATGGTATCGAGCGAGATGAACACGGTTTCCACATCCGAAAGGTCTTCCTTGTGCTTTTTGGCGAAGGCCTTTGCGCCGCGCAGCCCGGCTTCTTCAGAGCCGGTGAGCAGACAGCCGACTTCGGTGTTTTCAAAGCGGAAGCCGCTGTCGTTCATTTCCTTGAGGACGCTCATGCTGATGTAGTTGGCGGTGATGTTGTCGTTCGCGCCATCGGTCACAACTTTGTAGTTGACGAACTTCATGATGCCAAACACGAAGGGGAGGGTGCAAAGCAGCGCAATGCCCAAGCCGAACTGGCCGCCGGTGAGGGCATAGGGGTTATCCTTTGCCACAAGACCCTCCGCAAGCGCCTGGGTTTCCGCACTGTGCATCTGGATCACGAACGCCAGGCGCACCAGGCTGGCGATCAGGCCAAGGAACATGCTGATCACCGCGCCGATGATTGCGATGGCAAGGCCGGTGGCTTCGGCCAAATAGGAATACGTCCATTCGTTGACCGCATCGGTGTGGCCGCCGAAGATGATGCGCCGCTGGGTTTCGCCCGTAGGCTTGCGCACCGCATAGACGTTGCGCGAAACGCGCTTGGGGAAGAGGAAATCCACGAATTCGCGATACATGAGGAACTCAAAGATAAACATCAGCACAGCGAAGATCGCCAGAGCCGCGCCGACGGCAGAAACGGCGATGTTGCCCTTGCCAAACCAGAAGCAAGCGATGTTGCCCAGCATAAACAGGGCGGCGATGATGATGAACCCCATGAACGCGTGCGGATGCAAGGTGAAGTCTTCCATCAGGACGCTGTCGCCCTTGGCGGGGTCCGAAATTTTCTCCAGCTCTTCCTTAAAGAACACCTGCGCGTCGCGTTCGGACTGGGTGCCGGGGAGGCGCTTCTTAAAAGTTGCGCAAACGTGGCGAATACCTTCCACCATATAGCTCGTGGTGGATTCCGCAGCGCCCAACCGCGGGTTGTCGAGGGTAGCTCCTTTTGGCATGGTGCTTCACTCCTTTTGCTTTCTTTTTTGGCGTATACCGCAAAGCGTATACAAGACTACTTTACTATAGCACGATTTGCCGGGTTTTGCAAGTTATTTTTGCGCATCCTGCAAAAAAATGCGAATGCCGCACCTGCTGTTGTAAATTTTACACGAAGCAGTTGACAAACCGCCCATTTGGTGCTATACTAATAGCAAGAAGGTGACCTGTCGGTTATCGGCTGCGCCTTTCCTTATTTGAATAAGAAGAACTAACCGCCCATAGTTGTTAGGCTGAGGGGGCGGTTACTTCTTTATGTATTGCAGCCGCCGCCCCGGCAGACTACCACCAGTTTACCCTAAAATTGACAAATTGTCAATGCAATTTTGCAAATCTTATTGACAAACACAAAAAGTGGCGTATACTATTTCTATCAGCGTAAATTGATTAAAAGGAGATGCTCCCATGCAAAAAACCAAACGCATCCTGGCCGTTGTCGCCCTTGTCTGCCTACTCGTCACCACGCTGGCGGCTTGTTCCGGCAGCACCTTAAACGGCACATATCAGACCGGTGACGGCTTGCTCTCACAGTCCTACAGCTTTGATACAAAAGGCAATGTTGACATCAAGGCGGCGGGCATCACTGTGGCTTCGGGTACTTACGAAGTCAAGAACGGTAGGCTCTACATCACAACTTCAACCGTGCTGTTGGGCGAAAACACGCAAAACTATTCTTTTGAGAAGAAGGGAAAAGACCTTCTCATCATTGGCGGCACCGCATATACCAAAGTTGGCTAAGGAGGCTCGCCCTTGCCTTGGCGGGTGGGAATTTTGTCGTGCAAATTTTACACGAAGCAGTTGACAAACCGCCCATTTGGTGCTATACTAATAGCAAGAAGGTGACCTGCCGGTTATCGGCTGCGCCTTTCCTTATTTGAATAAGAAGAAGCAACCGCCCACAGTTCGTTACGCTGAGGGGGCGGTTACTTCTTTATGTATTGCAGCCGCCGCCCCGGCAGGCTACAACCAGTTTACCCTAAAATTGACAAATTGTCAATGCGTTTTGCACTTGCTGCGCAAATTTTATGCACGTCACGGCTGCACCGTCACCGGCCTGGCTTCGCTTTCGTGTTCAAATGAGATGAAGTTATTCCTGGCGGCAAGCGCCCAGCGCATCCCCAGCGCGTGGCAGCCGTCGCAGGGGATGTAGAGCTGCCCGCGTGCGCCGCGGTAGACCGGGGCGGGGAGCTGGAGCGGTTGCCAATCCGTTTGGGCGACGTCGCTGCCCAGCGAAAATTCCGCCCAACTGTCGTAGACCTCAACCCGCACTTTTTCCTGTGTTTTTTCTACGTTGCCGCCGATGGCTGCCACAAGCACAGCCAGGGGGGCGAACCAGACGCCGTCCTGGCATTCGCAGGGGGTATCCGCCTGGCAAAGCCCCAGGTCGGCGCCCTTGAAGAACATTCGCGTGCATTGGTAGCGCGGCGGCAGGGCAGGGGGGGCGATTGTGTCGTTGGCCTTATCGATCACGCAGCGGTCAACCATGCGGCCGTCGTGCAGCACGGAAGTCAGGGTCATGCGCGCACCCTCCACTTCCACGATGCAAGCACAGGCCACGCTGTCTTCCTGCGGATAAAACGCGCTGTGCCAGACCTTCGGCATGGGGTGGCAACCGGGGTGGTTGTAGTTGCTGTTGCCCAGCATGTAATGCACCGTCCCCTGTGAAGGCCGCTCAAAAAGCTCTTCGCCCCGGAAGGGGAAGCTCCGGGCAAAATTGTGTTCGTGACCGGAAAACACCAGGTCAAAGCCCTCAAAGCCCGCACGCATCGCCGGGTAGGCGTCGTAGTTTTGGCAATCCGCGCCGGTGTAGCAGATCGGGAAGTGGTAGACCCCCAGTTTCCACGGGGCGGCGTTGGCCGCGTGCTGTTCCAGCAGCCATTGGTTGACTTCCTCCGGCCCGTTGATGCCGATGACGCAGATATGCGCGTCGCCGTAATCGAAGGCGTAATTTTCCGTCTGCCAGCCTGCCGGGCCGTTTTGCGGGTAGCTGCCACGGAACTGCGCACCAAAGAACGCGGCGGGTTCGGCATAATACCGGCCAACGCCCTTTTCGTAATCCTGAAAACCACGGTTGTCGTGGTTCCCCAGCGCCATCATGAACGGCACGGATTCCGCGACGCCCGCAAGGCCGCTGAACGCGCCGTTCCACTGCACTTCGTGCTGGCCGCAATCGGTGTTGTCGCCCCCGGTGAGGATGAATGCGGTATCGGGGTGCTGCGCCAGCAGCTGCCGCAAAAAGGCGTTGAACGAAGAATAATCCGGGCAATGGTGCGGTTGGCCGCACTGCTGGTCGGCCACGCAGATGAACTTGTATTTTTTGATGTGCTGCTGCGGCGTTGTGAACGAAAACGCCCCGGCGCGGTGGGCGTCGTCGCCGCAGGTGTATTCGTATTGTGCGCCGGGCGCAAGGTCGCGCAGGTGGCACCAGTGCATCCGGCTGCAATCGATGTCGCTTTCAAAAACCGCCGTTTCGGCATTTGCACGGCTCCATGCGCCCGCGCCCGCATCCGTGCGGCGGTAAAGCACGTAGCCCTGCGCAACATCCAGCGATGTGCGCCAGGTGACGGCACGCTGCGTTGCGGCGTCGCCGTTCAGGCTCAAAAAGATATGATCGGGCATAGGCGCAGAACCGCGAACGGGTTTTTCCATGGGGAACCTCCTGCTATATTTTTTTGGATTGGTTGACAAAACGCACCTGTTATATTGCTCCTCATCTGAAAGGCGACCGTGCTGCGCTCCGCGCCACCACCCCGCCGCTGCGCGGCACCCCACCCACGGAGGGGAATTGTCACACGAACTCACCGGCTATGGAAAATTCCCCTCCGGGGGAGGGGTGGCGCGAAGCGCCGGGGTGGTGGCACGGAGCGCAGCGAGGTTGGCTTTAAAATGATGAATAGTATAAAACAACGTTTTCAAGTTATAACACCCTATTCCCCCAAAAACCGCCCCAGCGCGTCTTCCCAGCCGGGCAGCGGCGTGTAGCCCGCACGCAGCAGACTGGCGGGGGAGAGCCGTCCGTTTTTGGGGCGCAGCGCCGCTTGGGGGTATTCCGCTGTGGGGATTGGCACAATTTTTGCGGGTAGCTTGGTCTGCACCATGATTTCCCGGGCAAAATCCGCCCAGGAACAGTATCCGGCGTTGGTCGCGTGATAGACCCCGGTGACCGGGCGGGCGAGCATATCGCACAGCAAGCGGGCGAGGTCAACGGTGTAAGTCGGTGCGCCGATTTGGTCGTTGACCACGCGGATCTCCGCACGTTCGCTCCCCAGGCGGCGCATCGTTTTGACGAAGTTGCCGCCGCCGCGCCCAAACACCCACGATGTGCGGATGATCATGTGCTTTTCGCAGCAGGCGGCGGCCAGTTCCCCCGCCAGCTTCGTTTGGCCGTAAACATTCAGCGGCGCAGGGATGGCGTCGGTATCCCGGGGCGCGTCGCCGCTGCCGTCGAAGACGTAATCCGTGCTGATGTAGGCCAGCCAGGTTCCTGTCAGGCGGCAGTATTCGGCGATCACCTGGGTGGCGGCGGCGTTGACGGCGGCGGCCTGTCCCGCCTCGCTTTCGGCCTGGTCAACGGCGGTGTAGGCCGCGCAGTGCAGCACAGCATCGGGTTTGGCCAGCGCAAGGGCGGTGATGCTCCGCACGGGGTCGGTCAAATCAAAATCGCCCCGGTCAACGGCAGTGACGCGCCAGCCGCGCCGCAGAGCCTCCAAAGCAGCATCGCCGCCCAACTGCCCTTTTGCGCCGGTGATGAAAATATGCACGGTTTTACCTCCCGGTTGGTTAATAAAAAATTTTTATTGACAATATATCATATATGGTATATAATGAGGATATAATACAATGCTAAGGGGGATGCGCATGTGGGTGGTTGAATTTTACGAAACTGAAAGCGGCGCAACACCCGTGGAAGATTTTCTGAACGCGCTAGACATAAAAATGCGGGCAAAGGCATTGCATGAACTTGAGATACTGGAGGAATTTGGGCGTGCGCTTCGCGAGCCATACGCCAAGTATATCCATGACGGAATCTTTGAATTACGCATACAGTTAGCCAACAACATTTCGCGTATGTTCTATTTTTTCTTTGATGGCGAGCGAATCATTGTAACCAATGGATTTGTGAAAAAATCGCAAAAGACGCCGCCAAGGGAAATCGAGCGAGCAGAAAAATACAAGGCAGATTATCAAAGGAGGGCAAAAACAGATGAAACAATTGCATGATTACACACAGCGACAGTTGAATGATCCTGCGTTCCGTGCGGAATATGAGGCGCTTACGCCGGAATTTGACATTGTACGCCAGATTGTGCAGGCGCGTGCCGAGCAGGGCTTGACGCAACAGGAACTGGCGCGGCGTGTTGGCTTGCCGCAAAGCAACATCAGCCGCCTAGAGAGCGGCAGTTATAATCCCTCACTGGCGTTTTTGAAGAAAGTAGCGGACGGGCTTGGCAAGGAGCTTCATGTGGAATTCCGGCCACAGGCGTGATTTTTTTGCGTGGTATTGTTTATGCTGCTGGCAATGATGGCGTTGGTCTTTTGCATAGCCCTACCGTCCCAAAATAAATTTCGCAATCGTCTTCTCCGCCGCCGCCGGGTTCAGCCGGTATACCTGCGCGGTGATCGCTGCCGCCGCTTCTTCCGGCGTGATTTTTGCGGCGCGGTCGAAGACCTCCTGCGGCCAAAACGCCTCTACCGTGCAAAAGGAGGTGGACGCCCAGCCGTATTCTTCGCCGGTTTTGGATGTCTTCTGCGCCCGCCCGCACATGGTGATGAACAGTCGCATTTGCAGCTCTGTGATTGCGCCGTCGAATTTGGCCTTATCCTCTTTGCCAAAGCCGCCCATGCTTTTCAGAATATGCAAGGGCAACGCGCCGTTTACGCGCAGCAATTCATAGATTTGCTTGGCGAAGTGGCTGACGGTGCCGCCCTGATAGGCTTCGTCAAAGCTCTGCCCGCCCCGCCGCGCGGCGAGGAAGTAGGGGTACCAATCGCGGGTGATGTAGCCCGCTTTGCGGAAAAACAGCTTGCCGTAGGCGACGTCATCCCGCTCATCAAGCACGCGGATGCGCCACTCCCACGGGTCATGCTCCGGCTCGCCGGTGTGCCAGCGGATTTCGCTGTCGGGCGGCTGGTCGTTCCAACCATGCGGCAGCAGCCCAAACACGCCCTCATCGTTGCCGCCGCCGGCCACCGAGAACCCCGCCGCCAGCAGTTCACGGCAAAAGTCACTGTAATTTTGAATCATATAATAATATGCCCCCACGCTTCCCGCTGTATTTTCAACAGTATAGCATAAAATAAGCCCCAGTGCAAGAATGTTTTTTTTGCTCCGCGCGGCACGCCCGGCAGCGTTGTAAAAAAGCAGAATAAAAATCAACAAAAACTGCGCAAAAAGGGCTTGACAAGCGAGGGAAAAGGTGGTATTATAGTCAAGCTGCCTGAGGGAAGAGCGCCGGATGCCAGGAAAAGGGAGAAGCGGGAACGCTTTGCTTCCATAAAGCGGAAGGGCTTGGACAGAGGCGGTATGCACCTTGAA
>JAITNG010000168.1 GCA_031290595.1 Oscillospiraceae bacterium
CAACAAAACCAGCCAAATGTGCGCTTGGAAGGGCAACAAAAGCGCCACTGGCGCCATCGGAGTAGGGCGCGGCATGGCCACGCCGGGGTAGAACCTAAAAATAAGCCCAAATTAGATTGACGTGGCTGCCGTGTCGCGCCCGGCCGTGTCGCGCCCGCAACTCCCTCTTGCATTTTTCCGCAAAATAGTGTATACTGAATCCCAGCCAATCAAAAAATTTTATATTTGCGCCCGTAGCTCAGCTGGATAGAGCGTCCGCCTCCTAAGCGGAAGGTCGCGCGTTCAAATCGCGCCGGGCGTGCCAAACTTGCGCTGTTCGCGCAAGCGTGAAAAGGGACGAGTGAAAAGTGAAAAGTCAGTAGCCGCCGCGCAAGTTTGTACTTTTCACTTTCGCTCTTCTCTTTTCACTTTTCACTACCCTGACCGCAGACGAAAGACCAAGATGAGGAGAACTGTGATTCAATGAACATCCAAACCCTGCTTGCCAGCGAATTCAAGCTGACCGCCGCCCAGGTGGAAGCCACCGTGCGGCTGATTGACGACGGCAACACCATCCCGTTCATCGCCCGTTACCGCAAAGAGGCCACCGGCGGCATTGACGATGTGACCCTGCGTGATCTGGACGAGCGGCTGACGTATCTTAAAAACCTGGAAGCCCGCAAAGAGGAAGTCATCCGGCTGATTGACGAACAGGGCAAGCTCACGCCGGAGCTACGGGCCGAAATTGAAGCGGCTGCGGTTTTGCAGCGCGTGGAGGATCTGTATAAGCCATACAAGAAGAAGCGTGCCACACGCGCCTCAAAAGCCCGTGATGCGGGGCTGGAACCCCTTGCGCTGCGCATTCTGGAGCAAGCCCTGCTGCACGGCGACCCCCTGCTGCTGGCGGCTGATTACATCAATGCCGAAGCCGGTTTTGACACGAACGAAAAAGTGTTGCAGGGCGCCCTGGATATTATCGCCGAAGTGGTCGCCGACGATGCGGAGCATACCGCACTCCTGCGCGATTTCACCCGCAAGCGCGGCAGTATCCTATCCGAAGCGGCGAACAAGGCTGAAAAAACCGTCTATGAAATGTATTATGAATTCAACGAGCCGATCCTCAAAATCCCCAACCACCGGGTGCTGGCCATCAACCGTGGCGAAAAGGAGGAAAAGCTCCGGGTCAAGGTGCAGTCGGATGCGGATTTTGCCGTGGGCTTGCTGGAAAAACGCGTGATTCAGCGGCAAAGTATCTTTACGAATTTGCTCAAAGCCACCCTTGCCGATAGCTACAAGCGGCTGATTGCACCCTCGCTGGAGCGCGAAATGCGTGCCGAACTCACCGAACGCGCCGAAACGGACGCGATCCGCGTGTTCGCCAAAAACACAGAAAATTTGTTGCAGCAACGCCCCGTCAAAGACGCCCGCGTGATTGCCATCGACCCGGGCTACCGCACCGGCTGCAAGGTCGCGGTGCTGGATGAACACGGCAAGCTGCTGGATTACACCACCGTCTACCCCACGCCGCCAAAATCCGATGTTGCGGGTACGCTGAACCGGCTTTTGCAGTACGCCAAAAAGCACAACATCAATGTGATTGTGGTGGGCAACGGCACCGCCAGCCGCGAAACCGAAGAGGTCGTTGCGGAATTCATCACGCAATCGGGCTTGGCGATTCAATACACCATCGTCAATGAGGCGGGCGCGTCGGTCTATTCCGCCTCCAAGCTGGCCAGTGAGGAATACCCCGATTTGGATGTGACCACCCGGGGCGCAATGAGCCTTGGCCGCCGTTTGCAGGACCCTTTGGCGGAGCTGGTGAAAATCCCGCCAAAATCCATCGGCGTGGGGCAGTATCAGCATGACCTGAACCAAACTGCGCTGGAAAACGCACTGACGGGCGTGGTCGAAAACGTCGTCAACCGGGTGGGCGTGGATCTGAACACCGCCAGCGCCAGTCTGCTGGGCTATGTTGCGGGCATCGGCGCAGCGGTGGCCAAAAATATTGTCGCCTACCGGGAAGCAAACGGCGCGTTTATCGACCGCAAGCAAATCAAAAAAGTGCCCAAGCTGGGCGACAAGGCCTTTGGGCAATGCGCGGGCTTTTTGCACATCACAGGCGGCAAGAACCCCCTTGACGGCACCGGCGTCCACCCCGAAAGCTACGCCGCCGCCACGGAACTCCTGCAACGCGCCGGTGTGAAGCCGGAGGAACTCACACGCAGCGGCGTCGCCGACATCAGGGAGCGCGTGGGCGACCTGCCCGCGCTGGCAAAAGAGCTGAATATCGGTCTGCCAACGCTGAAGGACATCGTCGCCGAACTCGAAAAGCCGGGGCGCGACCCCCGCGACGACGCGCCGCCGGTGGTGTTTTCCCGCGCAGTGAAGTCGTTTGACGACCTCACCATCGGCATGGAACTGACCGGCACGGTGCGCAATGTGGTGGATTTTGGCGCGTTTGTGGATATTGGCGTGAAACAGGACGGGCTGGTGCACGTATCCAAAATGGCCAAGCGCTTCATCCGGCACCCAAACGAAGTCGTTTCCGTCGGCGATAATGTCGCCGTCTGGGTCACCAGCGTGGATAAAGAACGCGGAAAGATCGGGCTGACAATGGTGAAGGAGTAAAGCGCAGCGCCATCGGCCTTTATAAATGAAGAATCCCCTTGAAACAGAAGCGTTTCAAGGGGATTTATTTGGTTTGCTTTAACGCACGGCCGTATGCGTTTGCCTGTTCCCTGGGGGCGTTGCGCCGGGAAGTAAAGGCTACACTGTTATTCCGGCTTGCCCTGTGGGTTGTGGTTTTATCTTTGATGTGCTGATAGGCTCCATGCCCAGTTCCTTGTGAATGGGCGCGGACTGGCTGCGAAGATACGCCAAGCGCTCTTGCGAGGTCATGTCTTTTGTGGCTTCATACAGCCCAATGCGGATTGCATCAAGTTCAAGCTCAAATTGATTCATCTTCCAATACCTCCTTTGATGTGCAAATCACCACACTGCCATATCCTTCCGCTTGGTTGACCCGTGTAGTAAGCAGCTTTGTCTTTGCGCGGTTGATATGCGTAAAATTGTAGGATAACACATAATCCAGGCCATTGACGGAAGCACAGGCAATATGTGCACTGTCAAAGCGGAAGCGTTCGGGGATAATGCCTTGTGCAACGTAGATGCCTGCAAGCCGATCCGTTTCTTCCTCAAAGCTCAATATGGGAATCTGGAACTCTTTGATGAGGAAAAGCATTTTACTGCGCTTTGGTTCAGCCGCCGCTTGCAATTCGATTTCCACGTATTCCGATGTAAACGCCTGATGTTTCCCTTTGCGGATTTCATCGAACAATCGTACCGTGTCAGCGTGTCCATCTCTATCCTCATCGAAATAATAATTGAACACCGTGGTTTCAAGATACAGATTCACAGCGCACCGCCTTTCCTGTTTCTATTATACCCCAACCTTGCCCGCAAGTCAATCCCGATTCCGCACAACTTGCCAAAGCAGGTCTATCCAATTCCGGCATATTACCACCGCAAAAATATTTCTTGCAAAATTCACGCCAATGCGGTACAATACTACGGTGATAATGCAAGATGCGGGGACGCAGGTTGCAAGAAGAAAGGAAATTCCAAACATGCAAGACTATGAAACGATGGAACCTGACGCACGGGCGGCGCTGTTGGCGGAACTCCGGGTGGAATATGAAGCCGCCAAGGCGAAAAATCTGAAACTGGATATGTCCCGCGGGAAGCCGGGCGCGGAGCAGCTGGCGCTTTCGGCGGGCTTACATGACCCCGCCCTGCTTTCGCCCCCCCAGAGCGAAAACGGGCTGGATTGCCGCAACTACGGGGTGCTGGAGGGGATCCCGGAAGCCAGGCGGCTCTTTGCCGAACTGCTTGACCTGCCGCCGGAACAGCTGATCGTCTGCGGCAATTCCAGCCTCAGCCTGATGTATGATTACCTGGCGCAGTGCATGTTGTTTGGCGCGGGCGGCGCACCCTGGTGCGCACAGGGCAAGGTGAAGTTCCTCTGCCCCGTGCCGGGCTATGACCGGCACTTCACCATTTTGGAGCAGCTGGGCATCGAGATGATCAACATCCCGCTGCGGGCGGGGGTGCCGGATATTGCGCTGGTGGAACAGTATGCCCGCGACGAAAGCGTCAAGGGCTTGATCTGCGTGCCGAAGTATTCCAACCCGGCTGGTAGCACCTTTAGCGATGAAACGGTGCGCCGCCTGGCCGCCCTCCGCCCCGCCGCCAATGATTTCCGTATCATTTGGGATAACGCATACCTGGTGCATGATTTGTATGACGAAACGGAGCCGCTGCTCAACATCCTTGCGGCGGCCGGGGAATACGGCACGCAGGATCAGTGCATCGTGGTGACTTCGTTTTCCAAGATCAGTTTCCCCGGCGCGGCGGTTTCCGCCCTGGCGGCTTCGCCCGCCAACATTGCGGCGGTGCTGCGCCGCATGAACGCGCAAACCATCGGCTACGATAAGCTGAACCAGCTGCGCCATGCCCGCTTCTTCCGGGATGCGGCGGGGGTGCGGGCGCACATGCACCTGCACGCGCAGATTTTGCGCCCCAAGTTTGAAGCCGTCCTCGCCATTTTTGAGCGCGACCTGCGCGGCAGCGGCGTCGCAAGCTGGACTGCGCCGCGCGGCGGCTATTTCATCAGCCTCGACCTCCCCCACGGCTGCGCAAAGCGCACGCACGCCCTTTGCAAGGCGGCGGGGGTCACGCTCACCGGCGCGGGCGCAACTTTCCCCTATGGCCGCGACCCGGAGGACAAGAACCTGCGCATCGCCCCCACCTACCCGCCGCTGGCAGAACTCCGCCAGGCGGCGGCGCTGTTGACGCTCTGCGCCAGAATCGCCGCGCTGGAGGGCTTGACGTAATTTTTTCGCCGCCCGCAGCGCATACTAATTTCACCGCCTGCGGCGCTGTTAAATTGAACTTCAAAAAAAACTTCTCAAAAAGTTTTATTTGAAAGCGCCACAGGCGGTGAAAAATGCTTCCATTTTCGATTTGGTTGTGATATAATGGATGGAGAACGACAAAGGGGTGGATTCTTTGGAAAAAATCTTCATCAACGGTGGGGAGCCGCTGCGCGGTGAAGTCACCATTGGCGGAGCGAAGAACGCTGTGCTAGCGTTGCTTTCAGCGACCATTCTGGCAAAGGATACCTGCCGGATTCAAAATATACCCAACATCAGTGATGTTTCTATCATGCTGCACATCCTCAGCCAATTGGGCGCAGACGTCCGCCGGGTGGGGAAGCACACGGTGGAAATCAACACCAAATATTTTAATTCCGGCGTTGTGCCGCAGGAACTGACCAAACCTTTCCGCGCTTCCTATTATTTGCTGGGGGCGCTGTTCGGGCGTTTTGGCCATGCGCGGGTCGCCATGCCCGGCGGCTGCGATTTTGGTGTGCGCCCGATTGACCAGCACATCCGCGGGTTTGAGATGCTGGGCGCTTCGGTGGTTTTTGAAGAGAACGCCGTGATTGCGCTGCAAAGCGAGCAGCCCGTCGGCAATTTGATCTATCTTGACGTCGTTTCCGTGGGCGCGACGGTCAATATCATGCTCGCCGCCGTGCGGGCGCGTGGCGTCACGATCATCGAAAACGCTGCCAAGGAACCCCATGTGGTCGATCTTGCCAACTTTTTGAACTCGATGGGCGCGGATGTGCGCGGTGCGGGGACGGATGTGGTGAAGATCCACGGCGTGAAGGAACTGCACGGCTGCGAATACACCACCATCCCGGATCAAATCGAGGTCGGCACTTACATGGTCGCCGCCGCCGCGACGGGCGGGCGGGTGCTGATCCGCAATGTGATCCCCAAGCACATGGAATCCATCACCGCCAAGCTGCTGGAATGCGGCGTGGATGTGCAGGAAAATGACGACAGCCTCCTGGTGGCGGCGCCGCGCAGACTCCAGCGCTGCAAGATCAAAACGATGCCCCATCCGGGGTTCCCGACCGATATGCAGCCCCAGTTTGGCGCGATGCTCAGTGCGGCGGAGGGAACGAGCATCCTTTCGGAAGGCATTTTTGATAACCGTTTCCGTTACATGGATCAGCTGGTGCGCATGGGCGCACAGATCAAGGTGGACGGCAAAGTCGCCGTGATTGAAGGCGTGCAGCAGCTCAAAGGGGCGCAGATCAAAGCCTACGATTTGCGGGCGGGCGCGGCGATGGTGATCGCCGGGCTTTCGGCACAGGGCACGACGGAAATCGAGAACATCGAGTTCATTGACCGCGGCTACGAAGAAATCGTCAGCAAGCTGCAAGGCCTGGGCGCGGATATACGCCGGAAGGAAGTCCGCGAGGCCGCGCAGGAAAAAGCGGTATCATAATGCGTTCCAGGGAGGTTGCATGGCACGATTTTGCCCCTTGTTTTCATCCAGCAGCGGCAACTGCACCTATGTTGGCGGCGCGGACGGCGGTATTTTGGTTGACGCGGGCGTCAGCGCCAAACGAATACGTGAAGCATTGGATGGCATCGGTGTTGCCCCGGGCAGGATCGGCGCTGTTTTTGTTACCCACGAACATATTGACCACATCAGCGGCCTGCGCGTTTTTTGTGAACGCACGGGCGTGCCTGTTTTTGCCACCCCCGGCACCCTGCAAGCGCTGGAGAGCGCGAACGTACTTACGGGCAAGTTTGGCGTTTCCGTGTTGCCGGAAGGCGGCGTGGAAGTCAACGGGTTGTGGGTGCGCGGCTTCAAAACATCGCACGATGCGGCGCAGAGCTGCGGCTATCGCATCGAAACGCCGGGCGGCGCCACCGTCGCCATTGCCACCGACACCGGCTGCCTCACGCCCGAAACCCAGGCGGCGCTGCGGGGCTGCGATTTGGTGATGCTCGAATCCAACCACGAGGTGACGATGCTGCAAAACGGCCCCTACCCCTACCAGCTCAAGCGGCGCATCCTTTCGGATACGGGGCATCTTTCCAACACGGTGTGCGCAGCCTTTTTGCGGGAATTGCTGCGCAGCGGCACGGGGCGGTTCTATTTGGCGCACTTGAGCAAGGAAAACAACACCCCGCAGCTGGCATACGAAACCGCCCGGCTTGCCCTGGCCGAAGAAGGCGCAAAACCGGGGCTGGATTTTGAACTGGCCGTCGCCGGGGTCGAACGGCAGATGGTTGTAGTATAAAATAGAGAGCAGGTTAAACCCCACATGGATGCAGCGCAGGAAAAATTCATTAAAATGACCACCCAGCCGGTGGAGCGGCTCGTTACGCGGCTGGCGCTGCCTTCGATTGCCATCATGATGATTTCGTCGCTCTATAATATGGCCGACACCTTCTTCGTCGGTTCCCTGGGGACCGAAGCGGTGGCGGCGGTGGGCGTCGTCTTCCCCGTGATGACGGTGATCCAGGCCTTTGGGTTTTTCTTTGGCCAGGGGGCGGGCAACTACCTTGCCCGGGCGCTGGGCGCACAGGACCGCGAGGGCGCGGGGCGCATGGCCGCCACGGGCGTCGCTTCCTCCTTTGCAGTGGGGCTGCTGCTGCTTGCCGCCGGGCTGCTTGCGCCGCAACCGATTGCCCGGGCCATTGGCGCGATTGATTCCATCCGCCCGCAGACCGTGGCCTATTTGCGCCTGATCGCCCTGGGCGCGCCCTTCATGACCACTTCGCTGACCCTGAACAACCTGCTGCGCTTCCAGGGCAGCGCCTTTTATGGCATGATCGGCATGGTCAGCGGCGCGGTGCTGAACTGTGCGCTGGATCCGCTGCTGATTTTCGGCTTCCACATGGGCGTGCGCGGCGCGGCGGCGGCCACGGCACTGAGCCAGGCGGTGAGCTGCGCACTGCTCCTGCTTGGTTGCCGGCGCGGCGGCAACATCGCGCTGCACCTGCGCAACATCCGCCCCAACTGGTCGGTCTATAAAGAGATGTTCCGGGGCGGAATGCCCTCCCTGCTGCGGCAGGCGCTGCAAGGCGTGGGCGCGGTGGCCATCAACCATGCGGCGGGCAGCTTTGGCGGCGCGGTGATCGCCGCCTATTCCATCGTCAACCGCGTCACCATGATGGCCTCTTCGATGCTCATCGGCTTTGGCCAGGGCTTTCAGCCCGTGTGCGGCTTCAATTACGGCGCAAAGCGCTATGACCGCGTGCGCCGGGCGTTTTTCTTCTGCTTTTGGCTGGGCAGCGCCGTGCTTTGCACCGCGGCGATTTTGGGCGCGGTGTTCGCCCCGCGGGTGATCGGCCTGTTCCGCCGGGGCGATGCAGAGGTCATTGCGGCGGGTTCCGCATTCCTGCGGCTCAATTGCCTTTCATACCCCCTGGCCGCCTGGATCGTCATGGTGATGATGATGCTCCAAACCTCAGGGAAGGCGTTGCAGGCCAGCGCACTTTCCGCCGCAAGGCAGGGTCTGACGCTGCTCCCCCTGGTGCTGATTCTCACGCCGCTACTCGGTCTGCGCGGCCTGCAAATGAGCGTCCCCCTGGCTGATCTGGCCACGTTCCTGGTGTCGCTCCCCCTGGGGCTGCGGATGCTGGGGCAGCTGAAGCGGGGGGCGGGCGGCGGCGCAGCAAAATCGTAAATTCATCTTGACAATCCCATGAAAATATTGTAAGATATATGCAGAGGTGATTTTCAATGAAGAAAAAACTTTTGATTTCTCTCATCAGCGTTGCGGCGGCTATTTTATTGTGCTTTGTGGGTTGGAATATTTGGTTTTTTACCACAACGGTGCAGCGCGGCAAGGCTTTGCAAACCGGGGG
>JAITNG010000029.1 GCA_031290595.1 Oscillospiraceae bacterium
TGAAGAAGCGAGGGCAGACGAAACTGAGGCGATAAGGCTAGATCCGACGAATGCGGAGTATTACTGTTCGCGTGGTTTGACTTTATGCTGCATGACCTGTTATAAAGAAGCACTGGCAGATGCAACCGAGGCGATAAGACTGAATCCAATGAATGGGCGCTATTATCATGGGCGTAGCGGAATTCTACGGCGGATAGCGCGCTACGAAGAAGCGCTGGCGGACATAACCGAGGCGATAAAGCTGGAGCCGACAAATGCGGCGTATTACAAATCGCGTGGCACAACTTTGGATGTGATGAACCGCTATGAAAACGCGCTGGCAGATTATGAACGAGCGATTGCGTTGGATGCAACAGATGCTGCAACCTATGAAAATCGTGCTGAAACATACCATGCGTTGGCAGACGCAGCGGAAACAGACACACAAAAGGCGGAATATTTACGGTTGGCACAGGCGGATGATGACACGGCTAAGGCATTACGCTCAAAATAAAACATATTAGGAGGAATCCCCATGTCCACAGAAAAAACCTACCCTACCCTTGGCATTCGACCCATTATTGATGGCCGCTGGGGCGGCGCGCGCGAAAGTTTGGAGGAAAAGACCGTTACCATGGCACAGGCCGCGAAGGCGCTCATTGAGGGCAGTTGCCGCTATGCCGATGGCACGCCGCTGCGTTGCGTCGTCGCCCCCTGCACCATCGGCGGTTCCGCCGAAGCCGCCCGGAGCGCGGCGTTTTTCGCCACGCAGAACGTCTGCGCGACCCTCAGCGTCACCCCTTGCTGGTGCTATGGCAGCGAAACGATGGATATTGACCCCTTGACCATCAAGGCAGTTTGGGGTTTCAACGGCACCGAGCGCCCCGGCGCGGTTTATTTGGCCGCCGTGATGGCCGCCCATGCCCAGCGCGGGTTGCCCGCGTTTTCGATCTATGGCCGCGATGTGCAGGATGTGACCGATAACAGCATCCCGGCGGATGTGGCGGAAAAAATCCTGCGTTTTGCCCGCTGCGCCACTGCGCTGGGGCAGATCAAGGGCAAAAGCTACGTCGGCATCGGTTCGGTTTCGATGGGCATCGCGGGGTCCTACACAGACGTTGCGGTGATGGAAAAATACTTTGGTCTGCGCCCGGAATGGGTGGACATGAGCGAAGTGCGCCGCCGTGTCGATCTGGAAATCTATGACAAAGCGGAATACGAAATCGCCCTTGCCTGGGTCAAGGCCAATTGCCCGGAGGGCTTCGATAAAAACGAAACGCCCTCTTCGCCCGAACGCAAGGCCTGGGAGTGGGAATTCGTCACCAAAATGACGCTGATTTGCCGCGATATTCTGCTGGGCAACCCCAAGCTGAATCAAGTCACGCCATCGGATGCGGCGAAGGGGCAAAACGGTGCGCTGGAAAACGGCTGGCACGAGGAAGCCCTTGGCCGCAACGCGATCCTGGGCGGCTTCCAGGGGCAGCGCCAGTGGACGGATTACATGCCCAACTGCGATTTCACCGAAGCGATTTTGAATTCCAGCTTCGATTGGAACGGCAAGCGGGAACCCGTCACCTTTGCCACGGAAAACGACGGCCTCAACGGCCTTTCGATGCTGGCGGGCAAGCTCCTGACCGGCACGGCGAGCCTGTTTGCCGATGTGCGCACCTATTGGAGCCCCGAAGCGGTCAAGCGCGTGACGGGCTATGCGCTGGAAGGCAAGGCCGCCGGGGGGATCATTCACATGATCAATTCCGGCGCGGCGGCGCTGGATGCAACCGGCGTGCAAAAGGATGCCGACGGCAAGCCCGGCGTGATCAAGCCCTGGTGGGATGTGACGCAGGAAGACATTGACGCGATGCTGGCGGCCACCGACTGGTGTTCCGGCGATAAGCTGTTCTTCCGCGGCGGCGGGTATTCCTCCCACTTCAGCACCCGGCACGAAATGCCCCTGACCATGATGCGCTTCAACATCGTGGAAGGCGTGGGGCCGGTGCTGCAAATCGCCGAAGGCTGGGCGGTCACACTGCCCGAAGACGTGCAAAACACCCTCTGGCAGCGCACCGACCCCACCTGGCCTTGCACCTGGTTTGCCCCCCGCTGCGGCCAGCAGGGCAACCCCGCCTTCCGGGATGCTTACAGCGTGATGGCCAACTGGGGCGCCAACCACGGCAGCCTGACCTACGGCCACATTGGCGCGGATCTTGTCACCCTGGCCTCCATGCTGCGCATCCCCGTGGCGCTGCACAACCTGCCCGATACGCAGCTCTTCCGCCCCCACAGCTGGGCAGGCTTCGGCACAAAAGAGCCGGAAAGCGCCGACTACAGAGCCTGTGCAGCATATGGCTCCAGGTTTTAGGCGGGGGTAAGCCGACATGAAACGATTTTGCGCCAGCTGCCTGGCCGTGGCGCTGCTTTTGCTGGCAGGCTGCGGAGCGGGGCAGGGGAACAGTACAGAAACGCTCACAACGGGAACGACATTGCCGCCGGATCGTTTGGATACGGAGTTGCCGGAACTGTTGCTGCCGGAAGACGATCTGGTGTTGCGGGGTGAAGCGGCCAAAGAATGGAATCAATTGCGAATCCCTGCACTTGGCGACTTCACATGCATAGTGGAAGATGTGCAGGTCAGCCAGAAGTTTGCCGGCAACAAGGTATATCTGCTGAAAGCGGATTACAAGGCTGTGCTCGCAGTGGAATATTACGACACAACTGCGAAAGAAGTCGTGATGCTGTTCAAGGATTTAGAAAGCAGCATCTTTGGCGGAGAGGTATACCTTTGCGATGTGGACGGCGATGGGCGGGATGAAATTCTTGTCAATTTTGAGAACGACGGAGTTGGCGGCAGCGGCGGGTACACAACCGCAGCGTTTCGGTTTGCGGATGGCGTATTGCAGGAACTCCCTATTTCAGACGCAGGCTTCGCGTTCGATTCCGCAGACGGCTTCAAATTCATCGTGCGCAATCAGTATACCGGCTACGAAAAGACGTTTGACTTTCGCAACTGTGACAGCGATTATTACTATTGGAATGCGGACGGAACGGTGGCTGCGCAGAATGGAGCCTCTGTGGATGATGACAGGCTCTATAATATTGAACCCATGGATGTAGACGGGGATGGCGCTTGGGAATTTGAAGCGACGATGTATGCTAGCTTGCGCAGCCACGGCGATTATATCGGTGATGCGAAAGCGGTTTGGAAGTATGACGCAGCGTTGCAAGCGTTCCGGCCAATTTCTGCCGCATTCATCGTGCTGCCGAAGTATGATACGGAGTATGACCGCAACATCCGTAGCGTGCAGGATTTGAAGAACCCCGTGCAGATTGAGAAAGAGGCGCGTTTTGCTTGCTGGTTTGAAGAACCGTACCGCTATGCCTATCAGCTGTATGACGATAACGGAAAAGTGATCCTTGAGCGCGGTGTATTTGGCTTCCGGCCACAGGTGGAGTGGGACAACGAAATCCTTTCGGTGTGCGAGTCATATAGCGATTATACCGTGGTTTATTATGACACAAAAACAGGGAAGGTTTCACTCCCAATCCAGAATGTAGTCACAAATAACGAGGAGAAACAAGAGCGCGAATCGCTTACGCTCACCGTCCCGCTGAAACGACCCGATTAGCCCGTCCCCCCGGGGGGCAACGCTAATATATAAATCCAAAAATTCAACAAACCAAAGGAGAACCAAACTATGATCAAGAAGTATTACGACACCGATTGCGATCTTTCCCTTCTGGATGGCAAGACCGTTGCCGTCATCGGCTTCGGCAGCCAGGGGCATGCCCATGCGCAGAATTTGCGCGAAAGCGGCGTTCGCGTCGTCGTCGGCGTGCCGCAGGGCGGCGCGGGCTGGAAGCTGGCCACCGAGGTTGGCATGGACGTGCGCAGCACCGAAGAAGCCGCCAAGGCGGGCGACCTCATCATGATGCTGGTGCCGGATGAGCTGGCCGGGGATATTTACAAAAACCAGGTTGCGCCCTACCTGCAAGAGGGCAATGTGCTGATGTTTGCCCATGGCTTTAACATCCATTTCAGCATCATCCAGCCCCCCAAGGGCGTGGACATCATCATGGTTGCGCCCAAAGGCCCCGGCCACACCGTGCGCACCCAGTATCAGGAGGGCAGGGGCGTGCCGAGCCTGATCGCCGTGCATCAGGATGCATCCGGCCGGGCGAAGGAATATGCCCTGGCCTATGCCGCAGGGATCGGCGCGGGGCGCGCGGGGATCCTCGAAACCAGCTTCCGCGAAGAAACCGAAACCGACCTTTTCGGCGAACAGGCGGTGCTTTGCGGCGGCGTGACGGAACTGATGAAGGCGGGCTTCGATACCCTGGTGGAAGCCGGATACGAGCCGGAAATGGCCTATTTTGAGTGCATCCACGAAATGAAGCTGATCGTTGACCTGATCAACAGCGGCGGTTTTGCCATGATGCGTTATTCCATCAGCAACACGGCGGAATACGGCGATTACCGCACAGGCCGCCGTTTGATCACGGAAGACACGCGCAAGGAGATGAAGAAGGTGCTGCGCGAAATCCAGGACGGCACCTTTGCCAGCGAATTTGTGCAGGAATTCAGCGCGGGCAAAAAGGCGAAGTTCCTGGCCACCCGCCGCCTGGAAGCGGAACACCTGCTGGAAAAAGTAGGCCGCGAACTGCGCGGCATGATGAGCTGGCTGAAGAAATAGGGCAGGGGAGATCAGCGCAAAGCAAAACAGACAACCCCCGCGCCAGCCATGCGGCCAGCGCGGGGGGCACTTGTTGTTGTCACTGGGGGCAGGTCAAGCATCCCAGACCCAACCGAAGAGCGCGTAATAGATAAACTGCTGGATGAACGAAGGGAACTCACGGATAAAGCCCAGCCAGTTTGGCAGTTTATCGAGCCAAGTGGTTGCGGGCGGGTCAATGGGATCAGTGGGGTCTGTTGGGTCAGCGGGATCAATTCCCACAAGCTCACCAAGCCCTGCATCCTCAAAGGCTTTTACAGCGGCTGCATAGCGTTCTTCACCCAGCACTTTCACCTCGGCAAATTTCCCTAGCGCCAGAAGTTCAAAAACATCTTCAAAACCTCGTTGTTGCTCTGAAATAAACATTTCAACTATGCTCGACAGTTTTTCCAAGTCAAGAGCAGCAAAATTGAGATTTAAAAAATTATCTAATTCATAATTGTAAGCATAATTAGCATACCCACTCAGGAATTGTAAAGCGTCGCCAAAAGCAATTAGCTGGAAATATAGTGCCGAAAGATGCGCATAAGGCTCTATTGCATCCACAGCTTCTTGGCTGATATATTCTTTCCCAACGGTGGTAGATATATTTAAAAGAGCGTCAAACAAAGGTATTTGTTCTGCCAAATATACCTCTAGTATCTTACCGTTTCTAAGAGCGGCAGCTGTATCCTCATCCCATAAGAATCCTCCTCCAGAAACGATATAGTCAATCCCAATCTCAGTAGCTCCTGCCGCCGTTTTAAGTGCCGTATCATAATCCGCCGCTGTCTTCCCCGGCTTCAAAGCAGGGCATAGCCCATGCGTTTAGCTTCGGACGAAAAAGATACTATCCAAGC
>JAITNG010000199.1 GCA_031290595.1 Oscillospiraceae bacterium
TATAAGGCGCTGGTGGATAGCTGCAATTCCTTCTTTTATGAGATGGGGCGCTTGCTGGGCTACGAAAAACTGAACACATACCGCATGGCCATGGGGCTGGGGCAAAAGACCGGCACCGAGCTGCCGGAAGAAAACGGCGTGATGGATTCGCCCGAACGCCGCGCCCTGCTGAACCAGCAATGGTATGCCGGCTATAATATACAGACGGGCATTGGGCAAAACAACCTCTTCACCCCGCTGCAAATCGCGGTTTACACCGCCACCGTCGCCAACAGCGGCACCCGCTACCGTGCGCACTTCATCCGCTCCATCCGTGATGCGGTGACGATGGAACCCGTGCAGGTCAACACTCCGGAGGTGCTGGGCGAAACGGGCGTCAACCAGGAATACTATAACCTGGTCAAATCGGCGATGCTCTACCTTGGCACAAACCCCAACGGCATGGTTGGCCGCTACTTTAAAAACCTCCCGGTGAAAGTCGGCGCGAAGACCGGCACCAGCCAGGTCGTGCGCACCATCGATGGCGTGCCGACCAAGATCACCAACGGTATTTTTATCAGCTTTGCGCCCTTCGATAAACCCGAAATCGCCGTGATCGCCGTGGGCGAAGGCTGCAACAACTCCGAACCCACCGTGCCAATCGTCCGCGATATTTACGCCTATTATTTTGGCACAATGGATTCCGTAGCCAAAGGCCAAATAGAGGCGGATCTTTTAGGATAACCCATAAAATCAACCAATCAGGATTTTCTTTTGCTTCTTTTCTTCTAAAAAGAAAAGAAGAGAGAGGGGAGTAGCCATTTGCAACATCGCATAGTTGTCGCCTCGGGGAAGGGCGGCGTAGGCAAATCCACCGTGAGCGCTTGCCTGGCGCAGGAAATGGCGCGGCGCGGGCATTCGGTTCTGCTGATTGACTGCGACATCGGTCTGCGTAGCCTTGATCTCATCCTTGGCGTGGATGAACACGTGCTTTTCACCTGGGCGGATGTTGTGCTGGGGCGCTGCGAGCTGCACCAGGCCATCATGGTGCGCGGGGATTTTCATCTGCTGTGTGCGCCGCTCCAGCCGGAACGCGCTTTGACCGACGATATGCTGCAAAAGTTGGTGAAATCCTGCACGCAATATGACGTTGTGATTATTGACGCGCCCGCCGGGATCGGCTTTGGCTTCCGCATGGCTTGCCTGGCCGCCAACCGCGCCTTGATCCTCACCACGCCGGACCCCATTTGCGTGCGCAGCGTCGCCGCCGCCGTGCGCCAAGTCAGCCGCTGCGGCCTGAAGGATATTCGCTTGCTGGTCAACCGCTTTGACCGCCGCCTTGCCATGCGCGGCAAAGTGTTGATGATCGACGACATCATCGATAGCACCGAAACCCAACTGATCGGCGTGATCCCCCAGGAGAGCCGCCTGTTTTCGCAGACCGCCGACGGCCTCCCCCTCCAGGAGGGCATCGTCCTCCAAGCAGTGCGCCGCACCGCCGCCCGCCTAGATGGCGAAAACGTCCCCCTAATAATCACCCCTTCGGAGTAACACCTGCGGTGGGCTCGGCGGCTGTGCCGCTTTCAATTTTATGATGCTAAATTTTCTTTGAGGGTGTTCTTGTATGAGCGAACAAATGTGTGACACAATCGCCGCAATTGCGACGCCAAATGCGCCGGGCGGCATCGGAATTCTCCGAATTAGCGGAGAATCCGCAATTATTATTGCAGAGCGCATGTTTTTCCAAAAAGAAACAATCAACTGGAGCCGATGGAATGGGTACTCCATGCACTACGGGGTGATCGCGGACAAGCTATCGGCTGGAAATGAGCGCATTGACGAGGCAATTTGCCTCGTTTTTCGTTCGCCCAAAAGCTACACCGGCGAAGATGTTGTCGAATTTTCGTGCCATGGCGGGCAGCTGATTCTGCGGCGCGTGTTGCGCCTTGCGCTGGCCGCCGGGGCGCGTTTGGCCGCGCCGGGCGAGTTCACCCGCCGCGCCTTCCTCAATGGGCGGATCAACCTTGCCGAAGCCGAAGCCGTCATGCGGCTGATTCAGGCGCAAACCGAGGACGCGGCGCGGGCAGCGACGGCCACCCTGGGCGGCACACTCAGCCGCGCCATTGATGAAGTGCGTACCTTACTGATCCGCCAGGCGGCGCAGATCTCCGCGTGGATGGATTACCCCGAAGACGAGCCAACCGACCTGCTTGAATTACGCCCAAAGCAAATTTCCGCCAACCTAGCGGCAGCACATCAAAAGCTGCACGACTTGATGCAAAAGAGCGATGCTGCCGTACCCCTTCTCGATGGCGTGGAAACTGTGCTAATCGGAAAGCCCAACGTGGGCAAATCCACCCTGATGAACCTTTTGGCGGGGTTTGAGCGCTCCATTGTGACGGAATTCGCCGGGACGACCCGCGACACCGTCACCGAAGCGGTGCATTTGGGCAGCCTCCCCCTTCGCCTGACCGATACCGCCGGGATTCACGCCGCACAAAACCCCATTGAACGCCTTGGCGTGGAGCGCAGCCACGCCGCTGCGGCAAGCGCGGCGCTACTGCTGCTCCTCCTGGATGCATCCCAGCCGCTTACCGAAGAGGACGAAACGCTCCTCACAACCTGCAATCCCGCCCGCACAATCCTCCTTTGCAACAAAGCCGACCTAGGCCAAGCCTTTGATCTCGCGCCGTTACGCACACGTTTTACCCATGTGATCCCCTTCAGCGCAGCCACCGGCCTTGGCCTGGAGGCGCTCACCCAAGCCATCGAAGCCCTTTTGGGTACGGGCGACGTTTCCCCCTGGGAAGCCCTACTTTCCACCGAACGCCAGCGCGGTTGTGCCGCCGATGCGCTTACCGCTCTGGACGCCGCCATCCAAGCCCATGCGGAAGGCTTCCCCCTCGACGCCGTCGCCGTCTGCATCGAAGACGCCATCCAGGCGCTCTACGCCCTGACAGGCGAACGCGCAACAGAAGCCATAGTAGACGAAGTCTTCGCCACCTTCTGCGTAGGCAAA
>JAITNG010000147.1 GCA_031290595.1 Oscillospiraceae bacterium
GTCTTTGAGTTTGTGCCTAACCTTCGCCGCTTGCCGCGTGTCCGTCACCGTTTCCAGATATTTTAGCAGTCGTTCCATCTTAATCAGCTCCTTTGTGAACTGATTATACCACATCCGAGCCCTTTTTGTTAATAGTTTGTTTATTCATGCGTTTGGCGTGTAGAAATGTTCACGTCATTCCCCCCCAATAAAACAAACACCCCCCAAACGGCGCCAGGGCGCCGTTTGGGGGGTTGCTTATCTCTCTCAGTCATAGCCGTAGCGGTCTTCGCTTTCTTCCGGCTCCGTTTCGTCTTCCTGCCCCCAGCGGGGGCGGGAATCGTGCATACTGCCATAGAGGATCTTGCCTTCGATGACGCGCATCAGGTGCCGCCCGTATTCGCTCTTGCCGTATTTATCCGCCGAACGCAGCAGGTCCTCTTCGGTGATCCACCCCATGTGGTAGGCGATTTCTTCCGGGGCTGAAATTTTGATGCCCTGGAGCGTTTCGATGGACTGCACGAACGTGGCCGCGCGCATCAGGTTTTCCACCGTGCCGGTATCCAGCCAGGCGAAGCCGCGCCCAAGCAGCTGCACCTCCAGGTCGCCGCGGTCAAGATACATGCGGTTGATGTCCGTGATCTCCAGCTCCTTGCGGGCGGAGGGCTTGAGCTGCTTTGCGAATTCCACCACGCGGTTGTCGTAAAAATAAAGCCCCGTGACGGCGTAGTTCGATTTTGGCTGCGCGGGTTTTTCTTCGATGGAAAGGATTTCGCTGCCCTCGCCGAATTCCACCACGCCAAAGCTCTGGGGGCGTTCCACATAGTAGCCGAAGATGGTGGCGCGGTTGATCTGCTTGGCCGCCTTGCGGAGCATGTAGCCCAGCCCGCTGCCATAGAAAATGTTATCCCCCAGCACCATGGCGACGTTGTCGCCGCCGATGAAGTCTTCCCCAATCAGGAAGGCTTGCGCCAGGCCGTCCGGGTGCTGCTGCACGGCGTAGCTCAGTTGTAGGCCGAACTGCGTCCCCGTCCCCAGCAGCGCTTCAAAGCGCGGGGTATCATGCGGGGTTGAGATGATCAGAATATCCCGTATCCCGGCCAGCATGAGCGTGGAAAGCGGGTAGTAGATCATCGGTTTGTCGTAGACGGGCAGCAGCTGCTTGCTGGTGACCATCGTGAGCGGATACAGCCGTGTGCCGGACCCGCCCGCCAGAATGATGCCTTTCATGGGGTTCCCTCTTTTCCGTTGAAGATTCCTCTCTCCCTGCCCCCGTATCCCCTTCAAAACAGCCTTCTGTAACGCGTTGCGCCAGAAGGTTGCACAAAACATCGTTTTGTTTTTTGCCTCTCTTCGTTGATTGTAACACATTTCACAAAGAAAGTCAAGGATGTTTCGATTTGTTGTTGAAATGCCAAGCGCGAAGCTGTATAATAGAAGAGAAAGTAGAGGTAACTATGCCAGATGACAGCAATCCGGGCAACACGCCCGTTGATGACCTGAACAGCAGCGAACCCCAGCGCGCCGCCCTGGGTGCGGTGGATACCGGCGCTTATGACGTGGCGGTTTCCCTGGATGAGCTGGCGGAGCTTGCCGCCACCGCCGGGATTGAAACCGTTGCCCGCGCCGTGCAGAACCGTGCTTCGCCGGATCACGCGACGTATTTTGGCGCCGGGAAACTCGAAGAAATCAAAGAGATGATGCAACAGGCGGAGTGCAACGTCTTCCTGTGCGATGAGGAACTCAGCCCCGCCCAGCAGCGCAGGCTCGAAAAAGAGATGGGTGTGCGCGTGATGGATCGCACCATGCTCATTTTGGATATTTTCGCCGCGCGGGCAAAAAGCAGCGAAGGCAAGCTCCAGGTGGAACTTGCCACGCTCAAATATAGCCTCCCCCGCCTGACAGGGCAGTGGATGGGGCTTTCGCGCCAGGCCGGCGGCCATTACGCACGCGGGGCAGGGGAATCCAAACTGGAAACCGACCGGCGGTATGTGCGGGTGCGCATCCACCGGCTGGAACAGGAGCTGGCCGCGCTGCAAAAGCGCCGGGAACTGCTCCGGGGAAGACGGAACAAAAGCGGCGTGGAAACCGTGGTGATCGTCGGCTACACCAACGCGGGCAAATCCACCCTGATGAACGCGCTGACCCGGGCGGGCGTGCTGGCGGAGGATAAGCTCTTTGCAACGCTTGACCCAACCGCCCGCGCACTGCGCTTGCCCGATGGCCGCAAGGTGATGCTCATCGACACAGTCGGCCTGGTGCGCCGCCTGCCCCACCACCTGGTGGAAGCCTTCCGCTCCACGCTGGAAGAAGCCACGTCGGCGTCGCTGATCCTCAACGTCTGCGATGCATCCAGCCCCGAATGCGCCGAGCATTTGCGCGTGACGGCGGATCTGATGCGGGATCTTGGCTGCGACCGTTTGGGGGTGCCGGTGCTGCGGGTGCTCAACAAATGCGACCAAATGCCCCCGGCGCAGCGGCAGTTGCCGTTGATCGGCGGCAGCGTGCTGATTTCCGCGCTCAAAGGCGACGGCCTGGGCGACCTGCTGGAACGCGTCGCGGCGGAACTGCCGCTCCAACGCAAGCAGGTATGCCTGTTGCTGCCCTATGCCTTGGCGGGCAGCGGCGCACGCTTCCGCGAAGAAGGCCGCGTGCTAACCGAAGAATTCCGCGAAGACGGCATCTACTACGAAGCCATCCTGCCGCTGCGCCTGGCGGAAGAGATGGGGGAATACTGGGTTTAGGCGCGGAGCGCAGCACGGTCGTTCTTTAGACAAGGAACAGCATAAGACGGCCTTTGGCCGGGCTTTTAAAGACAACTCAAAAAGGAGCTTTCCTATGCCAACCACCATTCTCTTTCAGGGCGACAGCGTCACCGATTGCGGGCGGCGCGATGCCGGCAACGATCCGCTGGGCAACGGGTACCCGCTGCTGGTCAAGGTCGCTGCACAGGCTGCGCAGCCGGGCGCTTTTGTTTTCCGCAACCGGGGGACTTCCGGCGCACGGGTGCGCGATTTGCGTGCGCACTGGCGCGAAGACTGCCTGGATTTGCAGCCGGACGCCGTCAGCATCCTCATCGGGGTCAACGATACCTGGCGGCGCTATGATCAGAATGACCCCACGAGCGACGCGGCGTTTGAAGAGGACTACCGCGCCCTGCTCAATCCCCTGCGGGCGGGCGGGCAGCGTCTGCTGCTGATCACGCCCTTTTTGCTCGATACCGAAGAACGCGTCACCCGGATGCGCGAAGACCTTGCGGGCAAACAGGCGGTGGTGCGCCGCCTGGCCGCCGCATACGGCGCTGCGCTGCTGGATGCCGACGCGCTCTTTGCACAGGCGCAGCGGGAGCAAAACAACCCCCCCGCCGCCTTCGCCGCCGACGGAATACACCCCACGCAAGAGGGGCATCGCCTGCTGGCAAAGGCAGTGGGGGATGTTTTGCGGTTGTGCGTTCAGCCGGGGTAATCCTGCGGGAGGATGGAGTAGTCGTAAATTACTTCACCTGACACACTCATCAACTTGAAATCCGCATAAAATGAAATCTGCTGAACAGTATATGCGTTTTTCTGCTTGGAAAAATCAAGGACTAACAAACCGTCTTTCAGAATAAGAGTTGCCTGAATCGACGGAGAATCGTATTGTGATGCTATATCAATCCATTCAGATACAGCAGGATCTATTTTTCCAACGTCAGCAGAATTTGCACCCTCTTTTATGGAAGAAAACGCTTTCCACTCCAGTGATTTTTGAATATACGCCGCATTATATAGCCAACCATCATCACGAACATTTCCGTTATCCCATCCGCCATACCAGAAAGTGAAGAAATAGCCGTTCAGAACCTTCTGGACGCAATAGATGCGCGTATCGCTGATCTGCCGTATAAATTCAATTTCATAGCTGGCGTTGTATTCATTGAAGGCAACTTGATGTGAGTGTAACGGATTATAGCGATAGC
>JAITNG010000027.1 GCA_031290595.1 Oscillospiraceae bacterium
GCCGCGCCCCTACAAACCGGGATGAAACGCCAACGTACATCTGTGTTTTTATGCGCCTTTGTAGGGACACGGCGTGCCGTGTCCAGGTACCAGCCGCCCCCCGCTGCGTTGTCAATCGCCCGTCACACCGCATATACTTGAATGGAAAACGGCCGCGCCGTCTTCTTTATCCCCCGCCACTTTCATGCGGTGCCCTGGCAGCGGCAGACTTCGTGAAACAGGCTTTTTTAGCGCATAAAAGTCCTCGCGAAGGGATGTGCGGCGTTCCGTGCTGTGATTTTTCAACCAAATTATGGTAATATTCGCAGTAAAGTGCGTCAAAATCAAGAAATCGTAACAAAGCGAAATAAAAATTTCTGGCATAGCGCCAAATTCAGATTGCAAGTGAGGTTCTTACGATGTATAATAGAAATAATCACAGCGTGCAGCCGACGCACACTTCACCTATTTTGGAGGTTGAATGACTGTGGATGCTTACCTTGACAACAGCGCGACCACGCCCCCCTGCAAGGAGGCCATTGAAGCCATGCAGGAGGAACTCAGTCGTTTCTGGGGCAATCCGTCGTCCCTGCACGGCGTGGGGCTGGAAGCCGAGCATCTGCTCGCCCGCAGCCGCGCCGCGCTCGCCAACCGCCTGGGCTGCGAACCCAACGAGGTGCTTTTCACATCCGGCGGCACCGAAAGCAACAACCTGGCGCTTTTTGGCGCGGCCAACGCCCTGCGGCGGCGCGGCCGCAGGATCGTCACGTCTGCGGTGGAGCATTCCAGCGTAGCGGAAAGCGCCAAGGAACTCGCCGCACGCGGGTTTGAAGTGATCTATCTGGGCGTTGACCGCGCGGGGCGCATTGCGGAACGCGAGTTGCTCCAGGCCGTCAACCGCGAAACAATTCTGGTCAGCCTGATGGCGGTCAACAACGAAGTCGGCACCATCCAGCCGGTGGAAGCGATGCGCCAGGCCGTCCAGGCCAAGGGTGCGCCCGCGCTGGTGCATGTGGACGCCGTGCAGGCCTTCGGTAAGCTGCCGGTGCAGCCTACGCGCATCGGCGCGGATTTATTGACCGTCAGTTCCCACAAGATCCATGGTCCCAAGGGGGTCGGCGCACTGTATATCCGTAAGGGCGTGCGGCTTGCGCCGCTGTTCTATGGCGGAACGCAGGAAGGCAAGCTGCGCCCGGGAACCGAAGCGATGCCCGCCATCGCCGGGTTTGCGGCGGCGGCGCACGCCCTGCCCAACCCCGCCCAGAGCATCGAATACGTCGGCACACTGCGCGACCGCCTGGTGCAGGGGCTGCAAAGCATGGAAGGCGTGCGCATCAATTCCCCCGCCGATGCGCTGCCGTATGTGACCAATCTTTCCCTCCCCGGTCTGCAATCGGAAACCATGCTCAACTTCCTTTCAGAGCGCGGCGTCTATGTATCCTCCGGTTCGGCGTGCGCCAAAGGCAAAAAGAGCCGCGTCCTCCGGGCGATGGGGCTGAATGACGCCGAAATCGCCGGTGCGCTGCGGGTCAGCCTTTCGCGCTACACCACCTGGGAAGAAATCGACGCCTTCCTCTATGCGCTCAACGAAGCACAGGCGACGCTGGCGCGCAAATAATGAATGCAATAGGAAACACAAGCCGTATGTTGAAGGAAGAACAGATTCTGCTGCTCAAAATGGGCGAGCTTGCGCTCAAGGGGCTAAACCGCCGCACGTTTGAAGACCAGCTGCTCAAAAACCTGCGGCGGCAGCTGCACCCCTTGGGGGAATGGCAATATAATGTTTCGCAATCCACCGTCCAGGCGATCCCCCTCACCGTGGGGGTTGACATTGACGCCGCCGCCAGGCTGGCCGGGAAGGTGTTCGGCTTTGCCGGGTACGCCAAGGCCATCCGGCTGCCCAAGGATATGGCGGCGATCCTGGCCGCGTGCGCAGAATACCTTGCCCCCGCCCTGGCCGCCGCGCAGACCTTCAAGGTGGAAGCCAAGCGTGCGGATAAGTCGTTCCCCCTGCGTTCGCCGGAAATTTGCGAAACCGTCGGGGAACGGGTTCTGGAAGCCTTCCCGCACCTGCGTGTGGACGTTCACCACCCGGCCGTGACCGTTTCGGTTGAGATCCGGGAACAGTACGCCTTCCTCCATGCCGATCAGCAACGGGGCGCGGGCGGCTTGCCCTCCGGCACGGCGGGCGAAGCGGCGATCCTGATTTCCGGCGGAATCGACAGTCCCGTCGCCGCCTGGATGATGGGCAAACGCGGCCTGCGCCTGACGGGCATCCACTTTGCATCGCCCCCCTACACCAGCGCCCGCGCGGAAGAAAAGGTACACAGCCTTTTGCGCAAGGTCGCGGTTTACACAGGACCCATCCGTTTGCTGGTGGTTCCCTTCACACAGTTCCAGGAAGCGATCCGCGCACATTGCCCGGAAGACTTTTTCACCATCGTGATGCGGCGGGGCATGATGCGCTGCGCCGAACAGCTCGCCAAAACATATGAATGCGGCGCACTGATCACGGGCGAGAGCCTTGGCCAGGTGGCCAGCCAAACCCTCGGTGCGCTGGCCTGCACCGATGCCGTCACCGCGCTCCCCGTCTTCCGCCCCCTGATTGGGATGGACAAGGAAGAGGTGGTGCGCACTGCGCGGCAGATTGATACCTTCGATATTTCCATCCTCCCGTATGAGGATTGCTGCACGGTCTTCACGCCCCGGCACCCGAAGACCAAGCCCAGGCTCCGCCAGGCGGAAGAAGCCGAAGCGGCGCTGGAAATGGACAGCCTGGTGCGCACCGCCTGTGAAGGCGTGCAGATACATTGGATTACGCCGATTTGAAAGGGGGGATGCCCATGATTGTATGCGAACTGATTTCGGTGGGAACCGAACTGCTGCTGGGCGAAATCACCAACACCAACGCACGTTTTTTGGCCGAGCAGATGGCCGCCATGGGGATCGCCGTGGAACGGCAATGCACCGTGGGGGATAACCCCGCGCGGCTGCGCGAAGACTTCCTTGCCGCATGGGAACGCAGCGGTATTGTGATCCTCACCGGGGGGCTTGGCCCCACGGCGGATGACATCACCAAAGAGGTGATCTGCGAAGCGCTTGGCCTCACGCTGGAAGCGGACGCGTTCCAGATGGGGCGCATTGAAGCCTTCTTCAGGCAGCGCGGGCTGCCGATGGGCGAAAGCAACCGCAAACAGGCGATGGTGCCGGCGGGCTGCGTGGTGTTGCCCAACGAGAACGGCACAGCCCCCGGCTGCTGGATCCAAAAGGACGGCAAGTGCGCGGCGCTGCTGCCCGGCCCGCCAAGGGAGATGCAGCCCCTCTTTTTGAGCGAACTCAAGCCGCGTCTTGCGGCCTACGCTTCCGGGGTGATCGTTTCGCACCACCTGCGCACCATTGGCCTGGGCGAAAGCCGCATGGCCGAACTCGCGCAGGATTACCTCGACCTGGCCAACCCCACCGTCGCGCCCTACGCCAAGGATGCGGAAAGCTACCTCCGGGTCAGCGCCGCAGCGCCCACACAGGCGGAAGCGGAAGCCCTTTGCAGACCGATCCTCAAAAAATTGAAAGAAATTTTAGGAGAAGCGGCCTATTCCGTCGACAAATCGTTAGAACAAACGGTCATTGATCTTTTGCGGGCAAGCAAGCAAACCGTTGCGCTGGCCGAATCCTGCACAGGCGGCGGCATTGCCGCGCGGCTGACCGATGTCCCCGGCGCATCCGATGTTTTTGGCTGGGGCGTGGTCAGTTACAGCAACGATTGCAAGCAAGCGCTGCTGGGTGTGCAGGGGGCGACGCTCGCCCGGCACGGCGCAGTGAGCGCCGAATGCGCCCGCGAAATGGCGCAGGGGATCCTCACCCGCTCCGGCGCAGATTTTGGCCTGGCGGTGACGGGGATTGCAGGGCCGGGCAGCGATGGCACAGCAAAGGAAGTCGGTTTGATCTATCTGGCAGTGGCCGACCGCAACGTTGTGTTGGCGCGAAAACTCGAAACGGGGCGGAACGACCGGGAGTACAACCGCATCGCAGCGGCAAAACAAGCCTTGGCGCTGCTGCGCGAACTGCTGCTGACGCAGCAGCCTTAAAAGTGAAGGGGGAATTTTATGAAGCGTGAAGAATCGAAGGACGCCTTGGAGGCAATGGAATCCGTGCTTGAAGCCAGCGGCCCCAAGCTGCGCAAGAAGAACTTTTTTGAAAAGAACTTCCTGCCGCTCAAAACGGATTCCAAGCGGGAAAAGCGGCGCAAGATCATTTTTGATATTGCCGTGTTTGTGATGTTCATCAGCGTTTTGGTGCTGCTGTGGTTCTATGTGATTGACCCGGGCATCGCCAAAAGCAAGTCGGCCAAGCTCCAGGGGATCCACGGCGACGCCATCGTCGATATGACCACGCCGGATGGCGGCTACATCCAGGCGCCTGCGGAAGCGGAGCAACGGCGGTTGACCTATACTGCGCTCAAAGCGAGGAACCCGGAATACGTCGGCTGGCTTTCCATCCCCGGTGCGAGCGTCGAACTGCCCGTGGTGCAGACGGGGGATAACAAAACCTATTTGAAGAAAGATTTTGACCGCATGTCCTCCAACTATGGCAATCCATTCCTGGATTACCGCAACAGTCAGGCCTTGGATGACGCCAACCTGATTATCTATGGTCACCACATGCACGACGGCAAAATCTTCGCCTCGCTCACCAATTACGAAACCAAGGCGACGCTCTCCAAATACCCGATCATTTCGCTGGAACTGGAGGACGCCACACTGCGATACAAAATCGTGGCGGTACTCAAAACCAACGGTTCCCCGCAGGAAGACAACGGCTACGTGTTCCACTTCGATACGCCGAACTTCAAGAGTGAAGAAAACTTCAACGGTTACGTGGAACAGCTCAAGCAGCGCACGCTCTTTTACACCAGCACGGAGGGTGTGGACATTCAATACGGCGACAGGCTACTCAGCATCCAGACCTGCCTCTATCAATATGAGAACGAGTTCCTGGTCATCGTCGGCCGGCTCCTGCGCGAAGGCGAGGATCCGAACATCCCAGCGGATCAGGTGCACCACAACCCCAATATACGCTACGCACAGGCGTGGTACAACAAATACAACAAGGGCGTCAACCCATGGAAGAACAAAGAACGCTGGTACCCTTGAGTTAGGCACGGGGAGGCAAACGGGGGAAAGAAAGGCAACAGGGGATCACAAAAATCCTGCGGACGCACATAGTGAGGCCGCATTACGTAAAATATAAAGACGTTAAAAAATTCTGGAAGGTTGATCAAATATGAATACCCTGAAAACGTTTATTTTGCAGCGCACTGCGTTGACCGAAGAGGTCTGCGAATTAGGGCGGATTGTCGCCCGTGCGTTCCCCGGCGCCCCCAACCCCACCTATGCCAACGATGAATTCCAGCTCCTCGTCGCTTTGCAGGCGCAATTGCAAGATTGCGAAGTGATGCTCGTCGCCGTGGAAGCCGACCGCGCCCGCATCTGCTGCAAGCATCTGCTCGCCGCGATGGAAATCCCCGCAGTCGTGCGAACGGAGGTTCTTGCGCGGCAAGCAAGCCCTTGCCCGGAGGATGCGCTCTTCCCTGCGGAAGCGGAACTCTTCCACACGCTGGATGGCCGCGACACCGGCTTTTCCCTCAAGTGCGGCGGGCAGTGCCTGGTCTTCCTGCCCCTGCGCCTGGCTTCCCTTGCGGAACTCGGCCCGGCGCTCTATGATTGCCTCGACAGGCTGCGCAGCGAAGAAGCGCAACCCAAACAGGCTGCGAACGCAACGCCGGTGAACGACGCAAGCGCCGTCTTTGAAAGAATCAGCGCACCCTTCAGCCGCTTTGCGCCGATTTTGCCGGATGCGATCATCCCCGGGGGTGCATCGCATGGCGAAAGCGAAGAAGCAGCCGATGCACACAGCGCAGCGGCGGAATACTTCCCCCAGAGCGGCGCTTTGGGCGGCACACCGCCGCCGCCGTTCGCCCAAGCCCCCCCGCTGGCGGAAATTGTGCGCCTGCGCACCCGCCGGGCGGATATGGCAAAGACCGTCAGCAGCTTACTGACGCTGGCAAGGCAGCTCAGTGGCAGGCGTTGCCTGTTGGCGCTGCCCACCGAATGGCGCGAAATTGCCCCCCTGCTCCGCGAGCTTGGGGTGCCGGACTCCATCCACGCGGTGCAGCTTGCGCCGGAAGCGACGATCCTAACCCCGGAAGACGCGGTGCGCTATTCCAAGCGCTTCCTCACCCGGGAGCCGGACGCTCTGTGCGGCGTGATCTCCGCCCCCCTGCCGGCGCAAAACGGCGCCCAGCTGATTTACCTTGCAGCCGGGAGCGCCCAGGAATATGCCCAGGTGCGCCAGCTGGAGCTGGAACCGGGCGAAGCGCCTGCCGAATGCGCCGCAGGTGTGGCGGAAGCCTTGCTCCGTCTGCTCTGCGATCACCTGGAAACCAAGGGGCTGCCCCCCAGGGAAGCGCGCATCCTCGCTTTGCAGGAAAGCCCCGCGCCCCTCAAACGCACCAACAAAAGGCACCGCGCAGCCGCGGCTTCCTGCCTGGCGCTGGCAACTGTCGTCGCTTCGGTGTATCTCACCTTCCAAAGCCCGCAGGGCCGCGCCCTGGAAAGCACGGTCAGCTCCACCCAAACCATTGTGGCACAGGAATATGCCCTGGATGAACCGCTCCTGGAAGCCATCCACTGGGTCAGCGAAGCCCGAAACGACCTGGCGCAACTCCCGGCATTGCAGCTCGACAGCACCGCACCCGGCGACAGCGCATGGCTGCAACTCCTGCAACGAATGCTGCGCCTGGGCGGGGATCTGTTCACCGCCCTGCTGGGCTACATACAAACACAGGATACCATCCCCTGGCCAAGCCTCCCACTCCCCACGCTGCCAGCTGCCACGACCACAGCGGCCACAACGGCTTCCACTACGAAAGCAACAACAACAGCCACAACGACCACAACCAAGGCCACCACAGCGCCGACCACAACCCCCGCCGCCAAGGGAACCTTCCTGTTCAGCGTGCGCGGCTATGGCCACGGCGTTGGCATGAGCCAGGAAGGCGCAAAGGCATACGCCTTGCAGGGCTGGAAATACAGTGAAATCCTGCTGCACTACTATTTTGCACCCAAGATCACCCTTGAAAAAGACAAGACCACGCCCCTGACGGTGATCCACGAAGGCGCGGTGTATACCCTGACCGAATACCTTGGCCGCGTCACCTGCGGCGAAATCGGCTACCCCAGCTCCGTGGCGGACGAGGCCTTCAAGGCGCAGGTGATCTGCGCTTACACCATGGCCAAGCAAAAAGGCTTCAACACCAAGGAAGGCAACCAGCACTTGATTGCCGACGCCGATTGGAACGGCACATGGGAAAAGAAGCAGCACGCCAAGGTGCTTGAACTGGTCAATTCTGTGCTGGGCCGCTACGTGGCGTATGACGGCGCGATTGCCGAAACGCTCTATTTCGATTCCACCGCAGGGCGCACAACCAACGCGGCCTACGTTTGGGGCGGCACGGCGAAGCCCTACCTCCAGGGCGGGCGCGAAAGCATCGAAGTTGTGGATACATCCACGCGCAGCTTCACACAGCAAGAGATCCGCAATTATGTGGCGACCTACAACAGCAACAACCCGGGCAAGGAAATCACGCTGGGGAGCGACCCGGCCACCTGGTTCGGCGATGCGACCTACGACGCAGCAGGCTACGTGCAGACCATACGCGTAGGCAACCGCACGCTGATCGGCGGCGAAGTGCGCTCCAAGCTGTTCGGCTCCAAGGTCATCCGTTCGCACTGCTTCACAGTGGCGTTCGGGCAATAAGGGGAATAAACAATCCCAAAAACAGCGGCGGCAGGAAGAAATTTCCTGCCGTTGCTGTTTATACTGTTCCTCGATTCAAAAACGTGCATCTTCATTTGCGTTGGGCAAGGGATATTTTAAAGCCCCGGCGCGCCCGAGGCACGCCCTACAAAAGTCCGGCCAAAGGCCGTTTACGCTGTTCCCCTCTGTGATGCTTGCCAAAATTAAAAGTTTATTTTCCACCCCGGCGTGGCCACTGGCGCCCTACTCCGATGGCGCCAGTGGCGCTTTGTTGACCTGCCTTTTACTGCTGGCTGGTTTTGTTGACAAAACGGCCACTGGCCGCATCCGAGTAGGGCGCGGCATGGCCACGCCGGGGTAGAAGTGAAGTTTTTATACTATTCCTTGATTAAAAGCAGTGCTTCATTTTTCTGTGCCTGGACACGGCACGCCGTGTCCCTACACACCGGGATAAAACGCCACCGCACCTCTGATTTTTTATGCACCTTTGTAGGGACACGGCGTGCCGTGTCCAGGTGCCTGTGATAAT